>CAYPQM010000094.1:0-26082 GCA_964412845.1 uncultured Streptosporangiaceae bacterium
GTAGGTGTAGGTCTGGACGTCGAAGGTGTGCCCGTTCTCATCGGTGGGCGTGACCGTCACCGTGGACCCGGCCACGGTGACCTTCAGGAAGTGGAACACCTGGCTGGCTGATGTCGGCGCGGTAGCCGATCCGCAGGCATAGCCCTTGAGCTTGGTCGGCGACCAGCCGATGGCGTAGGCCGTGGGGCTGCCGCAGAGCGTGACCGGCTCCAGGGTGGCCCCGCCGCCGCCGGTGACGTAGGTGACCGGCATGCCGGGTGCGCTGGGGTTGTTCCGCTGGTAGATGTGCGCGTGCCCGTTGAACACGATCTTGACGCCGTTCTGGCCGAGCAGGCTCTCGATGCTCGAGGCGGCTCCCGGCTGCACCGAGGTCATGAAGGTGTCCGAGGTCTGCGACGAGTTGGCGGAGTACCAGGGGTAGTGCATGAAGGCGAATTTCAGCGTGCCCGGGTGGGCCTGCAGGTCGGCCAGCAGCCACTGGTATTCCGCCGAGGTCGGCGAGAAGTGGTTGGCGTAGTCCTGCCCGTAGGGGGTGGAGGTGCCGCCGTTGGTGTCGCCCCAGGCCGAGTCGAGGACGTAGAACCGGGCCGAGCCTGCGTTGAACGCGTACCACTCGTTCCCGTAGTTGGCGGTGGTCCCGCCGCAGCAGTTGTACACGCCGTTCGCGTAACTGCCACCCGAGCTGGAGACCGCCTGATCCTCGGTCCAGGTGGTGATGTCGGTGTGCGAGGTGCCGCTGAGGCCATGGTTGCCGACCGCGGTGAACAGCGGGATGCTGCTGCCCGCCACCGTCCAGAAGGTCGGCCCGAAGATGGCGCTGGTGTCCGCGCCGGTCTGCTGCAGGTCGCCGTAGTTGGTCTGGCTGCCCGAGTTGTACCCGTTGTCGCCGACGGTGACCGCGAACCGGGCGCCGCTGGCCGCGACCTGCGCGAACAGGTTGGTCATGTCCGGGCTGTTGCCGTTGGCGTCCACCTGGCCCCAGTCACCGAACACATCGAAGGTGAACGGGGTGTTGTCTCCGGCCGCGGCCTGGGTGGTGAACTGGGGCGACGGGTTGCTGGCCAGCAGGTCAGTGCCGGCCAGCAGTGGCCGGTAGCAGTAGCTGCCCTGGCCCGGCAGGGTCAGCGCCGCTTTCCACTGGTATTCCTTGACCGTCCCCACCGTGATCGACGACGCGTTGCGCGCGGCGGTCATGGTGTTCGACAGCGTGCAGGTCCCGCCGGTCACCGGGCCCCACTGGAGCGACCCGGTCGTGGCCGACTGATCAGTGGCCCAGTTCACGTTCACGTGCAGGGCGACCAGGTCGGTCAGGTACGGAGCCCGGGTGAGGTGGGCGTTGAAGGCGGCACTCGCCTGGGCCGCGGGGGCGCCCGCGATGGCTATGGCGGTGAAAACAGCGGCCGCTATACTCACGGCCAGCCGCCGCCCCCGCAGCGACAAACGCTGATGTACAGCCTGAACAGCCATGTTGTCCCCCCCGTACTGCTTTAGGGAGTTAAAGTAGCGTAAACATGGCGTTTTCGATAGACAAACAGATAACCAACTTCGAGTGACCTGAGAATGTAACGGCCAGGTCAGCACTCGGCCGGTCAGAAGTCGAGGCCGAGCGTGAAGTAAGGCTTGTGGGCGGGCTTGGGCAGCCGGTGCTCGTCGGCGAGCCGGCGGATGGCGGTGCCCGTGGCCAGGAACTCGGTCGCGTGCTCGCCCCACACGTGGTTGGAGACCGCGACGCTCACGCCGACGATTCCCGAGGACTGGGCGTCGGTCGCCTCGACCTGCATCCGGGCCAGCGCCAGCTCCCGTGCCTCGTAGATGCCCTGGGTGAACTGGATCATCTCCTGGTTCTGGCCAGACTGCCGCAGCGCCTGCATGGCCGACTGGTGCGCGATGTGGTAGACGCAGGTGCCGAGTACGAACGCCACCGGCACCGCGCCCGCGGTGAGCAGGCGGAAGAAGTCCTGGGCGGACAGGTCCGAGGTGAACGCCCGCCCGTCAGGTGCCCGGTGCAGGCCCTGGCCGGCCTCGGCCTTGACCGCGGTGCCGGTCGCCACGAACTCGAGGACCTCCTGGCCCCAGACATACATCTGCATGCGCAGTTCGACCCCGACAATGCCATCGGCGCCAAGGTGGTCCGCCTCGGCGCGCATCCGTGACATGGCGAGTTCGCGGGCGTTGTACATGGCCTGGGTGAGCCGTTCCAGTTCGGCGTTCTGGGACCAGCGTCCCACCTGGAGGCCGATGTGGTAGATCGATGATCCGACCACGAATCCCAGCGGCTCGAACCCGGCTTCGCCGAGCAGCACGTACTCGGAGACCGACAGGTCCGAGGTGAAGACACCGCCCGGGGTGGCGCCGGCCGTCTGGGCCAGGCGGCTGTCCGCCGCCGTTGGCTCCCAGGTCCCGGTGGCCTGGGGGGTGTTGCTCCCGAACAGCGGCATCGCGGCCTCCCGTGCCGGGCTCCTCCCGCCGGAGCCCACGAGCGCCCAGCGTAGTCGCGTCCCGCCTGGGGGCAGCGCATCCTGGGTCGGTAACGTCGGGCCGGGGACCAGCGCGGACAGCCCTGCCGGCCGGCAGCCCGCACGCCGCCGTCCCGCAGGGGAGAACACGCGTGATCTGTGTCCTGGGCGACGCCAATCTCGACGTCATCGTCTGCCCGTCCGGGCCGGTCGCGGAGGAGACCGACACTCCTTCGCGCATCTCGGTCGGGGCCGGCGGCCAGGCGGCCAACGTCGCCGCGTGGATCACCGCGCTCGGCGGCCGCGCCCGGCTGATCGCGGCCCGGGGAACGGATCCGGCCAGTCGGCTGATAGCCGACGACCTCGCGCGCCGCGGGGTAGAGCTCGCCGGACCGGTCATCGACGGCCATACCGGGGTGGTGGTGTCGCTGTCGGACAGCGGGGTGTCCCGGTCGATGCTGACCGACCGCGGCGTCGGCCCGCTGCTGGCCGCGAGCACCCTCGCGGACGAATGGCTGGACGGCTGCACCAGCTTGCACCTGCCCGCCTACAGCCTGGTCCGCGAGCCGGTGGCCGGCGCCGCGCTGGCCGCCGCGGCCCGGCTGCCCCGGCTGAGCATCGACTTGTCGTCAACGGCCGTGTTGACCGAGTACGGTGTCGATCGGTTCCGCGCGCTGCTCGCCAGGCTGCGCCCGGCGACCGTGTTCGGCAATGCGGCGGAGGCGGCGCTCATCGGCGACCTGCCCGGATCTGACCTGGTGGTGAAGCTCGGCCCGGGGGGCGTGCGGGCCGGCGGCCGGGTGCACGCCGCCCACCCGGCCACGGCGGTGGACTCGACCGGCGCCGGCGACGCGTTCGCCGCCGGGTACCTGCTCGGCGGGGTCACCCTCGGCCTGGCCGCCGCCGCCCGGGCGGTGGCGAAGATGGGAGCGATGCCGTGATGGTCATGCCGCAACTGGCCGGGGAGGTCGCCGCGGCGCTCGCCGCAGGCCACCCGGTGGTGGCGCTGGAAACGACGCTGGTCTCGCACGGCTTCTCCGAGGGACGCGGCCGGGCGGCGGCCCAGGAGGCTGAGGCGCGGGTCCGCGAGGCCGGCGCCGTCCCGGCCACGGTCGGGGTGCTGGACGGCGTGCTCCGGGTCGGGCTGGCCGCCGCGGAACTGGACCGGTTCGCCGCCGCGGGCACCTCGGCGCGCAAAGTCGGCGCGCGTGACCTGGCCGCCTGCATTGTGCAGGGCGCGCTCGGCGCCACCACGGTCGGTGGCACCCTGGCCGCCTGCCGGGCCGCTGGCATCCGGTTCATGGCCACCGGCGGGACCGGCGGGGTGCACCGTGGTTTCGCGCAGAGCCTGGACATCTCGGCTGACCTGCCGCAGATCGCCCGGACGGCGGCGGTTGTCGTCTCCTCGGGGGCCAAGTCGATCCTTGATGTCGGCGCCACCGCCGAGTTGCTGGAGACCCTCGGCGTCCCGGTCCTCGGCTGGCGCACGCCGACCCTCCCGCTGTTTTACAGCGCCCGCGGCGGCCCGGCCACCTCCGCGATGGTCACCACGAGCACCGAGGTGGCCGCCATAGCCACTGCCCATTGGCAGCTCAACGGATCATCCGGGTTGCTGCTGGCCCGCCCCCCGGAGCCGGCCCTGGACATCGAGCCCATCCTGGCCGAAGCGGTCAGCCGGGTCCGGGATGCCGGTGTGACGGGGCAGTCGGTCACGCCCGCCGTGCTGGCTCTGGTGCATGAATTGAGCGGAGGGCGCAGCATCGAGGTCAACCGGCAGCTCATCGCCGACAACGCGGCGCTGGCCGCCGAGGTCGCCGTCGCCTACGCGCAGGCGGCCTGACGTGCTGGCCGGGGACCTGGCCGCGGAGGTGGAGCAGCGGCTGCGCGAGGCCGGCACGCCGGCCCGCGCGGTGGGCGCGAAGGCGTACCTCAAGAGCAGCATGGAGTTCTGCGGCGTCACGATGCCGCAGATCCGGCAGATCCTCGGCGAGGTGACCCGCGGGCGCTCGCTGTCCCGCGAGGACGTCCTCGCGGGGTCCGGGCAGATGTGGAACCGGCCGCTGTTCGAGGGCCGGCTGGCGGCGCTGATCCTGCTCACCAGGCACGCTGGCGAGCTGCGGGCCGGTGACGCCGTGCTCGTCGAGCGGCTGATCCGCCAGGCCGGCACCTGGGCGCTGGTGGATGACCTGGCCGGGAAGGTGATGGGCAGCCTGGTCGAGCGGTACGGCGAACTGGGGGCCACGCTGGACCGCTGGGCGGCCGATGACGACTTCTGGATCCGCCGGTCGGCGCTGCTCGCGCTGCTCGGCCCGCTGCGCCGGGGCGATGGTGACTTCGAGCGCTTCGGGCGTTATGCCGATTCGATGCTGGCGGAACGGGAGTTCTTCATCCGCAAGGCGATCGGCTGGGTGCTGCGGGACACCGGCCGGCGCCGCCCGGATCTGGTGGCCGGGTGGCTCGCCCCCCGCGCGGCGCGTGCGTCCGGGGTGACGATGCGCGAGGCGGTCAAGCCACTGCCACCCGAGACGGCACGCACTCTGATGGCCGCCTACTCGGCCGGCCGCAAGCGACCCACTGCCCCTCAGGGGTGACCCTCACTCCGCACACCCGCTGACCGGTTCGGGGACGAAATCTGCTGACCGAGCAGCGCCCCGCGTCCACACATGCCGCCCGTCGAGCCTGGTCCGGCTCGCGATGTCATACCCCGGGCGGAGCGGTCAGCCGACGGATGAGGCGAGAGATCACCCTGCGGCATGACGACCGGCCCGGCCGCTGCCTCATAGCGTCGGATCATGACGCTAGAGCTGACCCGCCCGCGGCCCGGTGGCGGCAACCTGGTCCCCGGTCATGCCGCGGCGCCGCTCGCCGCGTTCCGGCGGGAACAGGTCGCCGCGATCTTCGCGGCCTGCGCGATCTTCGCCGGCGGGGTGGCTCTGATCAGCGCGAATCCGCCGCAACGGTGCTGGGGGACGCTCGCGGCCGGCGGGTACGGCGCGGCCGCCATCGCGGTGGCCGCCTGGCGGCGGCATGGGATGGGGCTCGCCGTCGCGATCAGCATCGCCGGTGCCCTGATCGCGCCGCTGACCTGGATGGCGGTGACCGGCGCGGGGCAGCCGGAGATCGCCGTGATCCTCCGCTCGGCCGCTCTCTTGCTGCAGCACGGCTCGCCGTACCAGGGCCCGGCCGCGCTGGCCGCCGCGCACGCATTCAACGCGTACAACCCCTACCTGCCCGCGCTCGCGGTGTTCGGCCTGCCGCACGCGCTCCTCGGCGGAGGGTTGCTCACCGATCCCCGATTGTGGTTCGGCGTGGTATTCGTGATCGCGTTCGGCTGCGCCCTGTCGGTGAGTTCCGTGCCGCACGCCTGGCGGTGGACCGCCCTGATCACGGCCTCCCCGCTGATCGCTTACCCGCTCTCGACCGGCGGGGATGACCTGCCGGTGCTCGCCCTCATCGGCCTCGGCCTCGCGCTGCTGGCCAGGCCCCGGCCGGTGGCGGCCGGGCTGGTCCTCGGCCTGGCCGCGGCCATGAAGGCCACCGCCTGGCCGGCCCTGGCCGTGGCGCTGGCCCTGGTCGCCGCGCGGGACGGGCGGCGTGCCGCGATCTGGTTCGCGGCGGCCGCGCTGGGCGTGGCGGGAGTCGCCGACGGGCCGGTGCTGGCCCGGCAGCCGGGTGCCATGGCGGTCAACACGGTCCTGTTCCCGCTCGGGCTGACCAAGATCAAGAGCCCGGCGGCCAGCGTGCTGCCCGGGCACCTGATCGCCCAGGCGTGGGGCGGCGGGCACTGGGTCGCCATCGCGCTGGTCGCGATGGCCGGGCTCGCCGTGGCGGCGTCCCTGGTCCTCTGGGCGCCACTGGACTGCCGCCCGGCGGGCTGGCGGCTGGTCACCGGGCTGACTCTCATGATCATGTTTGCGCCTGCCAGCCGGTTCGGCTACTTCGTCTACCCGCTCGGCCTGTCCGCGTGGCTGCTGCTGAGCCGGGCCAGGGACGGCACAATAGGTGAGTCCACGCAGGCGGCAGCGGAGGTTAGCTATGCGGATTGGCGCGTCCCTTACCGAGCCCACCGGCCCAGACCCTTTCAGCAGCCTGCACGCAGAGTTGCAGCGTGCTGCCGACGACGGCTTCGCCTCGGCGTGGATGAATAACATCTTCGGGCTGGACGCACTGACCGCATTGGCCGTGGTGGGCAGCCAGGTGCCGGGAATCGAGCTCGGCACGGCGGTGGTGCCGAGCTACCCGCGTCATCCGGCGGTCCTCGCCCAGCAGGCGCTGACCGTGGCCGCGGCGACCGGCGGGCGGCTGACCCTCGGCATCGGGCTGTCGCACAAGATCGTCATCGACGACATGTACGGCTACGACTTCAGCCAGCCGGCCAGGCACATGCGGGAGTACCTGGCGGTGCTGCTGCCGCTGCTGGACGGCCAGCCCGCCGCGTTCCGCGGCGAGACGCTGAGCGGGCATATCGGGCTGAGCACCCCCGCACCGGGCCGGGTGCCGCTGCTGCTCGCCGCGCTGGGCCCGCGGATGCTGCGGCTGGCCGGGGAGCAGACCGAGGGCACCGTGCTGTGGATGACCGGGCCCGCCACCGTCCGCGATTACATCGTGCCGGAGATCACGGCGGCGGCCAAGGCGGCCGGCCGGCCCAGCCCCCGGGTGGTGTGCATCCTGCCGGTGTGTGTCACCAGCGACCCAGACGGTGCCCGGGACCGCGCGGCCAAGGTGTTCGCGATCTACGGCGAACTGCCGTCCTATCGCGCCATGCTCGACCGCGAGGGCGCGGCCGGCCCCGCCGATGTGGCCATCGTCGGCGACGAGGATGCCGTCGCCGCCCAGATCACCGCCCTGGCCGAGGCTGGTGTCACCGACTTCGTGGCGGGCGAGTACGCCCGCGGCGACGATGCCGTCCGCACCCGCCGGCTCCTCACCTCGCTGTCCGCCTGAACCGCCTGCGCTGCTGGCCGGGTGGCTTCCTGGCCTGCGGCCGGACCGGTTTCCTGGCCGCTTTCCCGGGACAGGCTTCCAGGGGACGGCGGCCGGGCCGGAGCGCGGGACCATCGGCCCTGGTGGCTGACCCGGCATGCGGCGCACACTGGCCCCGTCCGCGAGGGGGTGGGGATCATGCCGTTCCTGGACCGCGCCGATGCGGGACGGCGGCTGGCCGGCCAGTTGACGCACCTTCAGGGCACGGACGTCGCCGTGCTCGGCCTGCCCCGAGGCGGGATCCCGGTCGCCTTCGAGGTGGCCCGGGTTCTCGGCGCGCCCCTGGACGTGATCGTGGTGCGCAAGCTCGGCCTGCCCACCCAGCCCGAGCTGGCGATGGGCGCGATCGGCGAGGACGGCGTCCGCATCATCAATCAGAATGTCGTCATCGGAGAGCACGTCACCGAGGCCGAGTTCACCAGGGTGGAGCAGGCCGAGCGGATCGAGCTTGACCGGCGGGCTAGGCGCTTCCGGGGGGACCAGCCGCGCGCGCCGCTGACCGGGCGGACCGCGGTCATCGTGGACGACGGCATCGCCACCGGGTCGACCGCCCTGGCCGCCTGCCAGGTGGCCAGGGCACAGGGCGCGGCGCGGGTGGTGGTCGCGGTTCCGGTCGCCCCCCGGGCGGTGATCCCGGTGCTGTCATCCGAAGCCGACGAGGTTGCCTGCCTGGAGGCGCCGGACCGGTTCATGGCCATCGGCCAGTGGTACGACGACTTCTCGCAGACAAGTGATGAGGAGGTGGTGGCGCTGCTGCACCGCGCGGCCATGACTCCACTGAGGCCGAGCGGCGCACCGTAGCGGGTATGTGCTGCTGCTGCGGCACGGCCCCGCTGTAGCGGACAGTGCTGCGTCAGGCCAGGTCGAACTGGCCGTCGCGGGTCCCGGCGGTGAACGCGATCCACTCGGCGGGGGTGAAGATCAGCGCGGGTCCGCCCGGGTCCTTGCTGTCCCGCACAGCGATCACCCGGCCGCCGCCCTCCGTGGCGCCGGCCACGACCGCGACCTCGACACAGGCGCCGCCGTTCCCGCTGCTGGATGAGGACTTGCGCCAGCAGGCGCGGGTCAGGTCCATGTCTCGATTGCCTTCCTCACCAGATCAATGGAGGCGCGCGGGGCCAGGGCCTCCGCTTTCAGTATGTCGTAGAGCAACGCGACGCGGGAAACGTCCGCGGGCCGCTCGACTATCTGCCCGGCCAGCGCATTGTCGAGATAGGCCACATCGGGTGACCCGTCGAAACTCGCTATGGCGAACTGACCGGCCAGCCCGGGATGCGCGCCGGAGCCGACCGGGACCACCTGCATCACGATCCTGGGCTGCCGGGACGCCTCGATCAGGTGATCGACCTGCTCCCGCATCACCTGGCGGCCGCCGACCGGCCGGGTCAGCACGCCCTCGTCGATGATCACCCACAGCAGCGGCGGCTCGTCCTGGGTGAGGATGGCCTGCCGGTCCAGCCGGGCGCTGACCAGGCGGCTGATCTCGTCATCGCCGGACGCGGGGTTCGCCGCCTCCAGTACCGCCCGCGCGTACTCCTCGGTCTGCAGCAGCCCGGGGATGAGCAGCGGCTCGAACCAGCGCAGCGAGGTCGCTTCGCGTTCGATCTCCACCCAGTCCCGGAACCAGGCCGGGTAGGCCTCGCTGCGCACCAGCGGCTGCAGGCGGCTGAGCAGCCCGCCGGTCCGCAGCACGTCATCGGCCCGGCGCGCGAAGTCAACGCTGGGGGCCCGGCTGCCGGTCTCCACGTGCGCCACTAGCAACGGGCTGTAGGCAATCTTCTCGGCCAGTTGGTCCTGGGTCAGGCCCGCGCTCGCGCGGGCCCGCCGAAGTTCCCCGGAGAACATTCCCAGTGCGCTTACCTGGCTGTCACGGGCCATTTGAGGTCCTTACGCCGCACCTGGTTTTCCTGACGGCACCCGGCCGCGCCCTGACCCATGCGCGGTGCGTGCTCGTCCCCTTCCAGAGCGTATTCCAGGCCGCCAAGCTGGCGAAACAAATTGGCCCCAGGAAAGGATGCCCATGACGCACGCCGCCGCGGCCGACCGGGTCACTCACGTGCTGCGCGCCACCGGCCCGCACCCCGCCACCTCAGCCAACTGACCGAAGGTCTACCTCAGGCCGCCCTGCCTGTCATGAGGTGGGGCGGCTGAGGATGTCGGCGATCAGGTCGCGGGCGGCCCCGGCGGGCGGCGCCTTCGTGCCGCGCCAGACCGCGCGTAGCGTGCGGCGCAGATCCAGCCCGGGCACGTCTACCCGGACCAGCCGCCCGCTGGCCAGGTCGTCCGCGACCGCCAGTTCGCTCAGCACCGCCGGCGCCGCGCCGGCGATCACGGCGGCGCGTATCGCGGACGTCGTGGACAGGGACAGCGCCACCGGGGCCTGGCGCATCCCCGGGCCGAGCGCCGCCATCAGCCCAGCGGTCAGCACGTCCCGGGTGCCCGAGCCCTCTTCCCGGCTGACCAGTGGCGTATCCGCGAGTTCGGCCGCGGTCACGGCCCGGCGCCGGGCCCAGGGGTGTGCTGGCGGCACGACCACCGTGAGCCGGTCATGCCCGATGACCCTGCTGCGCAGGGACGACGGCAGCCGTGGGCCCTCGACGAAGCCGATGTCGGCGCTGCCGTCAGCGACGTGCGCGATGACAGTGTCGCTGTTCGCGGCCGTCAGCACGATCTCGGCACCTGGGCTGCCGGGCCGCTGCGTGCCCGCGCGGAACGACACCAGCCATCCGGGCAGCAGCAGTTCGGCGATGGTCAGGCTGGCGCTGACCCGCAGCCGGTGCCGCCGGTCGTGTCGCAGCGCGGCGATCCCCGCGTCGAGTTCGGCGGCCACGTCCAGCAGCCGGGCCGCCCATTCCGCGATGACGACGCCGCCGGGGGTCAGGCTTGACCCCCGCGCGCTGCGGGTCAGCAGGGTGACGCCGGTCTGCGATTCGATGCTGCGGATGCGCGCGGATACCGCCTGCTGGCTCACGCCGATCTCGCGGGCGGCGCTGTTCAGGCTGCCGGTCCGGGCCACGGTAAGCAGCACCTCGAGCGCGGAGAGTTCCGGGATATGGCTGCTCAGCGGCATACATCCAGGTTAACTGAGATACAAGGCCGGCTTGTAACGGGGCAAGGGCAGGACGGCTACCAGTGGCTGGCCTGCGCTGCGACGGTGGATTCATGACCACGACCGGCAGTCGGGTGGGCCCAGTGCAGCAGCGGGCCCCCGCTGGCCACGGCGGGTTCACCGCGGGCCGCAGCGTGTTCACCAGGTGGGGACTGTTCACGGACCTGGAGCGTCCGGGGCAGATCTTCGCGAACATCACCCCGAACTGGTACGCGTCGATCATGGGCACCGGGATCGTGGCCGTCGCGGCCGCGTCCCTCCCGGACCAGTTCCCGGGGATGCGGGTGGCCGCCACCACCATCTGGGCGCTGGCCGCCGCATTGCTGGTCGCGCTCACCGCCGCCACCGCCGTGCACTGGCTGCGCTACCGCGACACCGCCCGGAAGCACGCCAGCGACCCGGTGATGGCGCACTTCTACGGCGCGCCGCCGATGGCCATGCTGACCGTCGGGGCGGGCACCCTGCTGCTGGGCCGGCACGTCATCGGGCTGCGTGCCGCGATCGACGCCGACTGGGCGCTCTGGTTCGCGGGCACCATCCTCGGCCTGATCGTCGCGGTGACCGTGCCGTACCTGACGTTCACCCGGCACGTGGTGCGCCCCGATGCTGCCTTCGGTGGCTGGCTGATGCCGGTCGTGCCGCCGATGGTGTCGGCGGCGACCGGGGCGCTGCTCGTCCCGTACGCGCCCGCCGGGCAGCCCCGGCTCAGCTTGCTGCTGTCGTGTTATGCGATGTTCGGCATCAGCCTGCTGGCGTCGCTGGTCATCATCACGCTGATCTGGGGCCGGCTGGCCGCCCACCAGGTCGGCCCCGCGCGGATGGTGCCGACCCTGTGGATCGTGCTGGGCCCGCTCGGCCAGTCGATCACCGCGGCGAACCTGCTCGGCGGCGTCGCCCACGATGCGCTGCCGCCGCCGTACGCCGCGGGCCTGAAGGTGGCCGGGATTGTCTACGGCGTACCGGTCTTGGGCTTCGCCCTGCTCTGGGCCGCCATCGCGTCGGCGATCACCATCCGGACCGCGCGGGAGCACCTGCCGTTCTCGCTGACCTGGTGGTCGTTCACCTTCCCGGTCGGCACCTGCGTCACCGGCACAACCGCGCTGGCCGCCCATACCGGGTCGGACATGTTCCGGGTCGCGGCGGTCCTGTTCTACTGCGCGCTGGTCGCGGCCTGGCTGATCGTCGCGGCCCGCACCGCCCGCGGCAGCGCCCGGGGATGGCTGTTCCTGCCGGTTGCGGCCCAGGCGAATGCCCGGTAGCTCGTCACGTCTGTCGTGGGACTGCGCGCAGCATGCCTAAGGCCGCTGCCATGGCCCGCAGACGTGCTTGGCGGTCCCGCTCATCAGCGTGTCTCACGGCACCGGAACTCCTTGGATGACGACCGGGCCGAGGGTCGGGTCAAGCTCGGTGGCCTGGGACACCCCGGACGGCGTGATCACGTCCACCGCCTTGGGCACGGTGCCCGGGTTCGCCGAGCAGATCGGGCTGCCGCCGCCGCTCGCGCAGACGCCGAACTGGAACGGCTGCGGTGTCGCGGCGAAAGAGCGTGCCTGATCGGAGCTGAACCCGTCCTGGCCGGTCAGCACCACGGCCACGGACCATCCTGACGTAGGCGTGCCGAACGCGGCCTCCGGCAGCCCGATCGTGATGGTCTTGCTGGTCGGTGAGGCCGCCACGAACGCGGTGCCCAGCGAATTGCCGGAGGCATCCTGCCAGATCGGGGACGCGAATCCCTGCGCCTCAATCATCTCGCTCCACGCGCTGGCGGGAGCGATCGTGTAGTTGCGCGACGTGAACGGGGCCGCGGTCGAGGTGGTCGCCGCGCCGGGAGTGTGCACGTACACGTCGAGCAGTTGCGCGCCCAGCGGGGATCCGAATGTCGGGTCCAGATTGGCCAGCGTGGCCTGCAGGTACACGGTCGTGCCGTCGCTGATCACCTTGAAGTCGGTCAGGTCGAACGCGCCAGCGTGGAAGTTGCTGTCGGTCGGGTACTGGTAGGTGCCCGGGCCGTTGTCATCGCCGGTCGGGTCGGTGACGTCCAGCACGGTCGTTCCGCTGGTCACGCTGCTGGTCACGGCGGTCTGCGCGTACCCGGTCCGGTTGCCGGACGCGGTGGCCGACACGGTCAGCACGCTGTCACCGAAACCGACTGGCACGGTGACCGAGAACGACCCGTCCGACGCCGCCACCGCGGTGCCGATCGCGGACGGCGTGCCCGTCGTGGTGTCCAGGGACTCGACCACGACCTTCGCGCCGGCCACCGTGGTCCCGGTCACCGCCGTGGTCGGGGTGGTGACCGCCGAGCCGGAGGCAGGAGCGGTCAGTGTCACCGCGATCGCGCCCGGCGGGGTGTGCGCCACGTACCGCTGGGTGGTCACCGACGGGGTCTCCAGGGTGTGCCCCGCCCCGACGGACAGGATGAGCCGGGCCTCCTGGGCCTGCGCCCAGGTCAGCGGGGACGCTGAGCCCGCGGCCTGACCGTCGGTGAAGCCGATCGACGCGGTCGTCGGGTCGCTGCCGAACGGCGAGGCGGCCAGGTCCGGGTCTTCCCACGCCTGCTCGGGGACCAGTCCCACCCCGGATGAGAACTGCGCCATGGCCTCCAGCAGGGCCGATGCGCCGGCCCGGTTCCCGGTGGCGAGGTCGGACTCGGCCCGCTCCCCGGACAGCACCGGCCACAGGTGCCCGGTGCCTACGTCAGTCGTCGGCCACGGCTGGCCCGGGGTGCTGCAGGATGTCTGGCTCGGCTGGTAGCAGTCGCCGTAACCGTCGGCGCTGCCCGCCGCGGCTGAGGTGCCGTACCGGTAGTAGCCGGTCCCGCTCGGCGTGGACACCGCGATCTGCTTGTCCAGCACACCCAGCGACGCCTGGATGTCGGAGTCGCTGGCGGGCAGCTCACCGAGGCGGACCAGTTCCTGGAACCCGCCGTCGATCACGGCCCGCTGGTCCACCATCGGGCCGCCGTTGCCCAGGCTGTAGATGATGGCCGCGTTCGGGTCACCGGCCTTGGACAGCCGGATGAAGTACCGCGGGCCGTCCGGGCCGGTCGTGGTCACGTCCCAGGTCTTGATGGTGCGCTGGAAATCGTCGGCGGTGGCCTGGTAGAGCTGGGAGCGGGCGGTGTCGCCATGATCGGCCGCGATGACCGACGCGGCGGTCAGCCCCGCGATCTCCGCGGCGATGGTGGAGGGGGAGTAGCCCGACTGCTCCTCCCAGCGCTCCGAGCCGAACGACGGCCCCATCGCGACCAGGAAGTCGGCGGCCGGCCGGATGTGCTGCTGCCACAGCGTGGTGTCCCCGGCGAGCCCCGACTGCAACGCCATCAGGATCGGGTAGGCCGTCTCGTCCAGCTGGTTTCCGCCGGTATCCGGGGCAGATGCACCGTTGACGAGAGAGTTACGGGGCAACTGTCCGTTAGGTAGCTGCTGTTTGCTGAACAGGAACAGGGTGGCCGCGCGGGCGGTAGCAAGATCGCCATCTGTCAGCAGGCCGGTGAATGCCTCATACAAGTCCCGCGAGAACACCTCGCGGTAAGAGCCGAAGTAGACCGGCTTGCCATTGACCGCCGTCCCGGCGGCCACCGCCTGCCCCCACGGGCTGGCCATCGACGCGACGATCGCGCCGGGGAACGTCTTGTCCTCGCTCGACTTGATCACGTTCGCGGACAGGTAGTAGCGGCGCTGCAGCACCGTCGCCTGCGCGCCGGTCAGGCCGGGGAAGCTCGACGGCGGCTTGCGCAGCGCCAGGTCATAGCCGGCCCAGCCGGCCAGGTACGACAGCTCGGTCAGGCCGAACGGCCGGGTCAGCGACGCGCCCGCGACAGATACCGCCTGGGCCTGGGTGCGGCCGAAGCCGAGGGCCAGCGTCACCTCGTCGCCGCGGCGCGGAGTGACGTCCTCGGTCGCCGTGACGTGGCCGTTGGGTGCCGAGTCGTAGCTGGTCAGCGTGTGCGTGGCATCGAGCTGGGTGAGGCCGTCGCTGGCGGTCCCGGCGTAGCCGACGCTGACCGCGGCCGATGGGCTGCTCGGCCGCAGCGCCATGTAGGTGGGCACCGCGTAGCTGCGGTTGGCCGCCTGGGTCACGGTGTTGGTGCTGTACACCACGGGAACGGGGGAGCCGCCCGAGGTGTCGATGGTCCCGGTGTTGCCGCCCGCGTTCGGGGTGCCGCCGCCGCCGTCCCCGTTGGCGTGCGCGTCCAGCCGCGCGTACAGGTGCAGCTTGCTGATCGCGGTGTGCGAGCCGGGCGCGGCGTCCAGCCGGGTGTCCATCAGCACCGTGTCCCGCGCCGGGTCGGTGATGTAGGTGGTGACCAGCCTGTAGCCATGGCTGGCACTGGTCGCGGTCACCGTGCAGGCCATCCCGGAGGGGTCGGCCGCCACGGTGTAGGTCATGTCGCGGGTCTGCAGATCGGTGAAGGTCGAGCCGTCAGTGACGATGTACTGCAGCGTCTGCACGTCCGTGTTGTCGATCGTCGGCTCGTACACGTCGGAGAGCACGCCGCCGGCGACCGTGTACCAGACCTTGGACGTGGTGTTGCGCGCGGTGCCCAGGCAGTCCTTGCGGGCCAGGTCGAAGTACGACATCGTGCCCGGCCCACCGGGCGCGGCCACCGCGGGCAGCCCGGCGGCGGTGCTGGCCGCACCGGCCGGCCCGGCCGCGGCCACCGCGAAGGAGAGCATGCACAGGGCGACCGCTGGTGGCGCCAGCCTGCGCATCCGGCGCCTGGCGGGCCGGGTCAATCCCCGTGGCCAGCCGGTGCCTGCCTGCGCCAATCCGCGTGATCGGCGCGTGCCTGCCTGAGCCAATCCCCGCAGCCGACGTGCGCCTGCCTGTGCCAATCCCCGCATTGGAACCTCCGGTTCCCCCATTGGAACCTCTGGTCGAGCGAGAATGGCGAGCCTGCCAGAGCGCCTGTCCGGCCCGCCACTCCTGGTAAGGACACCGCGTGCCGAAGCTTCCCGCCGCTCGGCGCCGCTGTCAACGAACAATTCGTTAATACGCCCAGCGGTCGGCCCGCGACCTCGACGTACGCTCTTCGGTTATGAGGCGGGTGTCGGTGGTCGGGAATTCTGGTTCGGGCAAGTCCACGCTGGGGAAGGCGCTGGCGGCCCGGCTGGCCGTGCCGTACATCGAGCTTGACGCGATCTTCCATCAGCCGGGCTGGACTCCGCTGCCGGCGGAAGAATTCGTCAGCCGGGTGGGTGCGGCCGCCGCCGCGGACGGCTGGGTCATCGACGGCAACTACAGCGCGGTGCGCCCGCTGGTCTGGTCGCGCGCGGACACGGTCGTCTGGCTCGACCTGCCCCGCGCGGTCGTGATGCGCAGGATCATCTGGCGCACCCTGCGCCGGGCCGTGAGCCGCGCCGAACTATGGAACGGCAACCGGGAACCCTGGCAGAACTTCTTCCGCCTTGACCCCCAGGAGTCCGTCATCGCCTGGTCCTGGCACCGGCACGGCGTCTACCGGGAGCGGTACGCCGCAGCGGCCCTCGACCCAGCCTGGGCCCACCTTCGCTTCGTCCGCGTCGCCTCGCGCCATGACCTGCGCGAGCTCCTGGACAGCGCGGGGTCATCCGCTGCCGGGCCCTCTCGCGCCGTCCAGCCATGATCACGGCGCATTTTCAGCCGATTCAGCCAAGCCCCGCTGATCACAGCCAGCCCCGCGGCCGAGGGCATGCTCGCTGGTTAGCGCGGTGCTTTGTGCCCCCTATGCGGGCACGATGCACCGCGCTGTTGCGGCACGAAATCGGCGCGGTGCATTGTGCCTCTCATTCGCGCACTGCGCACCGCGCTGTGGTGGTGTGGAATCTGCACCGCGCTAATGCCCGGATCCCGCCTTGTGCAGGAAGGCGGTCAGGCGGTCGAGCGGCCAGGTGTTGATCACGTCGTCAGGGGTGAGCCAGCCGCGCTGCGCGGTGCCGATCCCGTACCTCATGTGCGCCAGGTGGCTGACCGAGTGCGCGTCGCTGTCGATGGAGAACTTGACGCCCCGCTGCAGGGCCAGCCGGACGTGCTCGGCGGCCAGGTCGAGCCGGTCTGGGTGGGAGTCGATCTCGATCGCGGTGCCGGTGCGCGCGCACGCCTGGAAGACCTCGTCCAGGTCCACGTCGACCGGCGCCCGCCTGCCGATGCGCCGCGTCGTGGGGTGGCCGACGATGTTGACGTGCGGATTCTCGATGGCCCGGAGGAACCGGCGGGTCATCTGGTCACGGGGCTGGGTGAAGTGCGAATGCACCGAGGCGACGCACACGTCGAAGCCGCTCAGGAACTCGGCGGGCCAGTCCACCTCGCCGTCGGGATCGATGTTGAGCTCGGTGCCGTGCAGCAGCCGCATCCCGCCGGCCTGGCCGTCCAGCCGGCGCACCTGCTCTCGCTGGGCGAGCATCTTCTCGTCGGTCATCCGCTGCATGAACAGGTTGGGCGCGTGATCGGTGATCGCGTAGTACGCGTAGCCTCGCGCGGCCGCCGCGCTGACCATGTCCTCCAGGCTGGCCACGCCGTCGGTGAGATCGGTATGCGTGTGCAGGTCCCCGCGCAGGTCCTGCTCGGTGACCAGGGCGGGGAGTTCACCACGCAGCGCGGCCTCGATCTCGCCGGTGTCCTCGCGCAGCGGGGGAGGGATCCAGGGCAGCCCCAGCCGCTGGTACACCTCGTCCTCGGTCAGCGAGGCGATGCTGGCGCCGGTTTCCACGTCGAACAGCCCGTACTCGGACAGCTTCAGGTTCTTTCCGGCGGCCATCTCGCGGGTGCGGATGTTGTGCGCCCGTGACCCGGTGAAGTACTGCAGCGCCGCCCCCCAGCTCGCGGGGGGGACGACCCGCAGATCGACCTGGAGCCCGACCACGGTGCGGATCGTGGTCTTGGTGTCGCCGCTGGCCGCCACGTGATCGACGTGCGGCAGCCCGGTGAACGCCTGCATCAGCGCGCGAGGCTGGTCGGAGATGGCCAGGATGTCCACGTCGCCGATGGTGTCCCGCATCCGGCGCAGCGACCCGGCGTAGCTGGCCCGCTGGCAGCCGGGCACCGCGGCCAGCAGGCCGGTGAGTTCCTCGGCCAGTTCCATGGCCACGTCGAGGTGCACCCGGTCGCCCGTCTTGCGGATGATCTCGATCCCGCGCAGCAGGTTCTCTTCGGTCTTCGGGCCGAAGCCATGCAACCCGTCAAGCCGGCCCGTCTCGATGGCGGCGGCCAGCCCGTCCACCGAATCGATGCCCCGCTCGTGGTAGAGGACCATCGCCCGCTTCGGCCCGAGCCCGGGTACCTCGGTCAGCCGGCGGACCCCGGCGGGAACCTTCGCCCGCAGCTCCTCCAGTTGGTGGATGCTGCCCGTGCGCAGATACTCGCCGATCTTGGCCGCGATGGCCTTACCCACGTTCGGTATCTGACTCAGGGCCCCGGCATCCAGCGTGGCCAGGTCATCGGGATAGCCGGCGATCGACCGGCCCGCCTTTTCATAAGACCGGATCCGGAACGCATCGCCGCCAGTGATTGCCATCAGATCGGCGTACTCGGCGAGCAGTGCAGCGACATCGTCATTGGCCCGCATCGCGCATCACCTCCCAGCCTGTCCGAGTCTGTCCGGGTAATGGTTATTCCATCGCGGCCCCATGGAGTGGGCGGGCACACTGGTGGCGCTCCACTTGTGCGCCCCCGGGAGCCGGGCGCGGCGGTCGGAGCGCGGGAGCGAGACGGGGGACGAACACGCCGTACGGCGTGCCGGAGACCTTCTCGCTCCCCTCGTTGTGCGGCCAGGCCCGTCACGTCAGGCCCAGTCGCGGGGCGCGCCGGGCCCGATGCGCCATCCCGGTGCCGGCGGCGTGTACGGGGTCGTCGGGTACAGCACGCCGTCGCGCTCGATCACGGCCCCGGCGCGGCTCATCTCGGCCAGCAGATCTTCGGCCAGGCGTTCCGGGGTCATCTGGAGCACCCGGGTGGCGTGGTCGATCAGCCAGGCCCGGGAGGTCAGGTAGCCGGGCACGCTATCCAGCGGCAGCCCATCGGAGATCATCAGCGCGTAGGCGAAGGTCCGCTTCATGCCATGCCAGGCGGCCCGCTGCGGATCGGCCAGCATCCGGTCGTAGCGGCTCCGGGCCCGGGCGAAGGCGCCCGGCGGGTCGGTGATCCGCGGGCCGTGCCCGGACAGGCAGTACCGGACGGGCAGGGCGGCCAGCCGCTCCACCGTCTGCAGCGCCACCCCGATGGCCCCCGGCCCGTCCAGGGCGAGGTTGATCCAGCCGACGTCATCGTCGTGCAGCGCATCGCCGACCAGCAGTATCTGCTCATCCGGCTGGTAGAAGCTCAGGTGGTGCGGGGTGTGGCCCGGTGTGGCCAGGACTTCCCAGTCAGCCTGCCCGGCCCGCAGCCGGTCGCCGCCGTCCAGCAGGACGTCGACCCAGTACTGCTCGACCGGCTGATCCAGCCATTCGGCGTCACACGCGGACGGGTCACGGCGGTTGACCGCCTCCCCGTCCATCCGGGCCGCGGCGACCGGCACGCCCTGGGCCTGCAGCCAGGCGTTTCCGCCGGAATGGTCGCTGTGCCAGTGCGAATTGAGCACCAGGGCCAGCTGGCTGACCGTGAGCCCCGCGGCGCCGATCAGCTCACCCAGGGCGGGGGCGTCGCTGCCGTAACCGGAATCGAGCATGACCGGGGTCGGCCCGGTGAGCAGGACCAGGTTAGAGCTGGGATAGGGCCGGGCCACGAACCGGACCCAGCCGGGCAGCGCCGGATGCACTCTGGAACGCTACCGGCATGTCCGCGGTGGCCTCCCTGGAAATGCCGGCCCGGCCTGATTTGATGCGTCCATCAGCCTTCTGAGCGGAATGGACACATCGCCATGCTTGGCCGTACTCACGCACTGTCGGGGGCCGTTGTCGGCGCGGCGGCCGGCCTCACCGCCACGCGCCTGGCCCCGGGACCGCTCGCCGTCGGCGTGCTGCTGACCGCGGGGGCGGCGGTCCTGCCCGACATCGACCACCCGGACGCCACCTGCGCCCGGTCGTTCGGCTTCGTCACCATGGCGTTCGCCTGGCTGATCGAGCATGTGTCCGGCGGCCACCGGCACGGCACCCATTCACTGGTCGGGATCGCCGCTTTCAGCGCGGCCGCGTTCGCCGCGGACACCTACCGTCAGCTGCCCGCCGGGAAGATCGCGCTCGGCCTGCTGCTGACCCTGGTGATCGCCTCCGCGCTGCGCGCGCTCAGAATCGGCGGCCACTGGGCCGACCTGCTGGCCGTCGGGGGAGCGGCGGCGATGCTCTGGTCGGGCTACGGCGTGGCCGGCGTGCCGTGGGCGATCGCCATCGGCACGGCCACGCACATCGCCGGGGACATGCTGACCGACGAGGGCGTTCCGCTGCTGTGGCCGCTGTCGCGCCGGCATGTCCGCCTGCTGCCGGAACCGCTGGCGTTTACCACCGGCACGCGCCCGGAACGCTGGTTCGTCGCGCCTCTGCTGTTCGTCGCGCTCGCGGGACTGGGGGTCATCGCGGCCGAGGGCGTGTACCTGGCGGCGGGCAGCCCGGTGACCCTGGGTTAACTGGCGCTTCGGGTCTCCTTGCCGCCCTTGCCGTGGCTGTGGATGCCCGGTCGGGCCGGGAGTCACCGCGCTCCAGCGGTACGAAGCAGCGCAACCGTCCTGCCGAAGCGCGCGCTCGTCGCGACCGCGAGAGGCGTCCGTCCCCTCGCGTTCTTCGCGTTTGGATTGGCGCCGAGTTCCAGCAGGGCCGCGACGGCGGCGGGGTGCTCGCCCTTGTCGGCGCGGCAGGCCATAGTCAGCGGCGTCTCCTGGTCCCGGATGGGAACGTTCAGATCGAACCCGCGCGCAACGAGGAGCCCGGCGATCGTCCGGTCGGTGGACAGCGGGCCGAGGCTCTCGGCGCAGGCGGCCTCGGCACCATGATCAAGTAGGAGCCGGACCAGTTCGATCGAGCCCTGGTTGGCCGCCGAAGTGAGGAGCCTTCCACCCGAGGTGCGCACGTCGGCCCCGCTGGCGAGCAGCATGCGCACGGCCGCGACGGACCCTCCGTCCACCGCGTAGTGCAGGGGTGTGACCGGGTGGAAGTCCTCGTGCGGTGACTGCACGTTCGCCCGCCCCTCGGCGATATGCGCGCGAAGCGCATCGAGCTGGCCCAGGAACGCGGCGGTGAACACGTCCACCTGCGCGCCGTGATCGAGCAGGTATTGCGCGACCTCCGCCCGGCGTGATCGCACCGCTATGCAGTAGGGCGAGACCACCACCTGGGTCATGTGCACCGCCGAGCCGGGGATCTCGACGTCCGCACCCTGGGCGACGAGCCAGCGGACGAGCGCCAGCCGCCCGCGCCGGGCTGCCGTCCAGAGCATCGTGACACCATCTCCGCCGCGCTGATCGATCAGCCGGGGATGCTCCCTGACGAGGGAGGCGACGGTGCCTACATCGCCCCTGCCCGCCAGCACAAGCGCCTGCCTGAGCACGTCCTTGGGCGCACCTTCGTTCACGAGGCGCGCCGCGGGACCCCGCAACAGGTCCATAACAACGGCTTGCGCGCCCTGGCTGACGCCGGCTGCCTGCATGGCTGCACCGAGGTGGCTGAGCCACCGGGCGGACTCGCTGGCCGTGATGAGCCGATGCAGATGGCGGCGCTGCACGCCGACATCCCGGATGCCGAGGGCCTCACCTCCGAAGATCGTCTCGAAGAACTGCTTCTGGCGTTCCCGCTCGCCCCGGCGGCGGCTTCGGAAGAGGCGGGCGAGTTCCGCGTCGCGCTCCAGCCGGTCATAGAGGCCATCGACGATCACGCCGATGCCGGGGCGTCCGCCCAGAGCTGCGAAAAGGCCAGGGCTATCGGGGCCCGGCGGCCCGGCGGATGTGCGCGACATGCCGCGCATCATCGGCGGCCCGCGCAAGGGCGTCAAGCCGGCGCCCCGGATCCGCGCACCGCGCTCCATCGGCCAGCCCAACCGGGACCGACTCCGGCGGTCACCCTGCTGAATCCGATGAGCGGTTAACGGCTACCGGGGTTAACGGCTAAGGGCAGGGGGGGTTGTAGCGGCGGCCGGGGATGTAGCTGGCCCACTCGGCCCGGCTGATCGGCTGGCCGCTGTCGGCGCAGACGGCGGCGGCGGCCGCTGAGGGCGTGGTGTCCCAGATCCGGACCGTGCCGTCCGCGCTCCCGGCGGCGAAGGTGCGGTCCGCGCGGCCGAACGCCACGCTGTACACGTGGCCGGCCGGCCCGGTCAGCTCGGCGGCCAGGACCGGCGTGCGCCGATCGGCGATGTGCCACAGCCATACCGTGTCATCGGTGGAGCCTGCCGCGAGGGTCTGGCCGTCCCCGCTGAACGCGACCGAGTAGACATACCCTTCCGGCCCGGTCAGCGGCTTGCCCAGCGGCACCGGCCGGGACGGCCGGCTGATATCCCAGAGCCGCACTGTCTTATCAGCGCTGCCCACCGCCAGGGTGCGCCCGTCCGGGCTGAACGCCACCGAGATCGCGTAGCTGGCCGGCCCGCCCAGCGGGCGGCCCAGCAACACCGGCCGGGCCAGGTTCGCGATGTCCCACAGCCGGGTGAGGTTGTCGGTGCTGGCCGCGGCCAGCACCCGGCTGTCCGGGCTGAACGCGACCGAGTACACGTAGTCGCTGAGCGAGTCAGGTATCGCGGCGAGCAGCCTCGGCCGCGCCGGGTCACGCACCGACCAGACCCGGACCATCCCGTCGTCACCGCCGCTGGCCAGCAGCTGGCCGTCGCGGCTGAACGCCACGGACTCGACCAGGCCCCGGGCCGTGGCCGGTAACGGCTTGCCGAGCGGGACCGGTGCGCCCGCCCCGGCCACCCGCCACAACTGGACCCGCCCGTCGCCATATCCCGCAGCCAGGATCCGCCCGCCGGGCGGCAGCCCACCCCGTGCGAACGCGACCGCGTTGACGAACGTGCCCAGGATCGGCACGGCCGCCGTCATGGTGTGCCGCGCGGGATTCCACAGCTCAAGATCCGTGCTGCCGACGGCCAGCATCCCGCCGCCCGGGCTGTACGCGACGCTGTTCACCGGTCCGGCCGCGCGCAGGACCGGCGTGGGCAGCACCCAGTTCCGGACCGTCCCGTCCGCGTCCCCGGAGATCAACCGCCCGGTGCCGTCCCAGGCCAGCGAGGTGACCGGCTGCGGGTGCGGCAGCGTCGCGGTCAGCATCCGGCTGGCCAGGTTCCACACCTGCACGTGGTCGTCGCTGCTGCCGGCCGCGACGGAAGCCCCGTCCGGGCTGAACGCGACCGTGTTCACCCAGTCCGTGGCCCCGGTCAGCGGGGCGGCGCGGACCGGCCGGGCCGGATGGCTGACGTTCCACAGCCATACCTTGTGGTCCTGGCTGCCGGCCGCGAGCGTGCTCCCGTCCGGGCTGAACGCCACCGAGCTGACCGGGCTGGCCGGCCCGGTCAGCGGCTGGCCCAGCGACACCGGGTGCTGGGCGTCGCTGAGGTCCCAGAGCCGGACCGTCCGGTCCGCGCTGCCCGCCGCGAGCATGCCCCCGTCCGGGCTGAACACGACCGACTGGACGTACCCGGCGGCCCCGGTCAGCGTCGCGACCGGCCGGGCCTGTCCCGGCTGGGCCTGCCCCGGGCCAGCCACGTTCCAGAGCCGCACGGTGTCATCGGCGCTGCCCGCGGCCAGCAGCCCGGCACGCGGGTCGAACGCGAGCGAGTACACCGTGCTGGCCGGCCCGGACAACGGCATTTTCAGCGGCACGGGATGACCTGGGTCCGTCATGTCCCACAACTGCACGATCTTCCCGCTACCCGCGGCCGCGAGCAGCCGCCCGTCCGGGCTGAACGCCGTCGCGTACAGCGGGCGCTTGCTGGCCGCTAGCAGCGGCCGGCCGAGCGGGACCGGGCGCCCGGGATGCGCCACGTTCCACAACCGCAGCGTCCCGTCAGCGGCGGCCACGGCCAGGACCCGGCGGTCCGGGCTCAGGCTCACCGACTGCACCACATCTGGGCAGTCGGCCAGCCGCGCGGCCGCCGGGGCGCCGGAGGACTCCAGCAGCGCGGCCCGGGCTTGCCGGGTCGGCGCAATCAGGTAGGCGGCCAGGCCAAGCTGCCCGGCCAGGGAGGGCATCTGCCCCTGGATCTGGCCCGCCTCGATGGCCACCTCACGCGACTCGGCGGCGTTGCGCGAGGTGGTGGCCGCCTCACGCTGCTGGAAGGCGTATCCGGCGATGGTGACGGTGGCGAGCACGGCCATCGTGAGGGTGGCCACCAGACGGTGCAGTCTGCGGGTGCGCCTCCGTTCTGCGGTTCGGTGGTTTTTCTCGTCCGCGGTACCTGCGTCCACAAACTCCTGCCCCAGCGGGGTCAGGCTGGCCCGGTTGACTGGGTCGGCCGCCCAGTCCCTGGCCATCGCGAGCAGGCCGCCGCGGAGCAGGGCCGCGCTGTCCCTGGCCGCCTCGTCCCAGGCCTGGGCGGCCTCGTCGATGCGGTGCCGGGCTCGCAGCCCGTCCCGGTCGCTGTCGATCCAGGCCCGCAGCCTGGGCCAGGCGGTGATCAGCGCTTCGTGGGTGATCCGGGCCGTGTCGGAGTCCAGCGTGATCAAGCGCCGGTCCACAAACTGGCTGAGCACCTGGTCGGCGGACGTGGTACCGCCCGGGCATTCGCGCCACTCGCTGAGCGGCAGGGCGGCGCGGGTCTCCGGAGTCTCATCCACCACGTGCACCAGGCGCAGGAACAGTTGCCGCGCGATGCCGCGCTGACCGTCCGCCAGTTCCTCGTAGGCGGTCTCGGCGGTCCGCGCGATCGCGTCCCGGATGCCGCCGCTGGCCAGGTAGCCCATGACGGTCAAGCTGCCGCGCTGACCGTTCTGCCAGGTGGCGAGCAGGGCATGGGACAGCAGCGGCAGAACTCCCGGCTCGGGCCCGGTGCCCGGCGGATCTCCTGCGCTGGCGGTCGGTGCGAGGTCGCGCAGCAGCAGCTCGACCAGGCCCTCGTCCACCGCCAGCCGGGCCTTGCGGGCCGGCTCGACGATGGCCCGGCGCACCTGTTCCCAGCTCATCGATCCGACGACGACCTGGCGTTCCTGGAGCGCGCGGGCAAGCCCGGGGTGGCGCAGCGCGTGATCGTAGAAGTCGGCGCGCAGGGCCAGCACGACCACGGCGGGACCGGACAGCGCGCACAGCGCCGCGGTGAATGCCCGCCGTTCGTCCTCGTCCGGGCAGGTGGTGAAAACCTCCTCGAACTGGTCCACCACGATGGCCGGCCTGACCGGGCCGGCCGGGCTGATCAGGCTGAGGCGGCCGACCTGGCCGGCCAACCCTTCGGGATCAGACCGCAGGGCGGCCTCGATCTCGCTGACGCTCGCCTGGGTCGCTGGTCCCGTCCGGGTCGGCGGCCCCGCGCCGGCCGGTAGGCCCGTGCTGGCCGGCGTGTCCATGCTGGCGGGTGTGTCGCTCGGTGTGCCCGTGCTGGCCGGCGTGCTGTCCCTGGTGATCCGGCTTAGCTGCCTGGCCAGATCGGTGAGCGGCGCGGTCCCTGGGGTGAACAGGGCTAACGGTCGGGTGACGTGGCCAGCGAGGAGGCCAGGGACCAGCCCGGCGCGCAGCACGGACGACTTGCCCGAACCCGAGGATCCGATCATTACCAGCGGCACTCCGCTGACGGGGGCGGCGGCGAGCCCCAGCAGGTGCCGGGTGAGATCCTCCCGGCCGAAGAACCACTCGGCGTCTTCCGGCTCGAAACTCGCCAGGCCGCGGTACGGCGGGATGGTTCCGCCGGCCCGGCGGCCCGGCGACCGGCGCGCCCTGGCCAGCGCGGCGGCCCACTCGCGCACCTGATCCTGGTCGGTCACGCCGCACGCGATGAGGATCCTCGGCAGCGATTCCGGCTGGGTCGGCGGCGGCAGGTGCCGCCCGGAGAAATAGTCGCCGGCCGTGCTGGGCGGAATCCCGGCCGCTCGCGCGACCTCCCGGACCGTCAGCCCGGCGTGCTGCCGGGCGAGGGTGAGCTCACGGCCGAAATCCGGCTGGGTGGCGACGCGCCGGGGATCGGGTCGCTCCTCCGGGGCCGCCGGCCCGCCGGGCCGGTTGTCATCGGGCCGGTTGTCATCGGGCCGGTTATCATCGGGCCGGTTATCATCCGGTCTGCTGTCATCCGGTCTGCTGTCGCGATGATTGTGCGCATCGTCATCCATCTGGTCCCCCCTGGCATGACTCATCCCTGGATCGCGCTCACCTGAATCACGTCGACCGCGCTTGCTCCCCGCCGCGCTTGGCCGTGATGTCTTGATGACTCCCCAGTGTCCCCCTCCGTTCACAATGGTGCCGAATCGCTACCGCGTCACGGTAGATCCGTCCGACTTTGTCCGAGGGACAACGGATTGCAGTGCAAGTGTCACCGGGTAACAGAGACTTGGCTCCAGGACGCGCGTCCAGCATGCGAAACGGCCGCGACCAACGCGAGCGGCTGCCACGTCACGGGGGCCGGGGCCTGTCTCGCGGCGCGGGACGCGCGGACCGCTGCATCCGGTCCCGTTCGGCTCCGATGGGGGGAGCCGGGTCGAACGGGACCGGATGC
>CAYPQM010000095.1:0-21064 GCA_964412845.1 uncultured Streptosporangiaceae bacterium
GCCTCGTAGCCGAGCGCCCGGTCAAGCTCGGTGGCGTGGCCGATCGACTCGTGGATGGTCAGCCACAGATTGGATGGGTCGATGACCAGGTCGTACTGGCCGGCCTGGACGCCCGGGGCGGCCAGTTTCTCCGCGAGCAGGCCCGGCATCTCGGCCAGTTCCGCTGGTATCTGCCCGCCGGTCAGGTACTCGTGGCCCCGCCCGGCTGGTGGCGCCAGCGTCCGCATCGTCTCGAACCTGCCGCCGTCGGCCAGGGCCACCGCGGTCACCTGCGGGTGCAGCCGCACCCGCTGCTGAAGGGCGGTGGTCGCGCCGTCGGAGTAGAACTTGCACTCCTTGACCTGGTACAGGGAGGCGTCCACATGATCGATACGGTCGTGCGCGAGCAGCCCCGCGCTCCATTCGGCGAGCAGCGCCACCTTGTCCGCGACATTGATACTGAACGGATCTATTTCGTAGCTCGACACCCAGGTGACGTCGCCGTAGCCGGGCTCGTCGGCGAGTTCGATCCGCTCGGTATTGATCGCGGCGGCCACCCTGGCCACATCGACGGCCTCCGCGGCGGCGCGGGCCGCGGCGTCCGTGCTGAGATCCACCGTGGCGGCGAAGCCCCAGGTCCCATCGACCACGACCCGAACCGCCAGGCCCAGCTCGTCGGCGTCGAACTGGGTCTCCAGGTTGCCGTCGGACAGCCCGATCTGCTGGCTCATGACGCGTTCGGCCCGGAAGTCCGCGTGCTGCGCGCCCAGGTCGGCGGCCCGCTGCCGGGCCACGGCGGCCAGCTCGCTGAGCGGGTATCCGGTGAACTCCGGGTCGATGCGGCCTGCTGGGCCGCGATGTGCGCTCTCATCCACGAATGGCAACCTATCCCACCTGCATTCTCGGCCTGGCCTGACACCGGGCCAGGTACGCTCGCGGAGATCGCCGAGCCCGTCGGCCGTGCCACGGAGGTACCAGTACCGATGACCCGATCCACGCTCGTGACCGGCGGAAACCGGGGCATTGGGCTGGCTGTCGCCCGACGGCTCGCGGCTGGCGGTGACCGAGTCACCGTGACCTCCCGTTCCGGCGAGGCTGTTGCCGGACTGGCCACCGTGGCCTGCGACGTCAGGGACACGGCTGCTGTCGACAAGGCCTTCACCGAGGTGGAGGCCGCGCAGGGCGCGGTCGAGGTGCTGGTGGCCAACGCGGGGATCACCCACGACCAGTTGCTCGCGCTGATGAGCGAGGACGACTTCACCTCGGTGATCGACACCAACCTGACCGGGGCGTACCGGGTGGCCAAGCGCGCGGTGCGCGGCATGATGCGGATGCGCCGGGGACGGCTCGTGTTCATCTCCTCGGTGGTCGGGCTGCTCGGCTCCGGCGGCCAGGCCAACTACGCGGCCTCCAAGGCCGGCCTGGTCGGCTTCGCCCGCTCGCTGGCCAGGGAACTCGGCTCGCGGAACATCACCGCGAATGTGGTCGCGCCGGGTTTCGTGGACACGGATATGACGGCCGCGCTGCCCGACGACCGGAAGGCCGCGATCCTGGCCGGGGTGCCGCTGGGCCGCCTCGCGTCGGCCGAGGAGGTCGCCGGAGTGGTCGCATTCCTCGCCGGAGACGACGCTGGCTACATCACCGGCGCGGTCATCCCGGTCGACGGCGGCCTGGGCATGGGCCATTAGTCTTGGGCCGCCGTGATCGCGGTGGATCGGCGGCGCTATAGCCGCACCAATCAACCGCGATCATGAATGACGCAGGAGGGATCGGATGGGAATCCTGGACGGCAAGCGGATCCTGGTGACGGGGGTGCTCACCGATTCCTCGATCGCGTTCCACGTGGCGAGGATCGCGCAGCAGGAGGGCGCCACGGTGCTGCTCACCGGGTTCGGCCGGATGAGCCTGGTGGAGCGGGTCGCGAAACGGCTGCCGACCACGCCCCCGGTCCTCGAACTGGATGTGACGGACGCCGATCACCTGGGCTCGCTCGCGGAACGCGTCTCCGGGCACGTCGATGGCCTGGATGGCGTGCTGCATGGCGTCGCGTTCGCGCCGCAGGCCGCGCTCGGCGGTAACTTTCTGCAGACCGAGTGGGCGGACGTGGCCACCGCGGTGCAGGTATCGACCTACTCACTCAAGGCACTGGCCATGGCCGCGCTGCCGCTGATGACCGGCGGAGGCTCGATCGTCGGCCTCGACTTCGACGCCTCGCTCGCCTGGCCCGCCTACGACTGGATGGGCGTGGCCAAGGCGGGCCTCGAGTCGTGCGCCCGTTACCTGGCCCGTTACCTCGGCCCGCGGGGCATCCGGGTGAACCTGGTCGCCGCGGGCCCACTGCGCACCATGGCGGCGAACAGCATCCCGGGGTTCGGCGCCTTCGAGGCGCTGTGGACGGAGCGGGCCCCGCTGGGCTGGGACATCACGAACCCGGAGCCTGCCGCCCGGGCCTGCGTAGCGCTGCTGTCGGACTGGTTCCCGGCCACCTCCGGGGAGATCGTGCACTCCGACGGCGGCGCGCACGCCATGGGCGGCTGACGGCCCGATGACCGACGGGCCAGCGTCGCCGGCCGCGGAGTTCGTGCTCACGCTGTCCTGCCCGGACCGGCCCGGCATCGTGCATGCCGTCGCCGCCTACCTGTACCAGGCGGGCGGCAACATCCTGGACAGCCAGCAGTACGCCGACCGGATCGCGGACCGGTTCTTCATGCGCGTGCACGTGGAGGTCCAGGGCACCGCTGACCCCGGCGCGGCCCTGGACGGGGCCGCGCTGCGGGGCAGGTTCGGGTCCATCGCGAGCGACTTCGGGATGGACTGGGAGCTGCACGATCTGGCGATCCGCCCGCGCGTGCTGATCATGGTGTCCACGCTGGGGCACTGCCTCAACGACCTGCTGTACCGGCGTGACGCCGAGTCGCTGGGCATTGATGTCCCGCTGGTCGTCGGCAATCACCCCGACCTGGGCCCGCTCGCAGCCGCGCACGGCGTGCCGTTCGAGCATGTGCCGACCGGGCCGGATGCCTGGTCCAGGGAGCAGGCCGAAGGGCGGCTGCTCGATCTCATCGACGCCCACCGTATTGATTTCGTCGTGCTGGCCAGGTACATGCGGATTCTCTCGCCCGCCACCTGCGCGAAGCTGGCCGGGCGGGTGATCAACATCCACCACTCGTTCCTGCCCAGTTTCCGTGGCGCCCGGCCGCACCACCAGGCGCACGAGCACGGGGTGAAGGTCATCGGGGCCACCGCGCACTACGTGACCGCTGAACTGGACGAGGGGCCGATCATCGAGCAGGAGGTCGCCCGGGTCGACCACCGCTCCTCGCCGGCCGAACTGGCGGCGATCGGCCGCGATGCGGAGCGGGTCGCGCTGGCCCGCGCGGTCCGCTGGCACGCTGAGCACCGCATCCTGCTGCACGGCCGCCGCACCGTCATCTTCCGCTGAGGCCGCATTCCCGGCCAGGCCGGATCTCCGGCGACCCAGTCTGGATACCTTCGCCGTGCCGTCCGCGCGGTGCCTGGTCAGGCCTCAGGTTCGGCGAGCAGCCCGCCCAGCCTGGTGACGCGCGGACGCTCGCCGATGGTCGCCACCGCCCGGGATAGCGCCGGACCCGCGCCGTGCACGACGGACAGGTGCCGCTGAGCGCGGGTCAGCGCCGTGTAGACGAGGGGACGGGACAGCATCCCGGTCGCCTCGGCCGGGAACACGGCCACCACCGCCGGCCATTCCGAGCCCTGCGCGCGGTGCACGGTCAGCGCCCAGCCGTGCCGCAGGTCACCGAGGATCTTGTCCGGCACGCAGACCGGCCCGGCCGGGAAGGCCACCAGCAGGCCGTCATCACCCGGCCCCAGCACGGTCCCCACTTCGCCGTTGGTGAACCCCTCGTCGACGTGGTTCGCGATGGACACCACCCGGTCGCCGGGGTCGAAGCCGGACCGCGCGCCGGGGCCGGGGTTCAGTTGCCGCTTGAGCGCGCGGTTCAGCTCGATCGTCCCGGCCGGGCCCTTGTGCACCGGCGTGATGACCTGGATGTCCGCGGCCGGGATGCCCAGAGCCCGCGGGATCGAGTCGGTGACCAGCTGAACCACCCGCCGGGCGCCATCGGTGCTGCTGCGCACCGGGACCACGACCACCTCGCGATCCGGTGAGTCCACGGCGGGCAGGGTGCCGCCGCGCACCGCCGTGGCGAGCCGGGCGATGACCCCGCCGTCGCGCTGCCGGTACAGCTTGGTGAGCTCGGTGACGGGGATCGCGGCCGAGTCGATGATGTCGGCCAGCACCCGGCCGGGGCCGATCGAGGGCAGCTGGGCCGGGTCTCCGACCAGCAGCAGCCTGGTGCCGTCGGCGCAGGCCTCGACCAGCGCGGCGGCCAGTTCGGCGTCCAGCATGGACACCTCATCCACCACGACGAGGTCCGCGTCGAGCGGCCATTCCTCGTTGCGAGTGAAGATCCAGGCTCCGTCGCCGGTGCTCGCCGCGCCGCCCTGGCCGGCCTCACCAGGCTGGCCGGCCGTTCCCGGGCCGATGGTGCCGATGGTGATCGGGCCCGGGCCGTCCGCCGCCGTGGCCGCGCTGTCCGGGCCGGCCGGACCCGAACCCGCGTCGAGCACCGCTGCGCCGCCCCGGGCCGCCCGGGACCGGCCCTGAGCGCCGAGCAGCCGGTGCAGCGTGGTCGCTGGCGCCCCGGCCAGCTCTTCGAGCCGCTTGGCCGCCCGGCCGGTCGGCGCGGCGAGCGCTACCCGCAGCCCAAGCGCCTCGGCCAGGGATACCACGGCCGCCACCGTGCGGCTCTTGCCGGTGCCCGGTCCGCCGCTGAGCACGCACACGCCGTGTTCCGCCACGGCCCGGACCGCGTCGAGCTGGGCCTCGTCGAGCTGGGCCGCGTCAGGCTCGGCCGCAGCTGGCGCACCATCACCGGCTGCAGTCCCCGCAGCCTGCTCCCGGCCGGCCAGTGCCGGGCCGGCCGGGAGCGGCTCGGCCAGGGCCGCCAGCCGCTGCAGGCCCTCGGCGACCGCCTCCTCCGCCATGGCGTACCGGGCGAGGGCCAGCAGGATGCCAGTTTCAGCCGGCTCGTCTGCGTCAGCGGTGTCGGCCACGGTGCCCGGGGCACTTTCCGGCCGGGCCGCGGAGTCGGCGACAGCGGAGTCCGGGCCGGCGCCGGTGTCCGGCCCGGATTCGCTGAACGGCAGCACGCCACCCTCGTCGATGGCCGCCTCGATGGCCGCCGCCGGGTCGCTGATCCGGAACCGGCCGAGGGACCTGGCCACGACCTCGGCCGGCATCGCCGTGTGCCCGTCCCGCGCGCCACGCGCGAGCAGGTGGGCCACCAGCGCCCGGCCCCGCCGTGGATCCTGGGGATCCGCGGCGCCGCCGAGCATCTGCCGCGCGAACCAGTCGGCCTGATCGGGCCGCAGCTGCGGCACCGCGAGCAGCCGCCACGGGTCCTCGCGTAGCTGACGCGGCGCCGAGGCGCCGAGCCGCGCGACGGCAGGCCCGGCGTACCGGGCCGGCACCCGGCACGCGACCAGGAGTTCGGCGACCTCGTAGCAGGGCCGCGCGTCCTCGAAGGACGCGGCGAGACGCACAGCACGTTTGCTGCCGACTCCTTCGACCAGTTCCAGCCGGGCCGCGGTGACCAGGCTGGGCGCGGTAATGCCGGCCCCCGCGAGCCGGGCGGCCAGGCTGCTGCCGAGGCCTGGCCAGAGCCCGGCCGCGCAGAACTCACCGAACACGTCGATGGGCGGTCCGGCCGGACCGGTGCTCTCTTGCTCTGTTGCGGTGGACATTGCCAGCCAGCCTAGAGGCCAGGATCGCGTGCCGGGTGACGCAACGGCGTCGGCGCGCCTTGTGCCTTCGCCAATCGGCACGGATACTCGGTCCCATGGCAGGGAACCCAGGCGGTGCGGCGCCGATGGGAGACCCGTATGCGCCGGCCCGCCCGATCCGCGGCCAGGACGGCGTGCGCGTCTCCGATGCCGAACGGGACGAGGCGATCAGCCAGCTCAGGGAACGCTTTGCCGAGGGGCGGCTCACCCAGGACACTTTCATCCACCGGGTCGAGGCCGCGCTGAGGGCCCGTGACCGCCGTGATCTCGCTCAACTGCTCGCCGATCTGCCCTCGCCGCGCCGGCTGGGCGGCACGCTGCTGGCTTATGGCCAGCGCGGCTGGGCGGCCGTGACCAGCGGACTGCCCCGTGCCGTCCCCGCCACGCCGCCGCCCGTGCTCATGTTCCCGGCCGGCGACCGGCCCCGGTTCACCATCGGCCGCGACGCGGGGTGCGATCTGGTGCTGGCCGACCCCTCGGTGTCCCGCTGGCATGCCGCGCTGAAGCGCTGCGCCAGCGGCTGGCTGCTGGATGACCTCGGCTCCACCAATGGCACCTGGCTGAACGGCTGGCGGGTCAGGGAACCGGTCCCGATCCGGCCGGATGATCAGGTCAGCTTCGGGGCGATGACCTTCATGGTCGGCGCACGGACCACCCTCGCGGCCCCGAGCGCTGGCGGCTGAGGCCCCGCGGCTGACCACTGCGTCCGGCGTTACCGCCGCGCCCGGCGCTGCCGTGCACCGTCCGCGGTGTCCGGGGCTGGTGATAGGACGAGTGCATGATGACACCCTCGTTCGCTGATTTGCTGGCCCTGGTCGAGGATCAGTCCGCCGCGTTGCGCGAAGCGGCCACGGCCACGGCCCTGGACGTGCGGGTGCCCTGCTGCCCGGACTGGTCACTCCGGGACCTGGTGGATCACCTCGGCGGGGTGCAGCGCTTCTGGGCCGCCGCGGTGGCGGCCGGGCCCGCCAGCGGGCCACCGGATGATGACCCGGCCGGTGCCGCCGCGCCCGGGGCGGACCTGCTGGCCTGGTCGGCCGGATCGACGGCTGCCCTGCTGACGGCGCTCGACGCAGCCGGGCCGGACCGCGGCTGCTGGACGTGGTGGGGCGGTTCGACCGCGCCGATGACGGCCGGCGCAGTGGCCAGGCACCAGGTCCAGGAGGCCGCCGTGCACGCCCGCGACGCGCAGGATTCGGCGGGCGGCGCCGGGCCGCTGCCGCAGGCTGTCGCCAGGGACGGAGTCGCCGAATTCGTCACGGTCGGGCTGGGCGCGGCCGGGCCGTGGCCGGATGCCCCGGGCCGGATCGCGCTGCACGGGGACGAGGGTGACACCTGGCTGGTGGACCTGGCCGAGACAGGTGTCGCGCTGGCCGCCAGCGGCGCGGGCGCGCCGTCCGGGCCGCATCCGGCGGCCGCCGTGTCCGCGACGGCCAGTGATCTCGTGCTGGTTCTGTACCGGCGGAAGCCGCTCGATAGCGTGCGGATCACCGGTGACCGATCGTTGGTCGAGCGCCTGGTGGCCTGGAGTCCGGGTGATTAGGGGGTAGCCACGGGGGAGTTGCGGGCCGGGCCGCCACTGCGCCGGGGCGGTAAGGCCAGCACGCACTGGCCGAGTACGACACCGGACCCCTTAGAGTCGAAGCGTGACGTTGGTTCTCCTGGTCCGCCACGGACTGACGGCGGGGACCGGGACGGTGCTCACCGGCCGGACGCCGGGCATCGCGCTCGATGAGCGCGGCCGTGCGCAGGCTGCGGCCTTGGCCGCGCGGCTGGCCGGGGTGCCACTGGATGCCATCATCACCAGCCCGCTGGAGCGGTGCAGGCAGACCGCTGATGCGATCGCGGCGGCCCGCGACGGCCAGCAGGTGGCCGTCCAGCAGGATGAGGACCTGGCTGAGGTCAAGTACGGGGACTGGACAGGCCAGCCGCTCAAGCGGCTGGCCAAGGAACCACTGTGGCGGGTGGTGCAGGCCCACCCCAGCGCGGTGCGGTTCCCCGGCGAGGATGGCGAGTCCATGCCGGACATGCAGCACCGTGCCGTCAGCGCGGTGCGGAAATGGAACGCGAAGCTCGGGCCCGGCGCGGTCTACCTGATCTGCTCACACGGCGATGTGATCAAGTCAGTGATCGCGGACAGCCTGGGCATGCACCTCGATCTGGTCCAGCGGATCCAGGTCGACCCGTGCTCGCTCAGCGTGATCCGCTACACGCCGCTGCGTCCCTTCGTGCTGAGGACGAACGACACGGGCGGGACGGTGACCGGTCTGGCCCGGCCTGCGCCGGCCAAAGACGGCCAGCAGGCCGCTCCGGGAGGCAGAGCTTCAGTGGACGGCGCCTCAGGGAACGGCGCGGGGCCGGTGCGCGCTGCCGTCCCCGGAGCCGATTTCCGGCTCCGGCGCGGCGAGGGCGACGCCGCCATCGGCGGCGGCGCGGGAGGATAGGGATCATGCCGGTCTATACCTACGACCCGCCGGAGCGATTCGTCGCGGGCACGGTCGGGCAACCTGGGGAACGCACCTTCTACCTTCAGGCCAGCGCCAGTGGCCGGGTGACAAGCGTCGCCCTGGAGAAATTTCAGGTGAGCCTGCTGGCCGAGCGTCTCGAGGAGCTTCTCGACGAGGTGGTGCGGCGCGCCGGAGGGGAGCCCCCGGCCCCGGTGGCCGGGCCAGCCGGGCTGGCCGATGACGGGCCGCTCGACCTGCCGCTGATGGAGGACTTCCGGGTCGGCGCGATCGCGCTGGCCTGGGACGGCGAGGACGAGCGCGTGGTCATCGAGGCGCAGGAGGAAACGGAGGCACCCGTCGAGCCGCTGGCGGAGGAGGTACCGGAGAACGGCCCCGGGGTGCTGCGGGTCAGGATCACAGCGGCCTCGGCCCGGGCCTTCTCCCAGCGCGCGTTGCAGATCGTCGGCCAGGGGCGGCCGCCATGCCCGCTCTGCGGTCTCCCGCTCGACGCGGAGGGACACATCTGCCCCCGGCAGAACGGTCACCGGGTCAGCAATGGCTGATGCATCCCCTGGCAGGCGGGAGCGGCCGACCAGGCCGGCCAGGGGAGCGAAGGCGGCCCGGCCGGCTGGGCAGGCACCGCAACCGGACGACAACACGGCCGCGCTCGAGCTGCTCTCCCTGGGCCGCCTGGAGGTGGCGGGCAGGCTGGTCGGGGCCTCGAACGCCACGCTGTACTGCAAGGTGCGGCACGGCGGCCAGCAAGCCGCGTGCGTGTACAAGCCGGTAGCCGGTGAGCGCCCGCTGTGGGACTTCGCGGTTGGCTCGCTGGCCGGCCGCGAGGTAGCGGCGTACGCGGTGTCCTGGGCCGCGGGCTGGAACCTGGTCCCGCCGACCGTATTCCGGGACGGCCCGTTCGGGCCGGGCATGTGCCAGCTATGGATCGATGCCGACCCCACCGCAGATCTGGTCGCCCTGGCCCGCAGTTCCGATCACCGGGCACTCCGGGACATGGCGGTGTTCGATGCCGTGGTGAACAACGCGGACCGCAAGATCGGCCATCTGCTGCCCGTCCGCGATGGCCGGCTGTACGGCTGCGACCATGGTGTCTGCTTCGGCGAGGAGTACAAGCTCCGTACCGTGCTATGGCAGTGGCGCGGACGGGGCCTGCCCAAGCGGGCCATCGAGTCGCTCAGCACACTGCGGAAGGCCCTGACCGAGGGTGAGCTGGCCGCCGAACTCTCAGCGCTGCTCACCCCGGATGAGGTGACCGCCACCATCCAGCGCGTGGACCTGCTGCTGGAGCACCGGGTGCACCCTTTCCCGCCGGAGGACTGGCCCGCGGTACCCTGGCCGCCGATCTAGGCTGGGCCGGGGGACGGTCAGCGGCTTCCTGACTCGCCTGGGTGACCGCGCCGGCGCAGGTAGCGCTCGAACTCCCGGGCGATCGCGTCGCCGCTCGCCTCGGGCAGGTCGGTCGCGTCCTTGGCTTCCTCAAGCGTGCGCACGTACTCGGCGACCTCGGTGTCCTGCTCGGCCAGCTCATCCACGCCGCGCTCCCAGGCCCTGGCCTCCTGGGACAGGTCGGCCAGCGGCAGTGAGATGTCCAGGACGTCCTCCACCCCCCGGAGCAACGCCAGGGTCGCCTTCGGGCTGGGCGGCTGGGCGACATAGTGCGGGACAGAGGCCCACAGCGAGACCGCCGCGATGCCCGCGTCCGTGCACGCATGCTGGAGCACACCCAGGATCCCGGTGGGTCCCTTGTAGTCGGCGGGCTCCGCGTGCAGCTCAGCGGCAAGTGCGGGGTCGGAGGCGGCCGCCGTCACCGGCACCGGGCGGGTATGCGGTGAATCCGCCAGGAGCGCGCCCAGCAGCACGACCACTTCGACGCCCATCTCGGTGAAAGACCCGATCAGCTCGTCAGTGAAGGCACGCCAGCGCATGTTCGGCTCGATCCCGTGCACCAGCAGCACATCGCGGTCCACGCCGTCCGGCTTGGCCAGCGAGACACGGGTGGTGGGCCAGACAAGCCGCTCGGCTCGCCCCTCGGCCACTTCCATGACCGGCCGGGTCACCTGAAAGTCGTAATAGTCCTCCGGGTCAATGGCCCCGACCGGGGCGGCTTTCCAGGCGCTTTCCAGGTGATCGATCACCCCGCTGGCAGCCTCACCTGCGTCGTTCCAGCCCTCGAAGGCGGCGATCAGCGCTGGCGAGGTGAGCTTGCCAATGCCGTTGAGCTCGATCTCCCACCACCTCCTTGCCGGCCGCCTCCGGCCCGCGATGACTCCAGGTTACGTGGTGGGCCATGATCACTGGTTCGCCCGGCCGGCGCCCGGGCGGCCCCGGCGAGGTCTTGGCGGCGGCCCCTAGAATAGAACTCCTATGACGAGAACTGACCGCTCGCCCCGGATAGCACAGACACCAGCCGTTCCGGGGGACCGTCCCGGCGCGCAGTCCCGGGCCACGCCCGCGGCGGCGCTGGGCGCGGCCCTCAGCCAACGGGTCATCGTAGCGGATGGGGCCATGGGGACCATGCTCCAGGCCAGCGCCGCGACCCTCGACGATTTCGACGGGCACGAGGGATGCAACGAGGTTCTCAACGTCACCCGCCCGGACATCGTGACCTCCGTGCACGAGGCGTACCTCGAGGCCGGAGTGGACTGCGTGACCACCAACACGTTCGGCGCGAACCTGGCCAATCTCGGTGAATACGGGATCAGCGAACGCATCGGCGAGTTTTCCGAGGCGGGCGCCAGGATCGCCCGGACCGCGGCCGACCGCTGGTCCACCCCGGAGTACCCGCGCTGGGTGCTGGGCTCAGTAGGCCCGGGCACCAAGCTGCCCACCCTCGGGCACGTGAAGTTCGCCGAGCTCCGGGACGCCTATCAGCGCAACGCGGCAGGCCTGCTGCGCGGCGGCGTGGACGCGATCATCGTGGAGACCTGCCAGGACCTGCTCCAGGCCAAAGCCGCCATTATCGGCATCCGCCGGGCTATCGCCGCCGCGCAGGTGGAGATCCCGCTGATCGCCCAGGTGACCATCGAGACCACCGGCTCCATGCTGCTGGGCAGCGAGATCGGCGCCGCCCTCACCGCCCTGGAACCCCTCGGCATTTCCCTGATCGGCCTGAACTGCGCGACGGGTCCCGGGGAGATGAGCGAGCACCTGCGCTACCTGGCCGGCCATTCCCGGATCCCGCTGTCCTGCATGCCCAACGCCGGCCTGCCGGTGCTCGCCGCCGAGGGTGCCCGCTACCCGCTGACCCCGGACCAGCTCGCGGACGCGCACGAGATGTTCACGGCGGAGTTCGGCCTGTCCCTGGCCGGGGGTTGCTGCGGCACCACGCCCGAGCACATGGCGGCCGTGGTGGGCCGGGTGCGCGGCCGGCCGGTGGCCGCCCGCAGGCCGCGGCCCGAGCCCGGCGTGGCCTCGCTCTACCAGCACGTGCCGTTCCGCCAGGACACCTCGTTCCTGGCCATCGGCGAGCGGACCAACGCGAACGGGTCGAAAGCGTTCCGTGAGGCGCTGATCGCCGGCCGTTATGACGACTGCGTCGAGATCGCGCGGGCGCAGACCCGCGATGGCGCGCACCTCCTCGACCTGTGCGTGGATTACGTGGGGCGCAGCGGCACAGCCGACATGATCGAGGTGGCCGGCCGGCTGGCCACCGCGGCCACCCTGCCCCTCATGCTCGACTCGACCGAGCCCGAGGTGATCCAGGCCGGCCTCGAACTGCTCGCTGGGCGCGCGGTGGTGAACTCGGTCAACTACGAGGACGGCGATGGGCCGGCCTCCCGGATCGCCAAGGTCATGCCGCTGGTTGCCGAGCATGGCGCGGCAGTGGTCGCGCTCACCATCGACGAGCAGGGCCAGGCGCGCACCGCCGAATGGAAGCTCGCGGTGGCCACCCGGCTGATCGAAGACCTGACCGCGAACTGGGGCATGCGCACGTCCGACATCATCGTGGACTGCCTGACCTTCCCGATCGCGACCGGCCAGGAGGAGACCAGGCGCGACGCGATCGAGACCATAGAGGCGATCCGCCAGGTCAAGCAGCGTTATCCGGAGGTGCAGACGACGCTGGGGGTGTCCAACGTCTCGTTTGGCCTGAATGCCGCCGCGCGTTCGGTGCTCAACTCGGTCTTCCTCGACGAGTGCGTGCGGGCCGGCCTCGACTCGGCGATCGTGCACGCGTCCAGGATCATGCCCATCGCCCGGATACCCGACGAGCAGCTTCAGACGGCCCTGGACCTCATCTACGACCGCAGGCGCGAGGGGTATGACCCGCTGACCCGGTTGCTTGAGCTGTTCGATGGCGTGGACGCGGCGGAGGTCAAGGCCACCCGGGCCGCGGAACTAGCGGGCCTGCCGCTCTGGGAACGGCTGAAGCGGCGGATCATCGACGGGGAACGGGTGGGCCTCGAAGCGGACCTTGACGAGGCGCTGGGCCAGCGCCCCGCGCTGGAGATCGTCAACGATGTCCTGCTCGACGGCATGAAGACGGTGGGCGAGCTCTTCGGTGCCGGCCAGATGCAATTGCCGTTCGTGCTGCAGTCCGCCGAGGTGATGAAGAACTCGGTCGGCTACCTGGAGCCGCACATGGAGCGGTCCGAGGATGGCGGCAAAGGCCGGATCGTGCTGGCCACCGTCCGGGGCGACGTGCACGATATCGGCAAGAACCTGGTCGACATCATCTTGACCAACAACGGCTACGAGGTCGTGAACATCGGCATCAAGCAGCCTGTCTCGGCCATCGTGGATGCCGCGACCGAGCACGACGTCGACGTCATCGGCATGTCGGGCCTGCTGGTCAAGTCCACCGTGGTGATGCGGGACAACCTCGCCGAACTGAACACCCGCGGACTGGCCGGCCGCTGGCCGGTGCTGCTCGGCGGCGCCGCGCTGACCCGCGCCTACGTCGAGCAGGACCTCGCCGCGGTGTTCGACGGCGAGGTCCGCTACGCCAGGGACGCGTTCGAGGGGCTGCGCCTGATGGACGCCTTCATGGCGGTGAAGCGCGGCGAGGCGGGCGCGGAGCTGCCGGCCATCCGGGAGCGCCGGGTGCGGACCGGGGCGCGGCTCACGGTCACCGAGCCGGAGGCCATGCCGCCGCGTTCGGACGTGGCCACCGACAATCCGGTGCCCACGCCGCCGTTCCTCGGCGACCGGGTGGTCAAGGGCATTCCGCTGGCTGAGTACGCCACGTTCCTGGACGAGCGGGCCACCTTCATGGGCCAGTGGGGGCTCAAGCCCTCCCGCGGCCAGGACGGCCGCTCATACCAGGACCTGGTCGAGACCGAAGGACGGCCCCGGCTGCGGATGTGGATGGACCGCGTGCAGACCGAGGGCCTGCTGGAGGCCGGTGTCGTGTACGGGTACTTCCCGGCCGTCAGTGAGGGCGACGACCTCGTCGTCCTGGACCCGGCCGGCCGGGAGCGGGAGCGGTTCACCTTCCCGAGGCAGCGCCACGACCGGCACCTGTGCCTGGCCGACTTCTTCCGCCCTCGTGAGTCCGGCGAGACTGACGTGGTCGGTTTCCAGCTCGTCACGGTCGGGTCGAGGATCAGCCAGGCCACCGCGGAGCTGTTCGCCAAGAACGCCTATCGCGAATACCTTGAGCTACACGGCCTGTCCGTCCAGCTCACGGAGGCCCTGGCGGAGTACTGGCACGGCCGGGTACGGGCCGAGACCGGCCTCGCCGGGTTCGATCCGCCTGACCTCGACGGCATTCTCAAGGTCGACTACCGGGGCTGCCGTTATTCGTTGGGTTACCCGGCCTGCCCGGACCTGGAGGACCGCGCCAAGGTGGTCCGGCTGCTCGCGCCGGAGCGGGTCGGGGTCACCCTGTCCGAGGAGTTCCAGCTGGCTCCCGAGCAGTCCACGGACGCGCTGATCGTGTTCCATCCCGAGGCTAGGTATTTCAGCACGTGAGCACCCCCGGCCGGGGCGGGCTGCAGGCTGTCCTGTTCGACATGGACGGGCTCCTCGTCGATTCTGAGCCGCTCTGGTTCGAGGTGGAGACCGAGATCATGGCGCGGATGGGCAGCACCTGGAGTCGCGCCGACCAGCAGCACCTCGTGGGCGGCCCGCTGGCCCACAGCCTCGGCTACATGCTCGCCCGGGCGACCCGGCCGCAGCCGGAGCAGACGGTGGCGCGCTGGATGGCGGACGGCATCACCGGCCTGGTCCGCCAGCGCGGAGTGCCGATGCTGCCCGGCGCCCGCGAGCTGCGGGCCGAGGTGAGCGCCGCCGGGGTGCCGTGCGCGCTGGTCACTTCCGCGCAGCGGGAGCTGATGGAGGCCGTGCTCGAGGCCATCGGCGTGCCGTTCGACGTGACCGTGTGCGCCGACGACGTGCGGTTCGGCAAGCCCGACCCGGAGCCCTACCTGCTCGGTGCCAGGCGGCTCGGCGTGGATCCGGCTGGCTGCGTGGCGCTGGAAGACTCGCCGAACGGCATCGCGGCCGCCGAGGCTGCGGGCTGCGCGGTGATCGCTGTGCCGAACGTCGCGCCGGTGCCACCCCGGCCCGGCCGGGTCATCGCCGCCTCGCTGCGCGAGGTGACCCTGGCCCGGCTCCGCGACGTCGTCGGCAGCCGGCCGAATCCCGCCATGACGAACGAACGGTGATTCGGTCACAATCCAGGCACGACCCTGGCTCAGGGGTGGCGCTGATCAGGCATCCCGGTAGATCCTCCGGTTAGATAGCTCCGTATTCTGGCTTCGGCGTCGCATGGGCCGCGATCGCCGGGCATTTTTCCCGTAACGACCCACAGGGAGCGGCGCCTGATGGCTGCACCACTCGACGTGTTCCCGCCCGCGGCGGACGCCACGCCGGATGGATCGCTTGCCGGGGTCGACCCCAAGGCCATCGAGGGCCGGTCGCTCGGCCAGATCGCCTGGATGCGGCTGCGCCGCGACAAGGTGGCGATGGCCGGCGGCATCATCGTCCTGCTGCTGATACTGATCGCGCTCTTCGGCCCGTTCCTCGTGCAGAGCCCGATCCTCTACCACGCGAACCTCATCGATCCCACCTTCAGCCGGCCCATCGGGCCGTTCGGCGGAATCAGCCTCGCGCACCCGCTCGGCGTCGAGCCGATCACCGGGCGCGACATGCTGAGCCGGATCGTCAATGGCGCGAAGTACTCACTGCTGATCGCCTGCCTGGCCACGGCGCTCGCGGTCAGCCTCGGCATCTTCTTCGGCATCGTGGCCGGGTACTTTGGCGGCTGGACCGACGCGGTGATCGCCCGCACCATGGACGTCTTCCTGGCCTTCCCGCTGCTGGTGTTCGCGCTGGCGCTCATCGGCGTCATCCCGCAGACGGCTTTCGGGCTCTCCGGGAACTCACTGCGGATTGTCCTGCTTGTCTTCGTGATCGGCTTCTTCAACTGGCCGTACATGGGCCGGATCATCCGCGGGCAGACCCTGTCGCTGCGCGAGCGGGAGTTCGTCGACGCGGCGCGCAGCCTCGGTGCCCGCGGTCCCTACATTCTCGCCCGCGAACTGCTGCCGAACCTGGTGGCGCCCATCCTCGTGTACAGCACGCTGATCGTCCCGACGAACATCCTGTTCGAGGCCGCGCTTTCCTACCTCGGGGTGGGCCTGTACCGGCCCACGCCGACCTGGGGTGGCATGCTGTCGGACGCGGTCACCAACGGCTGGTACTCGATCGATCCCGAGTCCATGCTCGTGCCGGGCCTGGCGATCTTCATTACCGTGCTGGCGTTCAATCTTTTCGGAGATGGGTTGCGCGATGCGCTCGATCCGAAATCTCGGTGAGCGGCACAACCCGTTCTTTTCGATGAGTAACTACAGGAGGCGTGTTACGCAATGAGGAAACCCAGACAACTAGGGCTCGCCGCCTTTGCGGCGGTTGCGGCGCTGGTGCTGGCCGCCTGCGGCAGCGGAGGCGGCGGTAGCAGCACTAGCAGCAGCAGTTCGGGCGCCACCACGAGCACTTCATACGGCGCGGCCAACACGTCCGTGGTCAACCCGTCCGCCAAGAAGGGCGGGACCCTGACGTTCGGGATCAGCAACACGCCGGACTCCACCGATCCGGGCAACACGTACTACGCCTTCATGTGGAACTTCACCCGGCTGTACGGGGAGTCCCTGGTCACCTACAAGTCGTGCCCGGGCGCCTGCGGCAACACGATCGTCCCGGGCCTGGCGACGAGCCTCGGCCAGGTCGGCGACAAGGGCCTGACCTGGACCTATCACCTCAGGTCGGGCGTCAAGTTCTCCGACGGGACCCCGGTCACCTCGCAGGACGTGAAGTACGCGGTCGAGCGCACCTACGCGAAGAGCGTGCTGCCCAACGGGCCGAGTTACTTCCAGGTCCTGCTCACCGACCCCAAGTACCCGGGGCCGTACAAGGACAAGACCAAGGACAAGATGGGTCTGACGTCGGTGACCACGCCGGACGCGACGACTATCGTGTTCCACCTGGCCAAGCCGTTCTCAGACTTCAACTACGTGGTCGCGATCCCGCAGACCGACCCGGTGCCCCCGAGCAAGGACACCGGCGCGAACTACCAGCTCAACCCGGTTTCGACCGGCCCGTACAAGTTCCAGAGCTACCAGCTGAACAAGACGCTCACGCTGGTCCCGAACACGAACTGGAACCCGGCGGACGACACGGAGGCGAAGCAGCTCGCCAGCAAGATCGTCGTCAGCATGAACGTCAACGCCAACGACATCGACAACCGGCTGATGGCCAACGACCTGGACATCGACCTGGCGGGGACCGGCGTGCAGGCCGCGGCCCGGGCCAAGATCCTGGCCAGCCCGTCGCTCAAGCAGTCCTCCGATGACGCGCTCAGCGGATTCCTCTGGTTCTACTACCTCAACACCAAGGTGAAGCCGCTGAACAACCTGGCCTGCCGTCAGGCCGTGGAGTACGCGGCCAACAAGGTGAACCTGCAGACCGCTTTCGGCGGCCCGATCGCGGGTGGCGACATCGGGAGCACGGTGATGCCGCCGAACATCCTGGGCTACCAGAAGTTCGACCTGTACGAGGCGACCACCAAGCCGACCGGCGATGTGGCCAAGGCGAAGGCGGCGCTGAAGACCTGCGGCCAGCCCAACGGCTTCAGCACCAACGTCGCCTACCGCAGTGACCGGCCCAAGGAAGTGGCGGCCGCCCAGGCGCTGCAGCAGGCCCTGTCCCAGGTCGGGATCAAGGTCACCCTGCAGGGCTACCTGTCCGGCAAGTACTACACCAACTTCGCCGGCGACCCGACCTACGTGCACGGCCACAACCTCGGCATTTCCGCCGGTGGCTGGGCCGCTGACTGGCCGGACGGCTACGGGTTCCTCGATGAGATCGCCAACGGCAACGCCATCGCGCCGGCTGGTAACACCAACATCGAGGAGCTCAACGACCCGGCGGTCAACGCCCTGTTCGCCAAGGCGGCGAACACCAGCAGCGTCACGGCCAAGAACGCGATCTGGGCCCAGATCGACCACGACATGATGTCGCAGGCGACCATTCTCCCGATCGTGTACGCGAAGTCACTGCTGTACCGGAACCCCAACGTCACCAATGTGTACGTCGATAGTTACTACGGCATGTACAACTACGCCGTGCTCGGCGTGAAGTAACTATCCAGGCCGTAGTCAGCAACCGATAAGAGAGCAGGTGATGGTGCCGGTGCCCGGCAGGCCCTACCGGCCGGCCGGGCACCGGCACCCCGCGCAGTGATCACATTTATCGTCCGGCGCCTGATCGCCGCGATCTTCCTGCTGGTCGTGGTGAGCCTGATCACGTTCGTGATCTTCTTCCTGGTACCCCGGCTGGCCGGGCAGAATTCCTACCAGCTGGCGACGCAGTATGTCGGCCGCAACCCGACCCCGTCCGCGGTCCATGCGGTCGAGGTCAAGCTTGGCTTCAACGAGCCGCTGTACGTGCAGTACGGACGGTTCCTGAAAGGCATCGTGCTCGGCGCCCATTACAGCAACGGCCCGAGCACGACCTTCTGCCCGCCGCCCTGTTTCGGCTACTCGTTCCGCACCCAGCAGCCAGTGTGGCCGCAGATGATGAGCGACGCGCCGGTCACCGTGTCCATCGCGGCCGGGGCCGCAGTGCTCTGGCTGATCGGCGGCGTGTCGATCGGGGTGCTCTCCGCGCTGCGCCGGGGCAGCTTCTTCGACCGGCTGTCCATGGGCACCGCGCTCGCCGGGGTGTCCCTGCCGGTCTTCTTCACCGGCCTCATCGCGCTGGAGCTGTTCAGCTACAAGTGGACGCTCTTCCCGAACGTGCAGTATGTCGCGATCACTTCGAACCCGCTGCTGTGGGCGCGGAACCTGGTGCTGCCGTGGATCGTCCTCGCGTTCCTGTACGCCGCGCTCTACGCCCGGCTGACCCGGGCCGGCATGCTCGAGACCATGGGTGAGGACTACATCCGCACCGCCCGCGCCAAGGGGCTCGCGGAGCGGAAAGTCATTGTCAAGCACGGCCTGCGGGCCGCGCTCACCCCGATTGTGACCATCTTCGGGCTGGACCTGGGCCTGCTGCTCGGCGGGGCCATCCTCACCGAGGTCACCTTCTCGATGCAGGGCCTGGGCAATTTCACGGTCCAGGCGATCCAGAACCAGGACCTCCCGGAGATCATGGGCGTCACCATGCTCGCCGCGTTCTTCATCGTCATCGCCAACATGCTGGTGGACATCGTGTACGCCGTGGTCGACCCGAGGGTGAGGTACTGATGGCAGGTGCCCTGCTAGAGGTGCGGGACCTGCGCATCCACTTCCCGACCGACGATGGCCTGGTGAAGGCGGTGGACGGGCTGACCTTCACCCTCGACCGCGGGCACACTCTGGGCATCGTCGGTGAGTCGGGGTCCGGCAAGAGCGTCACCAGCCTCGGCATCCTCGGCTTGCACCATGGCGGCAGCGCGCGGATCAGCGGCCAGATCCTGCTGGACGGCGAGAACCTGGTCGCGGCGGATCCGGGCCGGGTGCGCGAGCTCAGGGGCAGCAAGATGGCGATGATCTTCCAGGACCCGCTGTCCGCCATGCACCCCTACTACACCGTCGGCCAGCAGATCTCCGAGGCATACCTGATCCACAACAAGGTCGGCAAGAAGGTCGCCCGCAAGCACTCCATCGACCTGCTCAACCGGGTGGGGATCCCGCAGGCCAGTTCCCGGGTGGACGATTACCCGCATCAGTTCTCCGGCGGGATGCGGCAGCGAGCCATGATCGCGATGGCGCTGTCCTGTGATCCCGAGCTGCTGATCGCCGATGAGCCCACCACCGCGCTGGATGTGACGGTGCAGGCGCAGATCCTCGACCTGATTTCGGACCTGCAGGAGGAGTACGGCTCCGCGGTCATCATCATCACCCACGATCTGGGGGTGGTGGCCGAGCTTTCCGACGACATCCTGGTGATGTACGCGGGCCGGTCCGCCGAGTACGGCACCGCCGAGGATCTCTTCGGCCGGCCCGGCCATCCGTACGCCTGGGGGCTGCTCGGCTCCATGCCGCGGCTGGACGCGGCACGGACCGAGCGGCTGCTGCCGATCAAGGGCACCCCGCCCAGCCTGATCAACGTCCCGTCCGGCTGCCCGTTCCACCCCCGGTGCGGCTACGCGGAGCTGACCGGAGGCAAGAGCATCACCGAGGTACCCGAGCTTCGCGAGGTCGCGCCCGGCCACCTGGTCGCCTGCCACCTGACCGCCGAGCAGCAGCGCACGATCTGGACGGAGCAGATCAAGGTGAAACTGGGCGGAAGGGAGGAAGGGTGAGCGCGTCGCTCAGCGCGGCGGAGACCACAGGCCAGGCGCCCGCCGGCGCGCTGCTGTCGGTGACCGGGCTGACCAAGCACTTCCCGGTCACCCGCGGGATCATCCTGCGGCACCAGGTCGGCGCGGTACGAGCGGTGGACGGGCTCGATTTCTCGGTCGCGCCCCGGGAGACCCTGGGCCTGGTCGGCGAGTCGGGCTGCGGGAAGACGACCACCGGCAGGCTGCTCACCCGGCTGCTCGAACCGACCGGCGGCCAGATGATGTTCGACGGTCACGACATCACGCATCTGCGGATGGGCCAGATGCGCCCGCTGCGCCGCGACATCCAGATGATCTTCCAGGATCCCTATTCGTCGCTGAACCCGAGGCACACCGTCGGCACGATCGTCGGCGCCCCCTACCGGCTGCAGCACGTCCGTCCCGAGGGCGGGGTCCGGCGCGCGGTCCAGGAACTGCTCGAGCTCGTGGGGCTGAACCCGGAGCACTACAACCGGTACCCGCACGAGTTCTCTGGTGGTCAGCGGCAGCGCATCGGGATCGCCCGGACCCTCGCGCTGCGGCCGAAGCTGATCGTCGCCGACGAGCCGGTGTCCGCACTGGACGTGTCGATCCAGGCTCAGGTGCTCAACCTGCTGGAAGACCTGCAGAATGAGCTCGGGCTGACCTATGTGGTCATCGCGCACGACCTGTCCGTGGTGCGGCACATCAGTGACCGGGTCGCGGTCATGTATCTCGGCAAGCTGGTGGAGATCGCGGACCGGGATCAGCTCTACGCGCTGCCCCGGCACCCCTACACAGTCGCCCTGATGTCCGCGGTGCCGGTGCCGGAGCCGGTTCGCAGCGCGGACGGGCGCAGGCAGCGCCGGGAGCGGATCCGGCTGACCGGCGACGTGCCCAGCCCGCTCAATCCGCCGCCCGCCTGCCGGTTCCACACGCGCTGCTGGAAGGCGCAGGAGATCTGCCGGACGCAGGAACCGCCGCTGGCCGAGCTTATCCCCGGGCACCGGGTCGCCTGTCACTTCCCGGAGAACACCTCGGCCACCGAGGCTGCCCCGGCCGGCTGACGGCA
>CAYPQM010000095.1:21164-25997 GCA_964412845.1 uncultured Streptosporangiaceae bacterium
GCTGACGGCACGGGGCACCGCCGGCCGTGTGCGACGATGGGAACAGGGAACGCTGCCTAAGGAGGCGGCCATATGACATACAGCCAGATCTATTGGTTCCCGCTGTGCGGGGGACTAGCCCTGCTCGGCTTCATCGCCAGCTGGTTCGCCTGGCGCCGCCGGGGAGTGGCAGCCGGCCTGCGCGGCGTCGCCTGGTCCCTGCTGCCCCTGGCCGCCTACCTGACCCGCGCGGTCAAGATGCTGTGGCAGATCGGCTCCGCGATCGGCAGCTTCGCCACCTCGCTTGTTCTCTCCCCCCAGGTCTGGCTCGGTGTCATCGTGGCCGGTGTCTCCGGCCTGCTGTTCGCGGTCTCCGGCGGCTTGCGCCGGCGCCGCTCGGCCAAGGCACCGCCGGCCGGGCCGGCGGGGCTGCCCGCGGCCAGGCCGGGCACCGCCGTGCAGCCAGCCAAGGGCCGGGCGGGCAAGGGCAACAGCGCCGACGACGACGAGTTCGGTGACGTGGCGCAGATCCTGCGCAAGCACGGCATCAGCTGAGCCGGGCCGTTCCCCGGGCTGGCGCCTCCCTGGCCGGTCAGGCGTTCTCGCGCACGAAGACCCGCCCGGCCAGCCAGAGGCAGACCGCGGCCAGGCCGATGGCCACCCCGATGCCCTCGATCATCAGGTTGTTGACGTAGTGACCGGTGTAGGCCTCGCGCATCGCGTTGATGATGTAGCCGAACGGGGTGGCCCGGGAGACATCGCGGAGCCAGTGCGGCCCCAGCGCCATCGGCAGCATGATCCCGGACAGCAGCATGAGCGGCACCACCACCATGTTGATGGTGGGCGCCAGCACATCCTCGCTTTTGGTGAGCAGGCCGACCGTGTACGAGATGGCCGACAGGCTCACCGCGACGACCGCGATGAAGGCCAGGCCGATCAGCACCCCCGCGAGCGGTGCGCGCAACCCGAATGCGACCCCGGCCAGCACCAGCACCACCGCCTGGACCAGCAGTGTGACGGCATCGCGCAGCACCCGGCCGGACAGGATGGCCAGCCTGCTGACGGGGGTGACCCGGAGCCGCTCGATCACGCCGAAGCGCCAGTCGGCGATGATGCTGAAGCCGACGAAGGCCGCGCCGAACAGGCCGAGCTGGATGAGCAGGCCCGGCACGAAGAAGCCGTACGCGTTGCCCGACGAGGGCAGGCCGGGCACGCCGGTACTGAACACCCGGTTCAGCAGCGGGCCGAAGAACGCCAGGTACAGGACGGGCTGGATGAGGCCGATGACGACCCACGCCGGGTTGCGCAGGGACAGGCGCATCTGGCGGCGGAAGATCAGCAGCGTGTCACGGGCAAAGGACATGACGGGACTCCCTGGGCCGGTGCGTGCGGTAGGAAAGCTGGCGGCGAGGCCTTGCCCCGCAGGTCATAGCGGCGACGCGGCGGTTGCTGATTCGGCCGGATCCGCGGCCGGGCCGGGCGCGGCTGGCGAGTCGTCGCGCAGCGACCGGCCGGTGACGGTGAGGAACACGTCATCCAGCGTCGGCCGGGCCAGCTGGATGGACTGCATCGAGATCCCGGCCGCGTCCAGGGTCCGCAGCAGCCCGGGCAGCGCCTCCTCGCCCTGCTCCACGGCGAGCCGCAGCGAGCGGCCCTCCAGCGTGCTGTCGCGGACCCCTGGATGCGCCGCGAGCAGGCCCTTGGCCGCGGCCGGGTCACCGGTCACGGTGAGCGTGATGACGTCGCCCGAGATGCGCCGCTTCAGTTCCTCGGGGGAGCCTTCCGCCACGATCCGGCCGTAGTCGATGACGAGGATCCGGTCGCAGAGCGCGTCCGCCTCGTCCAGGTAGTGCGTGGTCAGGAAGACCGTGCTGCCAAGCTCTTCGCGCAGGGCGCGGATGTGTTCCCAGAGGTTGCTGCGGCTCTGCGGGTCCAGCCCGGTGGTGGGCTCGTCGAGGAAGACCAGCCGCGGTGAGTGGACCAGGCCGAGCGCGATGTCGAGCCGCCGCCGCTGCCCGCCAGACAGGGTCTTGACCAGCCGGTCTTCCAGGCCGGCCAGTTCGAGCTGGCGCGCGAGCAGCGCGCCGCGCTGCGCGGCCTGGCCGGCTGGCACCCGGTAGAGCTGACCCTGCAGGGTGAGTTCCTCGCCGACGGTGGCGTTCGGGTCGGAGCCGCCGCCGGTCGCGCCGATGCCCTGCGGCACGTAGCCGATCCTGCGCCGCACGCCGACCGGGTCATCGAGCAGGTCAGCGCCGGCTACTGTCGCACGGCCGGCGGTCGGCCGGAGCAGCGTGGTGAGCATGCGCAGCGTCGTGGTCTTTCCGGCCCCGTTGGGACCGAGGAAACCGACGATCTCACCGTCAGCCACGGTGAGATCAACGCCCCGCACCGCCTCAACGGTGCGCTTGCGGCTCTTGAACGTGCGCGTCAGCCCGTGCGCTTCGATGATCGCCATACGATGCCTCACCCTTGACTCTTGGGTTCGTCCGGCCTGTTCGGCTCGTCCGGCGGGAGTTCGACGAGGATCTTGGCAAAGTCGTCATGCCAGCGCACCTCGGTCTCTGCGTGTAGTTGCGCCCGCCGCATGACCTGCGCCTCCAGCGGGCCCAGGTAGCCCTTGGCCACCAGCCGCCCGCATTCGGCGCCGATCTGCTCGGCGGCGATCGCCAGCAGATCCCGCCGGGCCCGCAGCCAGCTGGTGAGTTCCTCCCGGTCCTCGCCCGGCGCGGCGAAGGTGATGGCGACGGCCAGCGGGTCCGGCCCCCAGTGCACCGTCCGGACCGCCCGCTCCCGCAGCATTGCGAGCTCGAGCCGCCCCTCGCTCGTTATCGCGTAGACGGTTCTTTCCGGCCGGCGGCCCACCTGCTCCGTGCGGACCGCGTCGACCAGGGCCTCCGCCTCCATGCTGCGCAGTTCCCGGTACATGGCGCCGACGCTCACCCCGCCCCACTCGCCCACGTTGGTCACCTCGGCGATCCGCCGGATCTCGTGACCATGCTTGGGCCCATGACGGGCGAGCGTGCCCAGGACCATCAGCCGCGTCAGATTCATGCGATTAGTATCAGGAGACTAATCTCCTGATGTCAAGTCCGGCGGCAGCGTCAGATTCCGGCAGGCCGCCCCGCCTCGGAGGCAGCGGCCGACGGCGCCGGCCCGGCGGCAGGGCCCGCCGGATCAGGCTCGGGGAGCGGCGGGGGAGTGCCACCGAAGGCCGGGCAGATCGGCTTGTGCGCGCACCAGTCGCAGATCCGGCCCGGCCGGGGGCGCCAGTCACCGGACTCCCTGGCCCGCTCAATGGCCTGCCAGAGCGCCTCGACCTTGCGCTCAGTGGCGAGCAGATCGGACTCATCGGGCTCGTACCGCACGATCTCGCTGCTGCCCAGGTACATGAGCTGCAGCAGCCTGGGCACCCGGCCCTCCGACCGCCAGAGCACCAGAGCGTAGAACTTCATCTGGAACAGCGCACGTGCCTCGAACGCCTCGGGCGGGGCAGTGCCGGTCTTGTAGTCAACGATCCGGATGTCGCCCCCCGGCGCCACATCAAGCCGGTCGATGTACCCGCGCAACCGCAGCCCGGAGGCCAGCACGGTCTGCACGTTCAGCTCACGGTGCGCGGGCTCGATGCGCCTGGGGTCCTCCAGCCTGAAGTAGCTGTCCAGCATGGCAGCGGCCTCGTCCAGCCAGGTAGCACGCTCGGTGTCCGACTCGAAGAGGCCGGCCAGTTCCGGCTCGCGGACGGCCAGCCGTTCCCACTCCGGCCCGAGCAGCGACCGGGCCGCCTGCGGGGTCCGCTCCGCGGCCGGCTGGTCAAACAAGTGCTCAAGCACCGCGTGCACCAGCGTGCCGCGCGCGGCCGCCGGGCTCGGGGGCTCCGGCAGGCGGTCGATGACCCGGAACCGGTACAGCAGCGGGCAGGTCAGGAAGTCACCCGCCCTGGACGGCGACAGCGAGCGCCCTGTCCCCGGCTCAGCAGCCGCCTCCGGCTCAGCAGTAGTGGCCAGAACACCTTGACCCGCCGGAATCTCCGCACCCATGCCACGGAGGGTAGGGGACGGCTACGACAGTCGCCGGGATTTGCCGGGTCTGCGGCGCGTTCGTGCCCGCCGTCCCGGCCGCGACACCGGCCCGGCGCCCGGGCCGGACTGCCAATGCTGGCCGCGGCAGCACGTAGCATCGAGCCTGTGGCAGGCAAGACGCCAGACCGGCCTCCCCCGCAGGCGCCAAGCCCCGGGCTGAGGATCGCGCGGCCTTTCGGGATACCGGTCTACATCTCTCCGTACTGGTTCGTGATCGCGGGCCTGTTCGTCCTGCTGTACGGGAACAGCGCGGCGCTGGCCGGAGCCAGCAACCTGCGCTACGTGGTGGCTGCGGCGTTCGTCGTCCTGCTGTATGTCTCCGTCCTGGTGCACGAACTCAGCCACTCCGTGGTCGCCAGGGGATTCGGCCTTCCCGTACGCCGGATCTTGCTCTACCCGCTCGGCGGTTTCTCCGAGATCGAGCAGGACCCGCCCACCCCGGGCCGGGAATTCCTGGTCTCCGCGGCCGGCCCGCTGATCTCCCTGGCCCTGGCGGCGGCCGGCTGGGGAGTGCTGGCGACCATGCATCCGGGTGGCCTGCCGGGCCTGCTGATCCAGCAACTGGTCTGGGCAAACGTTCTCGTCGGTCTCTTCAACCTGCTGCCCGGCCTGCCGCTGGACGGTGGCCGGATGCTCCGCGCCGTGGTGTGGAAGATCACCGGCAAGCCGGGATCAGCGACCGTGGTCGCGGCGTGGGCGGGACGGGTGCTGGCTATCGCGGTCCTGGTCGTCCCGCTGGCCCTGCTGGCCCGGGCCGGGGACAAGAGCCAGATCCCCG
>CAYPQM010000096.1:0-25962 GCA_964412845.1 uncultured Streptosporangiaceae bacterium
TCGCCCCGGGCGCCTACCTGATCTCCGACGAGGGCGCCCAGGCACTGCGGTCATACGTCGAGGCCGGCGGGAACGTCGTGATGTCGTTCGGCGGCGGCATGGTGGACTCCAGCCATCACGCCCGCCCCGGCGGCTATCCGGGCGAGTTGCGTGATGTCTTCGGGATCCGGGTCGAGGAGTTCCGCCCGCTCCCGCCCGCCGGGACCGTGGCGCTGACCGGCGGCAACCAGGGGACAGTGTGGAGCGAGGAACTGCGCTGCGGCGGTGCGGAGGTGCTGGCCAGCTACGCCGAGGGCCCGCTCGCCGGGCACCCCGCTGTCACCAGGAACTCCTTCGGCGCCGGCGCCGCCTGGTACGTGTCGACGCACCTGGCCGCCGAGGCCCGCGACCGGCTGTTCGCGCGGGTGCTGGCCGAGGTCGGCACCGGGCCGGTGGCCCGCGGCGGGGCCCCCGGCGTCGAGATCGTGCGCCGTCATGGCGATGGCGGCCGGAGCTGGCTCTTCGTGCTCAACCACACCCCGGCGCCGGCCGTGATCGAGGTCAGCGGCGTGGAGTTGCTGTCCGGCCGCCAGGCGGCCGGGCAGCTTGAGGTCCCGCCCGGCGGCGTGGCCGTGGTCCGCGAGCCGCCGGTGGGGTAGCGGGCTACCTCCAGTAACTCAGTAGGCTCTAGGCGAAACCAAGCAACCACCGAGAGGTGAGGTGGAGCGTGCGCATCGCGAGATTCGCCAAAGGCGGCGACGTGGCCTACGGCGTCGTCGGGGAGGCCCGGGAAGACGGTTCCTCCGGGGGTGGCCGGACGGCCGGGCCGGGCGGTGGCCTGGTCATCGCCGAGCTGCGCGGGCACCCGTTCGGCCCGGGGGAGAGCGTCCAGTTCACCGGGGTGACGTTCCCGCTCGACGACGTGCGGCTGCTGGCGCCGGTGCTGCCGAGCAAGGTGGTGGCGGTGGGCAAGAACTATGCGGATCACGCACGTGAGATGGGCGGCGAGCCCCCGGCCGAGCCCGTCCTGTTCCTCAAGCCGTCCACCTCGGTGGTCGGCCCCCGTGATCCGATCGGCTACCCGGTAAAGCTCACCCAGCGGGTCGACTACGAAGGCGAGCTGGCGGTGATCATCGGCCGGTTGTGCCGGGAGGTGCCCGCCGCGCAGGCGGCCAGCGTCATCTTCGGCTATACCTGTGCCAACGATGTGACCGCCCGCGACTTGCAGTCCAGGGACGGGCAGTGGACCCGGGCCAAGGGGTTCGACACGTTCTGCCCGCTGGGCCCGTGGATCGAGACGGCGGTTGACCCGGCCGACCTGGCGCTCAGCACGTCCGTGAACGGCGAGGTCAGGCAGCAGGCGCGCACCTCGCAACTGCTGCACGATGTGCCCGCCCTGGTCGAGTACATCAGCACCGTGATGACGCTGCTCCCGGGCGATGTCCTGCTCACCGGGACACCCGCGGGGGTCGGCACGCTGGAGGACGGAGACGAGGTGTCCGTGACCATCGAGGGCATCGGCACGCTGGCCAACACGGTGGTGAACCGTGACTGAGCACGCCGGGGTGCGGGTCCGGTTCGCCCCCTCGCCCAGTGGTGACCTGCATGTCGGCAATATCCGGACCGCCCTGTATGACTGGGCGTTCGCCCGGCGCACCGGCGGCACGTTCGTGCTGCGGATCGAGGACACCGACCAGACCCGGGTGACCCAGGAGTACATCGACTCGGCTCTGGGCACGCTGCGCTGGCTGGGCCTGGACTGGGACGAAGGACCGCAGGCAGGCGGCCCGTACGGCCCGTACCTGCAGAGCGAGCGGATGGACCGGTACGCCGAGTGGGCGCAGCGTTTCCTGGACACCGGGCACGCCTATTACTGCTACTGCACGCAGCAGGAACTGGCCGAGCGCCGGGAGGCCGCGCGGGCCATCGCCGGGGGCGGCCCGAGCGGGTACGACGGCCATTGCCGCGACCTGACCGCTGAGCAGGTGGCCGCTTACCAGGCCGAGGGCCGCCAGCCGGTGGTCAGGTTCCGGATGCCAGCCGGCTCGACCACGTTCACCGACCTGGTCCGCGGCCAGGTCACCTTCGATCACGCGCACGTCCCCGACTTCGTGCTGGCGCGGGCCGACGGCTCGCCGCTGTACACGCTGGCCGTCGCGGTCGACGACGTGCTCATGAAGATCACCCACGTGGTGCGCGGGGAGGACCTGCTGTCTTCCACCCCACGGCAGATCGCGGTCTACCGGGCCATGGGGGTCGGGGAAGCGGAGTTCCCCGCGTTCGCCCACCTGCCCTACGTTCTCGGCAAAGACGGGCAGCGTCTGTCCAAACGGAACGGTGTGGTGTCGGTCAACTGGTACCGCGACGAGGGTTTTCTCCCCGAAGCGATGTGTAATTACCTGGCCCTGCTCGGGTGGTCACCGGGGGAGAACCGGGAATCGTTCACGCTCGCCGAGATGGCGGCCGAGTTCGACCTGACCCGGGTCAACAAGAACTCGGCCCAGTTCGACGCGGTCAAGCTGGAAGCGATCAACGGGGACAAGATCCGCGCGCTGGAACCGGCCGACTTCGCGTCCCGGATCACGCCGTTCCTGCAAGGCGCGGGGCTGGCCGCCGACCCGCCGACCGGGGAGCAGGCCCGGCTGATCGAGGCCGGCGCGCCGCTCATCCAGCCGCGGATTTCCAGGCTGACCGAGGCGGTCGGCATGCTCGGCTTCCTGCTCGTCGACGAGGCAGAGTTCACGGTGGACGCGGCCGAGGCGGCCAAGGTGCTGACCCCGGACGCGGCGCCGGCGCTCAAGGCGGCCGAGGCGGTCCTGGCTGAGGTGACGCCCTGGACCTGGGAAGCGATCGACGAAGCGCTGCACCGCGCGCTGGTCGACGGGCTTGGCCTGAAGCCACGGCAGGCGTTCGCGCCGGTCCGGGTCGCGGTGACCGGCCGCCGGGTGTCCCCGCCGCTGTACCAGTCGATCGAGCTGCTGGGCCGCGACCGCACCCTGGCCCGGCTGGCCCGCGCCCTTACCGCCCCGGCCTGACCGGGAATACGTCAGCGCCACCGGCCCGGCTCCCTGGGCAGGTGGCGCTGACGGCTCTTGGGGTGCGGCTACGGCGCCGCGATCGTGGCGCTGCTGGCGTCCCAGACGTTGCTGGTCCAGGTGTTGCCGGCGCCGGTGTGGTTGTAGCCGGTGGCGGGACCGTAGTAGCCGCCGTTGGCGTACAGGGTGGTGGCGATCCGGTTGCCGGTGACCTTGATCTTCGTGGCGGTCGGGCCGCCGGCGTTCTGCCCGGCGTAGATGGTGTACGCGCCGCCGGCCAGCAGGTTGTTGCTGATGACCCGGTTGGTCTGGGCGCCGAAGTCCTCGAACAGGCTGATCGCGTCGGTCTGCGGGTAGTTGGTGAAGATGGTGTTGTGGTTCACGGTGAGCAGCGCGGTGGCGCCCCCGTTGGAGGTGACCCCGTTCAGGTGATCGCCGGTGTTGTAGCCGAAGTTGTGGATGTAGTTGCCCTGGACCAGGCCTGACTCCTGCTGGACGCCGGTGGAGGCCATCGAGATGTTGTTGCTGAGCACCTGCAGGCCGGCGGAGTCGGCGTAGATGTCCTTGACCCCGACCATGAGGCGCCCGGCCCCGGTGTTCACGCCGCTGATGGTGGAGTTCTCGATGGTGACGCCGCTGGTGTGCCGGACGCTGACCCCGAACGAGGACTGGCCGCTGGTGACGACCTTGACGTGGTTGACGGTCACGTTGTTAGCGGAGATGTCCAGGGTGTAGGGGATGTACAGGCCGCTGAGGTTAGTGCCGTTGACGTTGACCTCAACCCAGCCGCGGGAGTCGAAGTACCACCCCGGGCCGCTGGAGATCTGCCCGGGCACCGTGAGCAGCTTGGTGCCCGCCGGGACACCGGTGCTGGTGGCGTCAGGGAACCCGCAGCTGCTGGGGTTCGGGGCGCAGTTCTTGGTGGCGGTGGAAGCGGCGGAGGCTGCTCCAGCGAAGACCATGCTGAGCGCGATGCCAACTGCGGTGGCGCTGGCCACCGTGAGGCCGGCGGCGGTGGTGGTGATTCTCTGGGGAGCCATGATGTTTCCTGCTTTCATATTTAATTTGTGTTGCAATCACTACTCTCCGTGATTTGAGGGATGCTCCCCAGAGCCGAATCTCCCGAGTTGGGTGAGCCGATGGGCCCGTCCGCATGGCCCGGTCCCAACAGCCCGGGCCATGCGGCCCCCGGGCCGCCGCGGGCAGTTCTACGCACGGGGCACTAAACCGGTATATCTATCTCAGAAACAGATTTCAGGCCATTGACGCTAAACCGGTCTAGTGATGTTATTTCCAGTGTGCGCAGCGGACTGGATCCTGCGCCCGCCTGCTTCATGTCACGGCCCGGCGCTGACTGGGCCAGTCCGACCAATGGAGGTTCGAGATGGCCGCAGGCTCTTCTGCACGTCCGGATGATCCCCGGAAGGGGACGACGCGCCGGGCCCTGCTCGCGGGAACGGCCGCTGGCGCGGCGGGGCTCGCATTAGGCGCGGGGGCACTCCCCGCCGCGGCGGCGACGGCCGCCGGTGCGGGCCTTGCTTCGGGCGCCGTGTTCCCGAACCGCCCCAAAGACTTCGTCACGGTCCGCGGCGGCAAGTTCTCCGTCGGCGGTAAGCCACTGCGCTTCGGCGGCACCAACACCTACTACCTGCACCAGCAGTCGCACTACATGATCGACAGTGCGCTGGACGACGCCGCGGCGATGTCCCTCGGTGTCGTCCGGGCCTGGGCGTTCGCCGACGGGGCCGGCAACTCCTACACCCCGCTCCAGTCCGCGCCCTACGTGTACAACACCGCGGCGTTCGACTCGCTGGACTACGCCATCTACAAGGCCGGGCAGCTGGGCATCCGGCTGGTGCTCGCGCTGGTGAACAACTGGCCCGACTACGGTGGCATGCAGCAGTACGTGAAGTGGTTCCTCAACCTGCCCGACGACAGCTACACCACCGGCACGAACCACGACTTGTTCTACAACACCAAGGCGATCACCGATTGCTACAAGGCATACGCCAAGTTCGTGACGCACCGGATGAACCCCTACACCGGGCTGCGCTACAACGCCGACCCGACGATCATGACGTTCGAGCTGGCCAATGAGCCGCGCAGCCGCAGCGAGAAGACCGGCGCACGGCTGCTCAGCTGGGTCACCGAGATGAGCGCCTATGTCAAGAGCCTGGCTCCCCGCCAGCTGGTCACCACCGGCGACGAGGGTTTCTACGGCGACGCGGCCAACTCCGACTACCCGTACTCCAACTACGAGGGCGACCGCTGGAAGGACTTCCTCGCGCTGCCCACGATCGACTACGGCACCGTGCACCTTTACCCGCAGGGCTGGGGTGAGAACCCGTCTTCCAAGCCGGGCACCGACCCGGTCACCTGGGGCACCAAGTGGATCACCGACCACCTCACCGACGGCGCAGCGCTGCACAAGCCGGTGGTTCTGGAGGAGTACGGCCTGGCCATCAACGCCGCCCAGGGCGTGCCGGACGAGGCCACCCGGGACGCTGGATACAAGGCCTGGACCGATGCGGTATTGGCCAATGGCGGATCCGGAGACCAATTCTGGCTACTTACCGCCCGCGTGGACGATGGTTCCTTCTACCCTGACTATGACGGCTACCGAATCATCTGGGATAACGACCCGAGTAACGCGACCAACGCGGCCGCCCAGATGCTCAGCGCACACGCCAAGGCGATGACCGCGGCGAGCTGAGGCAGCCCGGCGCCAGCCCGCTCCTGCCCGGCCCCCAACCCCCCCGGGGGCCGGGCAGGTTCAGCCGCCAGCGGCTGCCGTCAGGGTGTGCACCACTGCCTGAGATGCCGGAGCTGGCTTTCCAGGTGCGCTGGCGGGACCGAGTGCACCCCGAACTGGAACACGGCGATTTCCTTGGCCGCGGTGATCTCGTTGTACGCGGCGAACACCGTCGAGGGCGGGCAGACGTCGTCCATCAGGCCGACGCTGACCAGGCAGTCCGCCGTGATCCGGCGGGCCAGCAGCGCGCAGTCCACGTAGCGCAGGGTGTCCAGGGCCGCGCGCTCCAGATCCACCTGCTGGGCCAGGAACTCGGCCACCTCGGCGTACGGCATGGAGGCGGTCAGGGTCACCGCCCGCTGGATGTCGCAGAGAAACGGGACATCCGCGTGGCAGGCGGTGACCTGGTCGCCGAGCAGCGCCGCGGTGGCCAGCGCCAAGGCGCCGCCCTGGCTGCCCCCGCTCACCGCGATCCTGGAGCCGTCCACGCCGTTCAGCCCGGCCGCGGTCTCGATCGCGCGCACCGCGTCCACGTACAGCCTGGTGTAGTAGTAGTCCTCCGGGCTGGCGATGCCCCGGGTCATCACGGTGGAGTACTCGGGCCCCGGCGACAGGTCGCCGGTTGCTCCCACGGTCCACCGGCCGCCCTGGCCGCGGGTGTCCATCACGAAGACGGCGTAGCCCGCCGAGGGCAGCAGCGTGTGATCGGCCGGCAGCCCGCGCCCGCCGCCGTACCCGATGAACCGCACCACGAGGGGCAGCCGCGCGTCACCGGCCCCGGGCGGCCGCAGGTACCAGCCGCGGATACGGTCGCCCCGCGCCCCGGAGAACTCGACGTCGTAGGCGCGCAGCGGCCCATACGCTTCCGTTTGGTAGGGGGTGAGCGAGGCGGGGCGGGCGGCCGCGCGCGCCTCGTCCAGACGCGCCGCCCACCACCCGTCAAGACCGGCTGGTTCCTCGGTCGCGGTGCGGTACTCGCGCAGTTCGGCCAGCGGCAGGTCGAACCAGGGCATGGGCGCTCCCTACGGGGCATGCGGTCGTCGCGGGCGCGGTGCGCCCGGCTACGGTCTACTCCCCGCCGACGATACGGAAAACCCCCACGCCGAACGGAACCAGGGTGATCTCACCATGAGCGGCGTCGCCGTCGAGCGCGCAGAGCCTCAGGCCCGGGGCGAGCAGCGGCTTGACCGCGACCGGCTCAGCGGCCTGGCTGACCAGCCAGGCGAACCGCGTGCCGTCCTGATGGACCAGGACGTCGGCGGAGACCCTCGGGTCTTCGACGGTGACCAGCCGGGCCACCCCGGCGTGCACGGCCAGCGCGTCATACAGCACGCTGGTCGCCTCCGGGTTGACCGCCGGGCTGGCGGCGGCCATGTGCTCGATCGGGTAGGTGCACAGCACCAGTGAGCCTGCGCCGGTGGCGCGGAGCAGCAGCGCGGGCCGGCCCCGGGTGTCGGTGGCGATGACTTCGGCTCCGTCGGGCGAGGCCGGCAGGTAGGACCGGCCGTACTGGCTGCCGGCCACGCTGAAGGTCAGCCGCGCTCCGGCGGTGATCGTGCCGAAGTCGCGGGCGAAAGTGAACGTCACCTGGTCGTCCTCGATAGGGTCCACCAGGCCGTTGCGCAGCTCGTGCCGGATGCCGAACATGGCGTTGAGCCGGGAGGTCCAGGGCCCGGGGTGGTTGTCGCTGTCCCCGGACGAGTAGGACGCGTACACCGTGGCGCCGTCCGCGGCGAGCCGCTCCAGGTGGTAGCACGTCGGGCTGAGCACCTGCTTGACCGAGGGCAGCAGGTAGAGCCGGGCCCCCGGGAGCACGCCCTCGCTCTCCCTGGTGAGCGCGGGGGCGAGGTCGGCGAGCCGGGCCGAGACGTAGGCCTGGCGCAGGGTATGGGCCAGGCCGGTCCGGTCGCCGACGTCGGTGAACGGGTAGCTGGTGTCCAGGTGGGCCGGCACGATCAGCGCGGTCTGCGAATCGGCCCGCTCGCAGTGGGCGACGTCGGCCGCGTCCAGCACCGCGGCGAACGCCTTCATCTCCGCCAGCTGCGGCTTGGGCCGGCCGCGGCCGTCGGTGAGGCCGAAGTGCAGCTCGAAGGCGTGATGCCGGTAAGGATCCTGGTCGATCAGGTCGTCGTAATCGGTATTGCACCAGGCCAGCCAGCCAGTCGCGCCGGCCAGCAGGCTGTTGTGCAGCACCTGGCGGTAGTAGTGCGCGGCGTTCTCGTCGGAGGCGAAGTCGGAGCTGACCCCGAACTCCTCCAGGATCACCGGGCGGCCGAACGTCGTGGCCAGGTCGCAGGCCCAGGCCGCGGCGTAGTGCTGGCGGACCATGTCGTTGCCCACCGGGTACACGTGCGGGCCGATGAAGTCGCACATCCGCGCGCTGTCGGCGACCGAGAAGCCGGTGTCCTTGCCGCTGATCTCGATGCCCCAGGCGCCGTCGCCGAGCGAGACGGGCTGGCCGCCACCCGCGGCGCGGACGGCGTCGATGATGAGCTGGGCCCACGCCGCGATGGTCTCGCGGGGTGCCTCGCCGCCGTAGAGGGGCATCTCGTTGGAGACCAGCCAGCCGCACACCGCCGGATGGGCGGCGAACCGGCGGACCATCTCACCGGCGAACCAGGCCTGCCGGGCCACCATCCAGACGTCGCGGTACAGGTCACGGCCGAGACGCCAGGACGGATCCCAGTTCTCGCCGGACATGTGGCCGACCAGGAAGGTGGGCACCGTGGTCATGCCCATCTCGCTGTGCCGGTCGAGGAAGTCGGCGAACCGGGCCGCCATTTCCTCGTCGATCTTGTCCGGCTCGGGCATGAAGTCCGGCCAGTAGAAGAACGACCGGGTGACGGTGAGGCCGTGCTCGCGGAGCACGCCGAGTTCCTCAAGGACCGTCTGCCCGTCATAGTGCCGCCACATCAGCGGGCCACCGGTACGGGACCAGAAGTTCACGCCAAGCCAGTTGACCGCCCGCCCCCCGGTCGTGATCTTGGCAGCATTTCTGCGCATGCGGGGAGGTCTCCTCTGGGACAGATGCGGGCGTCGGATGCGTGCGGCCCAGCCGGTGCGATCAGGCTCGTGCGACCAGGCCGGTGCGGCCGGGCCAGTGCGCGACCAGGCCGGTGCGACCGGGCCAGTGCGATCGAATCACTATACCGGTTAAGTGTCAATACATCCGAGCACTGACGGCGCGCCGGGATCTGCCCCCGGCCGCGCCGTGCGGCTGCTTGTTACACTGGCCTGCGCAAGCGCCGGACGGTCGTGCTGCGCCGGTCGGCGGGCTCCCGCGGGAGGCAGGTGCCGCGGCGCGGGTACCGGAGGGCGTTACCGCCGAGGCGGGAGCGCAGGGCGGTACCGTGCGGGCACGCCGGGCCGACCGGCGATCGCGGGGAGGCATCGCGTGAAACGTCCGACCATCGCCGATATCGCGCGCCGCGCGGGTGTGACCAAGGCAGCGGTGTCGTTCGCGCTCAACGGCCAGCCTGGCGTTTCGGCGGCCACCCGGGAGCGCATCCTGGCCATTGCCGCGGAGATCGGATTCCAGCCCAACAGTGCGGCCCGCGCTCTTTCTGATGGCCGGGCGGGGGCGTTTGGGCTGGTCATCGACCGGCCGGCCAACCTGCTCGGGATAGAGCCATTCTTCATGCAGCTCATCGCCGGCATTCAGGCGGAACTGTCCGGGGACCATGCCGCGCTGCTGTTCAGCACGGTGGAGGACCAGGCCGCCGAGATCGCCATGTACCGCTCCTGGTGGGCGCAGCGGCGGGTGGACGGGGTGTTCCTCGTCGACCTCCAGATCAACGACCAGCGGGTGCCGGTCCTGGAGGAACTGCGGATGCCCGCCGTGGTCATCGGCACCCCGCTGGGTGCGGGATCGCTGACCGCGGTGTGGCAGGACGACGCGGCCGCGACCCTGGCTGCCGTCGAGTACCTGGCCGGGATCGGGCACCGCCGGATCGCCCGGGTGACCGGCATCCCCCGGTTCTGGCACACCAAGATCCGGACCGATGCGTTCGCGGCGGCGGCGCGGACCGCGGGGGTCGAGGCCGTCTGCGAGGAGGCCGACTACACCCGCGAGCACGGGGCCGAGGCCACCCGGACGCTGCTGCGCGCCCGGCGGCCGCCGACCGCGATCATCTATGACAACGACGTGATGGCGATCTCCGGCCTGAGCGCGGCCCAGCGGATGGGCATCGAGGTGCCGGCCGACCTGTCCATTGTGGCCTGGGACGACTCCCCGCTCTGCGAACTGGTTCACCCGCCGCTGACCGCGTTGCGCCGGGATATCGCCGCGTACGGCGCGCACGCGGCGCGCACCCTGGCCCAGGTGGCCAGCGGTGCGGCGGTCGGCCACTTCCAGGAGGAGCCGCCAGTGCTCACCCTGCGCGGCAGCACGGGAAGCCCTCCGCTGGTCGCCGCCTGAGACCTGCGCTGCCGCGGCCCCCGGCCGCGGCCTGAGACCTGCGCTGGCGCGCGGCCTGAGCTTGCGCTGCCGTGGCGCCTGGCCGCGGCCAAGCCCATGGTCAGTGGGCCTTCTTTACCGCGCCGACATGGGATCGAAACCCGAACGATACGCGATTCCTTCTTCACCTGGGGTCATGAAGGGTTGACACTTAACCGGTATAGTGCTTCGCTCAGTCGGACCCGGAGACCCCGGGTAGCCGATTGCCGCAGCCAGGGCCCTGACTGCATAACCGAACATCACGTCGACTGACCGGCGGCTAGCACAGCTGTAGTTCGTGCGCGCTACGGCGAGTGCGCCGCCGATGTTTTTCGCGACCATATGACCCCAGGGCGAAAGAAAGAAGGAATCAGCAATGTCGTTGAGACCCTGGCGCATGCGATCGATTGCTGCCGGTGCCGCCGTCGTGACGGCCGGCATGCTTGCTGCTTGTGGGAGCAGCGGCGGTGGTAGCGCTAGTTCCAGTGCTTCATCGTCCTCGGGCCCCACCGGAGTTCTCACGGTCGCCACCGGAGCTCCCACTTACACCGATGACTTCAACCTGTACTCCCCGAATGCCCAGGACGCCACTAACGGCATGATCTACGAGCCGATGTTCTTCTACAACACGGCGAAGGCGGGCGACATCAAGCCGTGGCTCGGCACCAGTTACGCGTGGTCCAACAGCGGCAAGACCCTCACGGTCCAGCTCAAGCACAACGTGAAGTGGACCGATGGCAAGCCGTTCACCAGTGCGGACGTGGTTTTCACCTTCAATCAGGCGCTGCACAGCACGGCCCTCAACAAGTTCGCGCTGCCGCTGGCCAGCGTGTCGGCCAGCGGCCCGTACGCCGTGACGATCAACTTCACCAAGGCCGCCTACACAGACGCGTACTACGCGCTCGGCCGGGTGGAGATACTGCCCCAGCACATCTGGAAGTCGATCTCGGACCCGGCCACCTTCCAGAACCAGCACCCGGTCGGCACCGGCGCCTACATCCTGACCAAGTTCTCCCCGCAGGTGTTCGAGCTGACCGCGAACCCGCACTACTACATGCCGGGCCTGCCGCACTTCAAGACCGTCCGGTTCATCGGCTACACCGGCAACACGACGCTGGACGCGGCGATCGAAGCAGGCCAGCTCGACTGGACCGGCGCCTTCATCCCGAACATCAAGAAGACCTACCTGGCCAAGGACCCGATGTTCGTGGTCAGCGATATTCCGCTGGCCACCACGTTCCTGGTGCCGAACATGGCCACCGGCCCCACCACTAAGCTCGCCGTCCGCCAGGCGATCAGCGCGGCGCTGGACCGCACCTCGATCAGCAACACCATCTACGACGGGTACGCCCCGCCGAGCAACCCCGAGGCGCTGATCACACCGAACTTCAACTCGGTGCTCGACCCGTCGCTGGCCAGCGCCAAGTTCGGCAGCCCCAGCGCGGTCACGGCGAAGAAAATACTGACCACGGCCGGCATCGCCACGCCGCTGAACCTCACGGTCAAGATGGTCGCCGGCTACACCGACTACCTCAGCGCCCTGCAGATCATCCAGCAGGAGCTGAAGCCGGCCGGCATCAACCTCACCATTGACCAGGAGGCCTACACCGCGTTCACCTCGGACCAGGACAACGGCAACTTCCAGTTGCTGATCGACAGCTTCGGCTACACGCCGGACCCCTGGTCGTACTACTACTCGATCCTGGACAGCGCGATCGCCCCGGCGATCGGCAAGGCTGACACGGTCGGCAACTACGGCCGCTACAAGAACCCGCAGGTCGACTCGCTACTGGGCCAGATCGGGAACACCACGGACAGCTCCGTGCAGACCCCGGCGTTCTACAAGATCGAGCAGATCTTCACCAAGGACATGCCGCTCATCCCGCTGTGGGAATCGCAGAACGAGATCGAGTTCAATGGCCACCACGTCGGCAACATCCCCACGGTGCAGAACCCGTACGGCGCGCCAGCCGTCTACATCCAGCCGGACATCGGCTGGATCGCCGCAAGGGTCCTCCCGGTGAGCAAGTGACCGTGACCATCCACGGCTGAGGACAGCCGGAGGCCGGGAACCCGCCCGGCGGAGGGGCCGTAGACCGCGGCGCCCCTTCGCCGGGCGGTCACGGCCGGACGGCACAGCGCGGTGCGGTCACGGCCGCACCGGGCAGCACGCCCGTCGGCACTGGCGCCGGAGAAAGGAGGGCCGAGCGTGCGTTACATGGCCCGCAAGCTGGGGTTCTACCTGGTCGCCGCCTGGGCGGCGCTCACCATCAACTTCTTGCTCCCGCAGCTCATCCCGGGGAACCCGGTCGAGATCCTGCTCAACAAGATGTCGCAGTCGGGGCCGGTCCCGCCCGGAGAGGCCCAGGTGCTGACCAGGCTGCTCGGCCTGGGCACCGGAAACATATTCCAGAAGTACTGGCAGTACGTTGACGGCTTGGCCCACCTGCAGCTGGGCCTGTCCATCAGCGACTTCCCCACCCCGGTCAGCACGGAGATCGGCCAGTCCATCTACTGGACGCTGGCCCTGGTCGGCACGGCGACGATCATCAGCTTCGCGCTCGGCATCACGCTCGGGGCGCTAGCCGGCTGGAAACGGGGGTCCAAGCTGGACGCGATCATCCCGGCCACCACGCTGCTGACCTCGATGCCCTACTTCTGGCTCGCGCTCCTCATGATCTTCTTCTTCGCCAGCAACGTCTGGCACGTCTTCCCGCAGGGCCAGGGGTATGACACCAACTCAGAGCTCAACGAGGGCTGGAACCTGCCGTTCATCGCCTCGGCGGTGCAGCACGCGCTGCTGCCCGCGCTGACCATCGTGGTCAGCTCGGTGGGCGGCTGGCTGCTCGGCATGCGCAACATGATGGTCTCCACCCTGTCCGACGATTACGTCGTCGCCGCCGAGGCCAAGGGGCTCAAGCAGTCCCGGATAATGATCAGCTACGCGGCCCGTAACGCGGTGCTGCCCAGCATCGCCGGGTTCGCCATCTCGCTCGGCTTCGTGGTCAGCGGGGCGATCGCCCTGGAGTACGTCTTCTCCTATCCCGGCATCGGCTTCAAGCTGGTGCAGGCGGTGACCAACAACGACTACCCATTGATGCAGGGACTCTTCCTGGTGATCACATTCGCGGTCCTCGGCGCCAACATGATCGTTGACCTGCTGTACGGCTTCATCGACCCCCGGACGAGGCTGTCCCGGTGAGCGCCACGAACGTTGTCGCCGCGGTCGCCGCCGAGACCGGCGGCCAGGACAACGGCCGGATGGCGGGCCGGCTGCGGGCGGCCTTCCGGTCGCCCCGGCTGGTCCTGGGCACCTGCATCGTCGGGTTTTTCGTGCTGCTCGGAATCGTGGGGCCGTTCTTCGTGTCCAACCCGAACAACCTGAGCCACACCGAACTCGCGGCACCGTCGCTCAGCCACTGGCTGGGCACGACCCAGATCGGGCAGGACATCTTCAGCCAGCTGGTGGTCAGCACGCGGGCCACGCTGGAGATCGGCGTAGGGGCCGGGCTGCTGGCCACCATCGTCTCGATAGTCGTCGGCATCGGCGGTGGCTACGCGGGCGGGTTCGTCGACGAGTCCCTGTCGCTGCTGTCCAACGTGGTCCTGGTCATCCCTACCCTGCCGCTGGTCATCGTGATCCTGGCCTACGTGCAGGCGAGAAGCCTGATCCCGCTGATCCTGATCATCGCCCTGACCAGCTGGGCCGCCGCGGCCCGGGTGCTCCGGGCGCAGACCCTGTCCGTGCGCAACCGCGAGTACGTGCTCGCGGCCCGGGCGTCGGGGGAGCGGACCTGGCGGATTGTGTTCATCGAGATCATGCCCAACGAGCTGCCGATCATCGTGTCCAATTTCATCTTCGGCATGATCTTCGCGATTCTCACCCAGGCTGTCCTGGCGTTCATCGGGCTGGGTGACCCCACCCTTCTCACCTGGGCGAACATGCTCTACCTGGCCTACAACGACCAGGCCCTCTCGGTCGGCGCATGGTGGTGGTTCGTCCCGCCCGGCTTGTGCATCGCGCTGCTCGGCATGGGCCTCGCACTGATCAATTTCAGCCTGGATGAGCTGCTCAACCCGCGCTTGCGGGTCTACCGGCCCGCCAAGGCCAGGCGCGGACGGGCAGCGGTGAGCCACGGATGAGCGGGATGCCAGACATGCTGGAGAGCGGGCAGGACCTGGTCCTGCGGGCGGAGCACATCAGCGTCGAGTACGCCGGGCCGCGCCCGACCCGTGCCGTCCGCGATGTCACCATCGAATTGCGCCGCGGCGAAGTGCTCGGGATCGCCGGGGAGAGCGGGTGCGGCAAATCCACGCTCGCGTACGCGCTCACCCGGATGCTCCGGCCGCCCGCCGAGCTGACCGGGGGATCCATCACGTTCTTCCCCGCTGACGGGCCGCCGGTCGACGTGCTGGCGCTGGACGGCGAGAACCTGCGCGCGTTCCGCTGGAACAAGATCGCGATGGTCTTCCAGAGCGCCATGAACGCGCTCAACCCGGTGACCAGCGTGGCCCGGCAGTTCGATGACATCTTCGACGCCCATCGGCCGGACATGGATCACCACAGTCGTGGTCGGCGGGCGAGGGAACTCCTCGACATGGTGGGCATCGACCCGGCCCGGATCAACGGTTTCGCTCATGAGCTGTCCGGTGGCATGCGGCAGCGGGTCATGATCGCCATGGCGCTCGCGCTGGAGCCGGAGATCGTCATCATGGACGAGCCGACCACCGCGCTGGACGTCGTGGTGCAGCGGGAGATCCTCGATGAGATCGAGCGGCTCCGTGAGGACCTCGGCTTCAGTGTCATCTTCATCACCCACGACCTGTCCCTGCTGCTGGAAGTCAGTGACCGGCTCGCGGTCATGTACGCGGGGGAGGTCGTCGAGCACGCGCCGTCCGAGGCGGTCGGCACCGCCCCCGCGCACCCCTACACCCTCGGCCTGCTCCGCTCGTTCCCGGACATGCGCAGCGCCCGCCGCGAACTGCGCGGGGTACCCGGGAACCCGCCGGACCTGCGGGACGAATTCGCCGGGTGCCCGTTCGCGCCGCGCTGTGAGTACCAGTTCGAGCCGTGCGGGACCACGCACCCGGTGCTGCGGTCACCGGCCGGCCGGCTGCTGGTGGATGACCCCGCCTTGGTCAGCGGCTGGCGGGTGGCCTGCCATCTGCACGACCAGCGGTACCGTCCGGCCGGGCCGCCAGACGAGCTCGCCGCGGTGCCGGGAGCCCACCCGGACCCGGCGGCCGACGGCGGCGCCGTGGACAGCAGCGCGGCAGCGGGCGCCCCGGTCGCCGCGGACAACCCGGTCGCCGCGGATGCCCCGGTGGCCGTGGACAACCCGGTCACCGCGGACAGCGCGGGAGGCGAGCAGTGAGCGTCCTTGACGTCCGTAACCTGACCGTCGAATTTGGCCAGCGGGGTGGCAGCAAGCTGCGCGCGGTGGACAACCTGTCCTTCGCGCTGCGTGAGGGCCAGACGCTGGCGCTGGTCGGCGAGAGTGGCAGCGGCAAGTCGACCGTGGTGCGCGCGCTCGCCCAGCTGGTGAAGCGGACGTCGGGGGAGATCCTGCTGGACGGCGCGCCCGCGGGCCGGCGCGGCCAGGCGCTGCGGGCCTACCGGCACCGGGTGCAGCTGGTCTTCCAGGATCCGTTCGCCTCGCTCAACCCCATGCACACCATCCGGCACCACTTGATCCGGCCGTTGCAGCTGCGGCGTGACCATCCTCGGGGTGAGGCCCTGGAGCAGGCGATCCACGAATTGCTCCGGTCGGTCAACCTGACCCCGCCGGAGGAGATCGCCAGGAAGCACCCGCATGAGCTGTCCGGCGGGCAGCGCCAGCGGGTGGCCATCGCCCGGGCCCTGGCCACCGATCCCGACGTGCTGCTGGCCGACGAGCCGGTCTCGATGCTGGACGTGTCGATCCGGCTGGAGATCCTCAACCTGCTCGACCGGCTAAAGCAGGACCGCAACCTGGCCATGCTGTACGTCACCCACGATCTGGCCACCGCCCGGCACTTCTCCTCCGAGATCATGGTGATGTACCGGGGTGAGATCGTGGAGCACGGCCCGAGCGACGAGGTGATCCTGCGGCCCTCACACCCGTACACCCAGATCCTGGCCGGCTCCGCGCCGGACCCCACGGTCTCCCGGGAGGCACTGACCGCGGCCCGGCGGGCCCGGCAGGCCGCGCGGGCCAGCCGGGACGCCGAACGCCGCGAGGCCTCCGCCGACGCGGGCTGCCGGTTCCGTTCCCGCTGCCCCTTGGCCATGGATGTCTGCGCGACACATCCGCCTGACCTGCCGGTCGCCCCGGACCACCTGGCGCGGTGCTGGCTGCTGAGTGACGAGGCGGAGCCGGCCGGCGCGGGGACGGACGGCGCACAGTCACCGCGGCGGGCACCGCCATGATCCGGGGCCGGTGGCCCGGTGGGCTGGGAAAGGCAGCCGGGCTGAGGTTCCGTTTGGTCGGAGGGTCTGGATTTCGGCTACACTGCACAGGCGCGCGTGAGCCTGCTGGCTCGCCGCAATGGGGTATGGGGTAATTGGCAGCCCGACGGGTTCTGGCCCCGTTAGTCTAGGTTCGAGTCCTGGTACCCCAGCAGTTCAGCGGGCGTAGTCGAATTTCGGTTCGGCTACGCACCTGGTGCCTGGGGCCCCGTTCAGTAGCGCCGCCCACCGCGGTCGCGGCCGGTCAGCCGCAGCAGGATGAGCAGCACGATGGCGCCGATCACCGAGCCGATGATGCCGGCCGCGTGCGGATGGCGGATATCGAGGTTGTGGTAGACGATCAGGTTCTGCAGGAAGCCGCCTGCAAACGACCCCAGCACGCCCAGGGCGAGGGTGCCGAGCACCCCCCATCGGGTCGCGGCCCGGGACCAGCAACCGGGCGATGGCCCCGGCGATCAGGCCGACGATGAGCAGGACAATCAGGAATCCGAGCATGCCACGACAACTGCCCTTCTGGTCGGCGACCATGCGGGAGGGCCGTAGCGGGCCCATGGGGGCGCGCCCCGGGCGCTCCCGGGGCCCGGATCGGCCGGGGTTCCCGTTTGGCGTGCCCCGCTGCGGTGCGCTACGGTTCAGTGTCTGGCCCCGTCGTCTAGCGGCCCAGGACGCCGCCCTCTCAAGGCGGTAGCGCCGGTTCAAATCCGGTCGGGGCTACTGGTGAAGTAGCAGGTAAAGGGCCTGATCGCCGTCAGCGGTGGTCGGGTCCTTAATCATTTGCCACTGGTTTGTCACTGAGTTCCGCCGTCACCGGGCGGCAGCGGGTGCCACCGGGTACTCGGGGGCGGCAGTCGGCGTGCGGTTGCGGCCCAGCCGGCGGGCGTCCCGCCGGTCCAGCAGCCGTGCGCCTCCGAAGTAGACGGCGGCGGCGAGGCCCCACCCGAAGATCTCGTCGATCACGAAGTGCTCGCCCGCGTAGACCAGCGTGAAAGCCATGGCCAGGGTGTAGCTGACGAGTAGCACCCGGACCCAGCGGCGGGCCCGGGACCAGAAGAACAGCAGGATGAGCATCGGGTAGGCGGCGTGCAGCGACGGCATCGCGGCCACGTCGTTGTTGAACTGGCTGCCGTGGGTGAACAGGGCCGCCGCGCCGTGCATCCCGAGATGCTCCCAGACGACCGGGATGATCCTTGGTGTGCTGCCGAGGTAGCCGGTCGGGCTGGCCAGCCATTGCGGCATGGCCGGGTCGAGCAGGTACCCGACGTGGCCGGCCTCGCTGGCCATCCACGGCGGCATGGCCGGGTACAGCACGTACCCGGTGTAGCCGGCGAACGTGAGGCCCACAAACAAGGCGATGTAGCGCCTGAACCTCTGGTGGTTGCGCTTCCAGAGCACGGCGGCGACCGTGTAGCTGGCAAAGAAGTGGCTCGTGTAGACGGCCCAGGCCGCGTAGTCCCATACGTGCAGATGGCCGGGGTCGAAAAGCCACCGCTGAAGCCGCACGGTAGGCACTGTGCCGATGCCGATGAACCGGTCGAAGGCCAGCTGGGGCTGGATGAAAGGCCCCCAGAGCACGTGGCTGGCGTAGCCCCGCAGCAGGGTGTAGAAGGCCAGCACGAGATAGAGCGGGAGCCAGTCGCGCAGCACCCCGCGGCGCCACCGCTGCAGGTCATCAAGGCTCGCCACGAACAGGGCGGCAGCCAGCCAGACCAGGACGGTGTCCTCGGACAGCGGGATACCTCGCGTGACAGTGTTCACGGTGAGCGCCACGGCCAGGACCGACCACCCGATGAGCGACCGGCGGCGCCTCGCTGCCCATGACCGCAGCCGCGCCCGGAGCCGCGCCCGGAGCGGCGGCAGTGACCCGGATGGGATGGTCCGCTGCTCGCGGGCGGGCCCGGCGGGATGGGTCGGCACGCCAGGCCGGGCATCGCCGGGCCGGCTGATGCCGGCCGGGTCCATGGTCGTCTGCCCGCCACCGTGCCTGCTCATCGCTGCCTGCCAGTCGTTCATCGGATAGTCGAGTAAGTCGATCGAAATTATCGAGTTATTCGCCTTCCCGTACCGTGAGCGACCATTTTGCGCACTCTTCGTGTCGGATCCGTGATCGACGGCTGGCTGGCCAGTACGGTCGTGCCTGGCCCGGCAGGCCTGCCGCCCACGGGGGCGAAGCGGTGCTTGTAGCTGAGAGCCCGTGCTTCCACCAGCCGCCAGGAAAGCTCGGCTGAGGCGAGCGATGCGGCCAGCGCCAGGGCTATCCCTGGGAGGCCAAGGTCCCGCAGCCAGGTCAGCCATACGTAATGCCACAGGTAGAGCCCGTATGACCGACGGCCGAGGTAGGTCATCACCTGGCCGGGGAAAAGCGACCGGGGCGTCTTCGCCGCCCGGTCAACCAGTGCGACCGTGAGCACGGGCGCAGCGACCGAGACGGCAATCCAGCTGACGTTGTAGGTGAGGAACGAGACATGGTGCGCGAAGACCCACCCCGACCACGCCATCACGGCGAGCGCGGCCCACGCGGCGCAGTTGCGCAGCCGGCCCCGCGGCGCCGATGGAGCCGGGCGCCCCGACCACCACACGGCCAGTGCCGCCCCGGCCAGGAAGGCTCCGGCGCGGGTATCGGTGCTGCGGAAGACCCATGAGGTCGTCGACTGCGCCTGCTGGATCAGCGCGACGTCCGCGAAGGACGCTGCCGCGAGCACCGCTGCTCCGGCGAGGGCCGTCCGGCGGCCCCGGGCCAGCAGCAGCACCAGCGCGGGTGCCCACAGCAGGTAGAACTGCTCCTCGACCGCCAGTGACCACAGGTGGCCGACGGCGACGTACCCGGTGAAAACGTGAAAGAGCTCGAACCAGTTGGTCAGGTACCCGAGGGCGGCACCGGCCCCCTCCAGCGCCACGGTGAAGGCCTGGCCCGTGCCGCTGTGCCCATTGGGTGCGGTCGTCATCCACCCAGCGCGCCCGAAGACGGCGACCACCATCAGCCAGGCCACCAGGAATACCACCAGCGCAGGCAGCAGCCGCAGCGCGCGCCGCAGATAAAAGCCGCGAATGCCGATGCGGCCCCAGGCGGCCCGCTCCGCCGCGAGAAGAGCGGTGATCAGGAACCCGCTCAAGCCGAAGAAGAGGAACATGGCCAGCTGCCCGGACGCGAAACCGGGGACGAGCTCGGTGTGATCCAGGAACACCAGGAGCCATGCCGTTCCCCGCAGGCCATCCAGAGCTGGCTGGCGGCCCAGGCGCCGGACGCCCTCCGGCCCGGCAGCGGCAGGCGTTTCCGCGCCGGGATCCGGGCGGCCGCTGGCCTGCCGGGCGCGGCGGAATCGCCACCGGCGATCAGTCACGGCGCCAAGGGTAGCTGTTCTTGACAATGTAGATCGATTTTATAGACAATCGAGACCCATGCCCCATTACGGGAGGCCAGGCAATGTCGCTCAACACCCTCATCGCGGACACCCGCCAGGCGGTCGCCGACGACACCGCGAACGCGCAGGTCCTCTTCAGCGCACAAGGAACGCTGGTTGGCATCACCGAGGTCGATGTCCAGGCCGGCACGCACACCTTCAAGGTGGACGAGCCGCCGGCCCTCGGCGGCGCCGACCTGGCCGCGAACCCGGTCCAGTACGCCCTGGCGTCGCTCGGCTCATGCCAGGCGATCACCTACCGCTTCTGGGCCGAGCACCTGGGTATTTCCTTTGACTCACTTACCGTCCGGGTGGAGGGAGACCTCGACATCCGCGGATTCTTCGGTTTCGACGCCGCCGTGCGGCCGGGCTTCTCAGCGATCCGCGTCCAGGTGGCGGTCGACGGGCCAGAGACCGCCGAGCGTTACCAGGAGCTTGCGGCGGCGGTGGACGAGCACTGCCCCGTCCTCGACCTGTTCAAGAACCCGGTACCGGTGACCCGGACGGTCACCCAGGCCGGCTGACCAGCACCCGCTGTCCGGGCGCGGGCCTGCTCGCGTCCGGCCCGGGACGCCCGCCCACCCCTGCCTTCTGGAGTGCCTGACCAGCGTGACCAGTCTCCCGTCGATCCCGCCGGATGCGGGGCATGGCCGTCCCGCCGGGCCGGCGCTGCTGCTGCGCCGGGTGCGGCTGCCCATCGGCGGGGTCGCCGACGTCCTTCTCGCGGAGGGCAAGATCGCCGCGGTCGGCGGCTATCCGGTGGGCCAGCCCCCAGCCGCCGAGGTTCTTGACCTGCGCGGGTACCTGCTCCTCCCGTCGCTGGCCGAGCCGCACGTGCACCTCGACACCGCATTCACCGCGGCTGGCACCGGCAAACCGGATGGTTCGCGGCACGGGCCCACCGGCGCGTGGGCCGCCGCACGCCCGGGACTGTCCGCGGCGGGCATCACCTGCCGGGCGTGGAAGGCCGCCACCCGGTACCTGGCGCACGGGACAACCGCGGTCCGGGCCCATGTCGACGTCGGCGGGGAGGCCGGGCTGCGGGCGGTCCAGGCCTTGCTCGACGTGCGGTCCGGCCTCGCTGCGGCGGCGGACATCGAGATCGTCGCTCAGGCCCCCGGCCCGGTGACTGGCCGTGCCGGGGCGGCCAACCGGTCATTGCTCCGGGAGGCCATGGCTGGTGGCGCGGATCTGGTCGGCGGCGTGCCCGCGCTCGACGATGACCCGCGCGGTGCGGTTGACGTGCTGGCCGCGGTCGCCGCCGATGCTGCCGCCGGACTTGACCTGCATGTCGGCGAGACGGCCGACCCCGCCGCGGGCACGCTGGCCCGCTTGACGGCCATCGCCGAAGCGGGATTTGGCGGCCCGATCACCGCCAGCCACGTGGTCAGCCTCGGGGTGCAGGCGCCGGAACGCCGGCGGGCGGCGGCCCAGGCGCTGGCCCATGCCGGGATCAGCGTGGTCACCCTCCCGCAGGCCAGCCTGTTCCGGCCGGGACGCGGCATGGGTGCCACCGCCCCCCGCGGCCTGGCCGCCGTACCGGAACTCCTCGACGCCGGCGTGCTGCTGGCCGCGGGCGGTGGCCACCTGCAGGACCCCGTCAACCCGATGGGCCGGGCTGATCCGCTGGAGACGGCCGCGCTCCTAGTCATGGGCGCCCACCTCACCCCGGCCGAGGCGTTCGCCGCGGTGACCTCCGCGGCCCGGCGCATCATGCGGCTCCCCGACGTCACGATCCTGCCTGGTGCCCCGGCGGACCTGGTCGCCGTCCGGGCCGCGGACCTGGCCGGCGCGGTCGCGACCGGGACGCCGGACCGGATCGTGCTGCGCGGCGGGCAGGTCGTGGCGCGCACCTGGGTCAGCTCCGAACTCGCGGTGGAAGCACCGTCCTGGAATGCGCCGTCATGGACGGTACCCCAGCCGCGTCCCGCCTGGTGACGGATCGCGGGCACGTGCGTGGTCCCATGTGATGTCCCTGGTGGCAGCGCTGTCTCTGGGCCGCCATGCCGACCGGGTCCAGGCCTGCGTGACCCGGTGCAAGGCATGCGGAGTGAACGTCTTGTTGACAAAACAGATCGATTTTATAGACAATGGGTTAATGGCTCCTTATCTAGCATCCCGATGTCCGCGGTGCAGCTCACCAGTCCTGAGCGCACCGGCGCGAGGCGGTCACCGAGGGCCCCGCTAGGGTACCGGCCGTTTCCGTGCGCAGGGGGGCGCTGGCCGACGTCACTGAGGTAGATGTCCCGCACCGGGGCAGCAATCCGGTGCGGGTGACCCGTCCACTGTCCTGGGCCAGCTGACTGCTATCCATCCCGGGCCGATGACCGTACGCGGTCCGGCCCGCCCGTTCAGCGCCTCGCGAATGGCAGACCAGCATGCTTATCTTCCCTTCATCGTCTTCCGGCTCATCCCATGACCTCGCTGTCCCGCCCGTCCTGCTGCTCAAGAGCGCACGCCTGGCCGACGGCCGGGTAACCGACGTGCTGACCGCGGAAGGCGCGATCGTTTCCGTCGGTGCCGACCCCGCGGGCTATCGAGCAGCCGCTGAGGTCCTGAACCTGCGCGGGTACCTGCTCTTGCCGTCACTGGCCGAGCCGCATGCGCATCTCGACGAGGCGTTCACCGGGATGGACAGCACCGGCCCGGGCGGTCCCCGGCACGAGGCCCCCGGCGCCGGCGCGGCCGGGCTACCTGGGATCCCGGCCGCCACGCCCGTCACCCGCGCCTGGGCGGCGGCCACTCGCTATCTCGCCCACGGGACGACGGCCATCCGAGCGCACGTCCATGTGGGGGAAGAGGCAGGGCTGCGGGCCCTCGAAGTAATGCTCGACGTGCGGGCCGGCCTGGCCGGAGTCATGGACATCCAGATCGTGGCCCGCAGTTCAGTCCCGGTGACTGGCCGGGCCGGGGCCACCAACCGGTCATTGCTGCGGCGCGCGCTCGCCGCAGGGGCAGACGTGGTCGGCGGAGCGCCAGCGCTCGATGACAACCCAGGCCGCGCCGTCGAAATCCTGGCGGTCGTGGCGGCCGACGCCGGTGCCGGGCTCGACCTGCATATTGACGAAGCTACCGATCCCGCCGAATCGACGTTGCCGCGGCTGATCAGGGTCGCCGAAGCGGGATTTGGCTACCCGATCACGGCCAGCCTCGTGGCCGGCCTCGGAATGCGATCGGCGGAGCGCCGGCCTGCAGTCATCCGGTCGCTGGCTCATGCCGGGATCGGCGTGGTAACTCTCCCGCAGGCCAGCCTCGCCCGGTGCGGACGCGGCCTCGGTGCCAGCGCTCTCCGGGGGCTGACAGTCATGCGGGAACTGCTGGAGGCGGGCGTGCCAGTGGCTGCTGGCGGGGGCAACATGCAAACCCCGGTCGCCTCTGTGGGCCGTGCCGACCCGCTGGAGGCAGCATCGCTTCTGGCCGTGGCCGCGCAGCTGACCCCGGCCGAGGCGTTCGCGGCAGTCAGTTCGGCCAGCCGGCAGATCATGCGGCTCCCCGAAGTCACAATCGCGCCCGGCTCCCCCGCGGACCTGGTCGCGGTGCGGGCCGCCGATCTCGGGACCGCGATGGCCACTGGGACACCCGACCGGATCGTCCTGCGTGCTGGCCAGGTTGTGGCGCGCGCCCGGGCGGCCGCCGGACTCGCCCGGCCCGCCCTCCAGGCCAGGAGGCCGGTGTGGAGCTAGGCCACCCTGCCTGCATCGACACTGGCGGCGTCGCGCTGCGGCCGGAGCGGCAGAAATGGCAGCCGACGCTGTGATGACCTGGTCAGCGAGCCAAATCATTCCGTCAGATTGAGTAGTCCTGGTCGTACCACACGTCGGGGCTGGCCGAGTGCAGGTGCGGTGGGGTGCCATTGACTGTGGCTTCGAGTTCTTCGATCCGGTTGAGCAGGGCGCGAAGGCTGACGCCGACGAGGTCGGGCAGCAGGGTGTGATCGAGGTCGGCGGGTGCGGAGGCCGCGCGGGGGTGGGCACGGTGGATGATCTGGCCGGGCACGCCCACCACCACCGAGTCGGGTGGGACCGGCTTGACCACCACAGCGTTGGCGCCGATCCGGCTGTCGGGGCCGATGGTGATCGGGCCAAGTATTTTGGCGCCGGCCCCGATGATGACCCGGTCACCGACGGTCGGGTGCCGCTTGCCGTGGCTCATGCCGGTGCCGCCGAGGGTGACGCCATGGTAGATCGTCACATCGGTGCCGACCTCGGCGGTCTCGCCGATGACCACGCCGGTGGCGTGGTCAATGAATAGGCCAGGGCCGAGTACCGCGGCCGGATGGATGTCCACACCGGTGAGCCATGCGGTCAGCGCGGAGCAGAGCCGACCGGGGAGCCTGGCGTGGTGGGACCACAGCCAGTGGCTGGCCCGATGTCCCCAGAGCGCGTGCAGGCCCGGGTAGCAGAGGATGAGTTCCAGGGTGCCGCGGGCGGCCGGATCCCGGTCCCTGGCCGCCTGAAGGTCCCGCCGCAGGGCCGGCAGCACGCTAATCGCCAAGGTCGGCGAACAGGGGGGTGCTGAGATACCTTTCGCCGAAGTCGGGAACCACTACCACTATGAGCTTGCCGGTGTTTTCTGGCCGGTGCGCCAGGGTGACGGCCGCCCAGACCGCGGCACCGGAGGAGATGCCGACGAGCAGCCCTTCTTCGCGGGCCAGCCGGCGGGCCGTGCCGATCGCGGCGTCGTTGCCGACGGTGATGATCTCGTCGATGATGCCGGTGTCAAGGACGGTGGGCACGAAGCCGGCCCCGATGCCCTGGATCGGGTGGGGCCCCTTCTGGCCGCCGGACAGCACTGCCGAGGCGGTCGGCTCGACCGCCACCACCTGCACCGGCAGCTTGCGTTCCTTCAGTACCTGACCGACGCCGGTGATGGTGCCGCCGGTACCGACCCCGGCGACGAAGATGTCCACAGCGCCGTCGGTGTCCCGCCACACTTCCTCGGCGGTGGTCGCCCGGTGGATGGCCGGGTTGGCCGGGTTGTCGAACTGCTGCGGAACGAAGTACCGGCCGTCGTTCTTGGCCATCTCCTCGGCCTCGGCGATGGCGCCGGGCATGCCCTCGGGGCCGGGGGTGAGGATCAGGTCGGCGCCCAGCGCACGCAGCAGCTGACGCCGCTCCCGGCTCATCGTCTCCGGCATCGTCAGCACACACTTATAACCCCGGGCCGCACACACCATGGCCAGCGCGATGCCAGTGTTACCGCTGGTCGGTTCCAGGATGACCGTGTCCGGCCCGATCAGCCCGGCGCGTTCCGCAGCGTCGATCATCGCCACGCCGATGCGGTCCTTGACGCTGCTCGCCGGGTTGAAGAACTCCAGCTTCGCCACGACCTGCGCGGCTGCGCCGTCGGTCACCCGGCGCAACCGCACCAGCGGCGTATTCCCGATTAGCTGCGTGACGTCATCGGCAATTCTCATCGCCAGTTCCTTCCATCGGCTACCCGGCCTGTCCACGACCTCGGTAGGACCGAGGCTGTTCCCACCGGAGAGAACGCTTCCGTCTATGCTGCTGGCCAGTCAGGGCCGGACGTCCCGGCATTTCCGTCATAAGCGATCGGAAATAGGGACTTTGGCCCCTTTACCGCGGAAGCGGTCGCCGCATCATTATTGGCGGGTGCCGGAGAAGCATGACTGAGGCTGACGGCAGAGCCGGGTCAGAGCATGAGGATGAGCATGTAGCCCATGGTGATGCTCATCGCAATCTTGCCGAACGCGGCCAGTTTGGGTGCGAGGAGTGTCTGGCTGGCCGTGAGGTCTTGCGGCGTGTTCGTGGAGGGGGCATTCCGGACGCGTGAGGGACGTTCGACCCTACGCTGATGGTGCGGCCGGGGACGAGATTGGTGCTGTTGGGTCGTATCGGAGGGTCACGCTCCCTCGGGGAAAAATGCGAAAGGGCCGGGCGCCACGGACCCGGCCA
>CAYPQM010000097.1:0-25877 GCA_964412845.1 uncultured Streptosporangiaceae bacterium
CACTGGACCCGGCGGACACCGTGCTCAGGCTCACGCCCGCAGGCACTCCCGCGTTCGTGGCATCGGGGAACCCGCACCGGTGCGGGTCAGGGCCGCAGCCGACCGAGAGGAGCTCCGGCGCCGGTTTTTTCTTCTTCTTGGACGGGGAGGGCGAGGGCGACGCGGGCCGGGACGTCGCGACCGCCGAGGACAGCGCCGCCGGGGCACGGGCGGCTATGTTGCTCGCGGTCCGGTGCCCGCGGTTCATCGTCGTCAGGGTCACCGCCACCGCCACCAGCAGCAGCGTTACCATGCCGGTCACCGCCGACACGATCACCCGGCGGGGGATCCGTCTACTGAGCCGCCTTCGCCCCTTCGCCACGCAGGTTCCCCCTTACCCCAGTGCTGACTTCAGCACGGACACCACGCGCTCCTGCTGCGCGGCGGTGATCTCCGCGAACAGCGGCAGGCTGAGCAGTTCGCGCGAAGCCTGTTCCGTGACGGGGAACGTGCCTTCTGGCTGTCCCAGCCCGGCAAACGCCTCGGTCAGGTGAATGGGCACCGGGTAGTGGATGCCTGCGCCGATCCCGGCCGCTTGCAGTTCCTTCAGCACCTGGTCCCGGTCGGGCACCCGGACCACGTACAGGTGCCACACATGCTCGTTGCCGTCAAGGGTCCGTGGCCTGGCCACCTCGTCGAGCTCAGCCAGCAGGGTGTCGTAGCGCGCGGCGGCGGCGCGCCGCCCGGCGTTCCAGTCCGCCAGCCGGCGCAGCTTGGCCGACAGCACGACGGCCTGCAGCGTGTCCAGCCGGCTGTTGACTCCGACTAGCTGGTGCTCGTATTTCCGTGCGGAACCGTGATTCTTGATCATCCGCATCCGGGTGGCCACGTCATCGGAGCCGGTCAGCGCCGCTCCCGCGTCACCGTAGGCCCCCAGGTTCTTGCCCGGGTAGAAACTTGTCGCCGCGGCGTGCCCGAGCGCCCCGGCGGCCATGCCGTTGCGCCGCGCGCCCTGTGACTGGGCGGCATCCTCGACCAGCACCGCACCGATCCGCTCGGCGATGGGCATCAGCCGTTCGGCCGGCGCGGCCTGGCCGTACAGATGCACGGGGATGATCGCTCTGGTCCGGGCGGTCACCGCGGCCTCCACGGCGGCGACGTCGATCAGGTACGTCCCGTCGTCGGCGCAGTCCACGAGAACCGGTGTGGCACCCGCCCGGCAGACCGCCCCGGCGGTCGCGATGAACGTGTTGGCGGGCAGGATGCATTCGTCGCCCGGGCCGATGCCGAGCGCGCGCAGCGCTATCTCGATCGCATCGGTGCCATTGGCCAGGCCGACACAATGCCTGGTGCCGATGAACGCGGCATACTCGCTCTCGAAGGCCGCGACCTGCGGCCCGTCGATGAAAGCGCAGGTGGCCAGTACCTGCTGCCAGCCCTCCGCGACCTCGCGGGCCACCGCCGCGTGCTGGGCGGCCAAGTCGACCAGCGGAATTGAGTTCACTGTGCTCCCCCTCCCGCCAGGGACCCCGATGTGGCGAGGTTGAAGTCCTCGATGGCCACCGTTCCGCGCCAGCGCTGCACCCGCCGCTTCGCCTTGTGCCGCAGCGCCCCCTGCCCAGTCCATGCGGCCTCCGCGGCCAGCCGGGCGGCTCCCGGGCGGTTGGCCTTGTCTGTCATGGAAACGTATACCTCTTCCTGAAGGGCCGCCGCGTGATCCAGGCTGAAGCGCTCGACCACCAGGCGGCGGCCGTAATCGCCGAGCCGGGCCCAGGTGGCGGGATCGGGCAGCAGCGTTCGCAGAATCCCGGCCAGCCGGGCCGCGCCCGCCGCCCGCCAGTCAGCAGCGTCTGAGCCGGTCCCGCCCCAGCCCTGAGCCAGGAACTCGGGCGCTGACTCAGGGGTGGCCAGCTTCCAGAAGCCGTCTACGCCCTGCACGACGAGGGGCTTGCCAAAGGCCATCCCGCGCAGCGCGGAGCCGCCCATGCCGAGCACGACATCCGCGGCGGCGTAGGCCGGCCGGGGATCGGAGAGTTGCCCGGTGAGCGCCACGACCCTGCGGCCCGCGCGCGAGTTCGCGGCCGCTGCCGCCTGGTCGACAGCCGCGCGGGCCAGCCCGTCGCCGACCACGGCCAGCTGGGCCGGCACCCCCGAATGCGCCAGCTCGCCCACCGCGTCGCAGGCCGTGAGCACCCCCTGCAGCTTGACATCCGAGGACAGCCGGCACGCCAGCACCAACAGCGGCGCCGCCGCGTCGAGCCCCAGATCCGCCCGGAACGGCCCGGGGTCAAACTCTGGCGCATTGGCCCGGACGTCCACCGGCGGTTCGATGAGGGTAACCGAAGGACGGCCCGCTGCCACCTCATAGCGCCGCATCTCATCGGTGCCCACGATCAGCGGCATGGTGCGGGGCAGGAACGGGGCCACCCCGGCTGACATGACGGTGCACACGACTGGCACGCCGAGCCGCAGTCTCGGGCCGAGGACCGCCTCCACGCCGGGCGGCCACTCGTACCCATGGACCACATCTATCCGGTGCTCCTTAGCCAGCGAGGTCAGATGGCCGATGGCCCGCGGGGACAGTGTCCGGCCCGCGCGAGGGTCCAGGGGAATGTGCGGAAGCCCTAGCGCCTGGACCGTTTCGACCATCACGCCCGGCCGGCTGACCACCATGACCTCATGCCCGCGGTCCCGGACAGCCGCCCCGATTTCGATCGCGTTCAGCTGCGACCCCCCGATTTCCATCGTGTGGGGGTAGACGAGCACTCTCACCGAGGTGCCTCCCAACCAATGACGCAGCCGCGTGGCCTCACGAGGACTCCGGCGCCATGAGCGGTTCCCAGACGACGCGCGAGAATTCCCGGGCCCGCACCGTCCACGTGTGCTGGCCGGCGAAATTCCGGCGCCGCTGGATCGCCGCGCTGTCACCGGGCGCGGCCAGCGCTGCGCGGACGGCCAGCGCGAATGGTTCCGGCTGGTCCTCGATCACGATGTCCGGCGAATCGAGCCATCGGATCGCGGGCAGGCCGGTGGCGATGACGCCGAGGCCGGCCGCGAGATACTCCAGTGCCTTCAGCGGGAAGCTGCCTTCGTTGAAGGCACTGTGGTTGTAGGGAATGAGGCCAGCATCGATCGAGCCGAGATAGCCGGGCAGTGCGTCGAACTGTTTCGGGCCGACCCACTGGACATTGCTGCGGGCCAGCAGAGTCTCGAGCGCGGAAACGTCGAATCGTGGGTGGCGCGGTCCGATCAGCAGCAGCGAGCAGCCGGTGTCGGCGACCGAGGTGAGCATCCGGAGGTCAATGCGATCGCCGATGTGGCCCATGAAACCGGCGATCGGCCGGGGCAGCCGGATGTCATCCGGCGCGGCAGCGGACTCGGCGCGCCCGAAGGTTTCGGCGTCGCCGCCAAAGGGGATCAGCTCGACGTGATGGTGCCGGTCGCCGAGGCGCTCAGCGACGCGTGGATTGGCGGCGATCACCACGTCCGCCCGCCGCAGCAAGCGCTGCTCGCCGCTGGCCACCCGCTTTTCTGACAAGCCCAGCAGCTCCGCCAGCCCGACGTAATCGTCTTGCGCCCAGTAGACGTGCAGCGACTCGCCGCACTTGCCCATGACGGGTGCCAGCGGCGACGTCTCGATAAGGGCGATCCGCCGCGCGCCAAGGCGGCGAAGCGTCTGCCGGATAGCGCGGGCGGTCAGGGCGCTGGTCACCGTGGCCATGCCCGGGCGCTCCATTCCCGGGAGGGCCGAAACGCTCAGCCGGGTCAGGTTGGGCGCGATCCTCCGGAGCTTCGGCTCCTGGTATGAGGCCCGCAGCTCGGGGTGCCGCCGGCGGGACACGATCGAGGTGGGTGGGTCGACGTAGAGGACCGGATGCAGCTGCGCCAAGGCTTCGGCGATCTGCTGATCCGCGAAGCGCGGCCCGCTGTAATCGTTGGCCGCGCGGAGCACGATGATGGCGTTCCCGTCGTCGCGATCGAGGCGTTCCCGGGCGCCCGCGGGTGCTGTCACGGCAGGCTCCGCCCGGCGAGTCTCAGCAGTCACGGTCTGGCCCCCACCTGTCTCACTGTGTCCGCCCCGCTTTACGCGACGAGGCTGCGCTTTGTCAGGCTATATGGGTGGGTTGCCCGGGGTAGGCGTTTTGTGCGTGGCGAGACCCTGAGGTCAGCGCGCTGCGGGAGGAGGCGGGAGCCGGTCCCGCCTCGATATGCCGGCGGCCCGCGCAGGCCGTTAGCCGACTGCCTCGATCACGCGGCGCTCGCTTGCTCAACCTCGCTGCCTGAGGACCGCGAACGCCGCAGTAGCACGCGCATCGGGAAGACAACCGGCAGGTAGATAGCGGTCCCGGCGGCGATCGCCGCGGCCAGCCCGAACAATCCACCGCCCGCCACATGGACCACCAGCAACGACACCGCGGCCATCAGCACCCCGCCGAGGAACGGCAGCAGGCAGGTCAGGCCGATGGAGCGCAAGCTGATGCCCGACCGCGAGAGGGCCCACAGGAACGTCGGGCCGACGACTACTCCGGCGACCAGAACGTGGCCGGCACTGACTCCGGTGATGCCGCGCAGCCGGGCGCCGATCAGCAGCACGGGTATCAGCGAGGCCAGCCACAGGCCCTGCACCGCCATCAGCGTGTTCCGCTTGTCAGAGACGGCCATGAAGTCGTAGACGAGCCCGTAGGCCACTCGCATCAGGCCCAGCACGGCCAGCAGGCTGAGCGCGTTCGCCGCGGTTACCCACCGCTCGCCGTAGATGACGCGGATCAGCGGCCCGGCGAGCGTGATCAGCAGGACGCATGCGGGCACCGTCAGTACCATCAGCAGCCCCATCGACCGCGCGAAGGCTTCCGCAAGGTGTTCACGCGTATCGGCGACCCGGGAGAAACCGGCGAACGAGACCCGCTGCACGGCCTGGGAGATGCTGCTCACCGGCCAGCTCGAGACGTTGAAGGCAAGCTGGTACAGACCCAGCATGCCTGGTCCCAGGGTGGCGCCGACAATTGCGGAATCGACGTTGAGGACCCCCAGCGCGAGCAGGCTCGCCCCGGCCAGGGGGAGGCCGAAGCCCAGCAGCTGGCGCGCCTGGGCCGTGTTCCAGCCGGGCAGGATGAAGTGCGGGGCGGTCACCATGGCGATGATGAGGGCGGCGGCGCAGCCGGCCACTGATCCCCAGGCGAAGCTGATGGCTCCGTGCCCGCCGAACGCGAGCCACAGCATCACGCCCGTGCTGACGACGAAGTTGAGCGTGTCCACCAGCATCCGGCGACCTTGCGCGAACTCGCGGGTGAGCAGGGCCAGCGGAACACAGGCCAGGCCGTCGATGATCACGCAGATGCACAGGATGCGCAGCATCCCGCCCGCGCCCGGAGAGCCGAGGGCGCGGGCGATGTACGGAGCCGTCAGGTACAGCCCCGCGTAGATCAGGGTGCTCGATGCCACGGAGAGGGTGAGAACGGTCCGCGCGAAGCTCCGGATGTCGCCGTCCCACCGGATGATCGCCGCACTGACCCCCAGCTCGTTAGCGCTCAGCAGTACCGCGAGAACGACCTGTGAGACCGCGTACAAGCCCCACACCTGGGGGCCGAACACGGTCCGGGCCAGCACGATCCCCACGCTGAAGTTGCTGATGCGCACCACGAGGGTGTTCAGCGCGCTCCACCGGGCTCCCGCGGCGACCTTTCCGCCGAGGCTCCGTTCTTCCTGCTCGGGCACCGGCTGGAGCACGCGTGGCTGGAGCGGTGCCGAGACCGGGTACAAGGGCGGCGCGAAGACAACGGCCAGCGCCGGCCCGATGACGTCGGCCACCCGCCCCTGGCCCCCGGCGGCTCCCGCGGCGACTCGCCGTACGGCCACGAATACCGTGCGCATCCGGAAGAACAGCAGGCCCATCGCGGCGAGTGCCGCGCCGCCACCGATGGCCACTTCGACGCGGTCGTCCCTGACCAGCTGCTGTGCGCCGAACGCGATCACGCCTACCGCAGCGGCGGCACCGACCGGGAAGCTGAGCCGCATAGCGGGCGCCCGGGGCCAGATGGCGAGCGGTTTCAGCTCGGTCAGGTACCAGGGCACCAGGAAGAGCACGGCGATCACGACCTGGACCACGGCCACGCCCAGGATGCCGTGCGTGGATGCCCCTTCCACGACGGACGGCACCAGCGAAACAAGCCAGATCAGCTGGAAGATCAGTCCGCGGCGGGATGAGGCGAGGACCGCGAAGTAGTCATTCGCGAGCGCATAGAAGACGCGGAGCGTGGCCAGCGGCGCGAGCCAGATCAGCACATGTGCGGCCGGGGCCCAGGCGGGGCCGTAGATGAGCTTGATCAAGGGCACCGCGGAAATACTGATCACCACGCACACCGGCAGCGTCACCGACGCCAGCAGGTTGGCGGATGACATGAACGCCGAGCCCACGACCTGCGGCCCGCGCCGGAACTTGGCGAAGGCGACGGGGGCGGCGTCGCGAACCGGCTGGGAGAACATGGTGGCCGGCCAGCTGGCCAGGCACAGGGCAAGCACGTAGTAACCGAGGCTGGCCGCGTGCAGCATGTGCCCGACGACAATCTGGTCCACGTTGGTGATGCCAAAGGCGAGCGCGGCCGAGGCCGCGACCGGCAGCGCGATCTGGAACAGGGCGCCCACCTGGCCGGTGCTGAAGCCGATCCGCAGCGACCGGGGCGAGAAGGCGATGAAGAGCGCCGCGGACGCAACGCTGCCCGCGATCCGGCCCACGGCCAGGCTGATCAGCCCGTGACCGGTCGCGGCCAGCCAGATCGTCACGACCACGCTGATCCAGTTGTCCACCTGCTCGACCATCACCCTGAGCCGGGGGGCACGTCGCTGGAGCATCGCGCGGGGCGCCGTGACCAGGCCGCTGATCACGACGCTCAGGGCCAGGATCCGGATCACGTGAGCGGCGGCCGGCGCGCCCATGGTGGCGGCGAAGGCGGGGGCGCCCGCGTAGCAGGCGGCGTAGATGGCGGCACTGGAGCCGAGTGAGACCGTGGTCACGGTGGGCGCGATCTCTGCTGGAGCGCCGCGCCACAGCACCAGGGCGCTGCCCACCTCAAGCTGGCCGATGCTCTGCACCGCCAGCAGCGCGAGGACCGCGACGCCGAACGCGCCGAAGTCGCGCGGGCTCATCATGTGGGCCAGCACGAGCCCGATGACAAGCGTGCCGAACCGGGCCGAGACCGCGTCCAGGAAGAACCGGCCCAGCCCGCCGCCGATCCGGCGGGCCAGCGGATGCCGGGGCTGCTGGCGCCCATGGGCCGGGCGACGATGGCCGTAGACCGGGCCGGCCGGCTCGCCGCGATCAGCGGCCTGGTTATCGACGGTCACGGGGACCCCGGACGGCAGCGGTCACGGCAGATGACCCCCCGGCGAACCGGGCCCGGCCGTGGCGGGCCCCAGGACAGCACCATCTTGTTCCGGTTCGGCCATCTCGTGAAGTGGGAGGGGAGCCTGGTCGCCAGGGATAGCGGGGAACTTATCCGCGACAACCCTGGCGACCATCGAGAACGCTGGCCGCCCAAGCCTGGCCCGGACGGCCACGAACAGCGGAAACCCGCCATGCACTCGTCAGATTGCACCGGGATATTACCATGTGGCCCGGAAGGCGCAGGCCTGTTGTGTCCGACGATTGCGGGCGCTACCGCACGTCAGACGGATATTCAGCAGTGTGCTCAGCCGCGGCGCGCGCAAGGTCCAGTTCGTAGGTCTCGTGGATAACACCGCCGGCCCCGAACGACACCTTGAAGTCGTACTGTGGCTCGTTCAGTTCGCGACCGTCGTCGACGGTGCTGGTGCCCATCGAGTAGAAATGGCAGCCCCGCCCGCGGGCGAGAGCGATGCCTCGCTCGATGACCAGATCGGTGGCGGACACCGCCCGGCCTTCCTCTGTGGTGGCCGTATAACGCGCCTGCAGGACCGGGCCCTCGATGGAGTACAGGCACCCGGCGGCCAGCTCGTCACCGGCCTTCGCGGTGACCAGGATGAACTGGGTGGGGAATCGTTCGTGCAGGTACTCGATCTCCGCCAGCGAGTGCGTCGGGGTCGCATCGTGCCGGCGGGCCAGGTTCGCCTCCAGGATTCCCCAGTAGGCGGCGATGTCATCCCAGCCCTCCTCGGTAACCACCCCGGAGTTCAGGGCGCGCTTGCGCCACCCGCGCCGGCCGGACCAGACCCGCCCCCGGTGGGCGAGGTTGATCACCGCCGCGAGGTCGCACCGGGACCGGCTGGCGCCCAGCCGGAACAGCGCCCACATATCGTCGGCGCCGGGGGCGGTGTGGTAGATCGGTGGCACCGTCTTGTATCGCAGCCGGGTGAAGCCGAGCGACCGGTATTCCGCGGCGATCTCCCGGAGGGCGCTGACCATCGACTCGCCGTGCAGCCTCCCGTCATGGACGAGGCCGCCGTAGGTCAGGCCCGGATGGCTGGTGACCACCGATGGATCGGCCGGGTCTTCCGCGGCGGGGAGCACCCCGACGATCCGCCCCTGGGCGTTGGTGACCAGCAGTGACCGGTCACTGAACCGGTCACCGTGGTATGACAGGAAACGGCGGGTATGCAGGATGGTCCCGTTTACTGAGCGCCCGACGAAATCATCCCACGCGGCAGCCTCAGCGGGCTCGTAGCGGCGGACCGCGCTAGCCAGCGTGCTCTCGGCAGTCATCGCGTCACCCCCGGCCCGGCCGCGCGCGCCTGGGCATGACCGCATCCCATGCTGTCCACGCGGACCTGCTTCGATCCCATCCCCTAGCCCCCTCGAATCCCGCTTCCCTGGCGGGCCAAACAGTACACGGCAGCTCCCTGAAATCCTGCTAAACCGGACAACCGGTCGGGAACGCTCGGCGCCCGCCAGGTCGGCCCGGCGGCTACCTCCGCTAGGCGGACGTAGCCGCCCGAAGCCGGAACCGCTGCACCTTGCCCGACATCGTCCTGGGCAGAGCGTCGACGAACTCGATAGACCGCGGGTACTTGTACGGTGCTATCCGCTGCTTCATGAAGGCCTGCAGCTCGGAGATTTCCGCGGCATCGCCCGGCACACCGTCGCGCAGCACCACGGCCGCGTGCACGATCATCCCCCGGTCGGTGTCTGGCTTGCCCACGACGGCACACTCCACGACATCCGGGTGCTGGTCCAGCGCGTGCTCGATTTCGGTCGGGGCGATGTTGTACCCGGACGAGACGATGATGTCGTCGCTGCGGCCCTGGTACCAGAAGTACCCATCCGCGTCGCGGATGTACGAGTCACCGGTGATGTTCCAGCCGTCCCGCACATAGGTCCCCTGGCGTGGATCGGCGAGATACAGGCAGCCAATTGGCCCGATCGTGGCCAGGTGGCCGGGTATCCCGTCCGGCACCGGGCCGCCGTCGGGCCCGATCACATCGGCCTGGTAGCCAGGCAGCGCCTTCCCGGTCGAGCCGGGCCGGATGTCATCGTCCGCAGCCCCGACGAAGAAGTTGAGCATCTCGGTGCTGCCAATGGAGTCGATGATGCGGACCCCGGTCTTCTCGAAGAACTCGTCCCAGACAGCCTTCGGCAGATGCTCGCCCGCGGAGACGGAACGCCGCAGGCTGGCGAGCCGGTCAGCCTTCCCGTCGCGCAGGATCGCCCGGTACGCGGTCGGGGTGGTGAACAGCACGGTCACCCCGAACTCCGCGACGGCATCGGCGAACTCGGCTGGTGTCGCGCGTTCCAGGAGCACGACGGCGGCCCCGATGCTCATCGGCAAGGCCATCAGCCCGCACACGCCGTAGGCGAAGCCAAGCGGGGGCGTTCCGGTGAACACGTCGGCGGGCTCGGCCTTGAGCAGGTGCCTCCCGAAGGTGTCCGCGACCACCAGCAGATCGCGGTGGAAGTGCATCGTCACCTTCGGCGTGCCGGTCGTGCCGGACGTCATCGCCATCAGCACGACGTCGTCAGCCGCGGTGTCCACGTTGCTGAACGACCCGGGCTTGGCCGCGCACCGGGTGGCCAAGTCGGCATCGCTCCCGCCGTACAGCACGAGGGGGAGGTCCGGCGCGGCGGTGGCGAGTTCCGTCTCGAACCGGTGGTCGCAGAGCAGGAGGGTGGGCCGGATCAGTTCCACCAGCGGCGCGAGCTCGGAACTGCGCAGCAAGGGCATGGTCGTCACCGCTACGCAGCCGGCTTTCACCACGCCGAACCAGCACGCGACGAGCCAGGGATTGTTGGGGCCGCGCAGCAGCACTCGCTGCCCGGGGACCAGGCCAAAGTCCTCGGTCAGGACGTGGGCTACCTGATTGGACCGGGCGAGCAGGTCACCGTAGGACCATGTTTCATCCGGGGTGATCAGGCAGGGCCGGTCCGGCCCGTGCGCCGCGACCACCTCATCGAGCAGCGTCGCCGCGCAGTTGAGACGCTCCGGATACTGAAGCTCAGGCAAGTCGAAGCGGATCGTTGGCCACTGCTCGTCCGGGGGCAAGTGGTCACGGCAGAACGTGTCTGCATGCGCGGACGGCGATAGCTTCACGGACGGACCCCCAGGGCGAGAAAAATACTACAAAGCAGCAGTATGCTCTGTTAGTTACGACAGTCAACTAGAAAGCACAACATCACCCGGGCCGGCCGGCCGGGTAGCTGGGGCTGGTGAGGACGTTGGCCAGAGCCTCCGGCACGGAGGAGAGCCGGCTCGGCGAGCCGCAGCCGCGCCGACTGATCATAACCATTTACGGTCTTTACGGGCGCGATGAGCACAACTGGCTCTCGGTGGCCGCCCTGGTCCGGCTGATGGGCGACCTCGGCGTGGATGGCCAGTCGGTCCGGTCATCGGTGTCCCGGCTGAAGCGCCGGGACCTGCTGCGCAGCCTGCACCGGGCCGGTATGGCCGGCTACGCGCTGTCGCCGGCTTCCCTTGAAGTGCTGCGTGAGGGCGATGTGCGGATCTTCGGCAGGCGCCGCGCGACGCTCAGTGACGGCTGGGCCCTGGTCGTCTTCTCGGTACCCGAGACGGAACGTGCGAAGCGCCATGAGCTACGGACCAGGCTGGCTCACCTTGGCTTCGGCACGGTGGCGCCGGGGGTCTGGCTGGCCCCCGGCACCATGGCGCGCGATGTGCAGGATGCGCTCGTGCGCGGGCAGCTCGCCGCGTATGTCGACGTCTTCAGGGCCGATCACCTTGGCTATGCGGATCTGGCCGACAGAGTCCGGCAGTGGTGGGATCTTGATGGGTTGTCCGTCAAGTACGCGCAGTTCACCGACCGCTACCGGCCGCTGTCGCAACGGATCGCGCGGCACGGGCTGCCCGCCGACCGGCAGGCGTTCCGCGAATATGTCTCGATGCTGATCGCGTGGCAGCGGCTGCCCTACCTCGATCCCGGCCTGCCCCTTGAACTGCTGCCCGCGGGCTGGGGCGGCGTGGTCGCGGGGAACCTCTTCGCCGAGATGAATGAGCAACTGAACGAGGCAGCCATGCGGCACGCCATATCGCTGATCCACCCCTGATGCCGGCCGCGCTGAGGCTCCTTCCGCTGGGCCGGGGTGGCCGGCGATCACTGGCAAAAGGGCCGATGTCCTGGCAGTCTCTGGCAGACTGCGCAAAGTGTGAGCAGCCTGTCATCCCGTGGGGCGGGCTGCGCGTCAAGTTAGTTACCAATTGGCTGTGCCGGCTGGCGCGCCGTCCGTGAAGCCAGCGGCGGCCTTCCTGACCTGGGCCCTCGACAGCAGCCGGTGATCGGGGAGGGGTGTGGGTGGGGCTGTGCGTACCCTGCTGATCGACAACTACGATTCCTATACCTATAACCTGTACCAGCTCCTGGCTGAGGTGTACGGCACGACACCGGTCGTGCTGAGCAACGACGACCCGGCCTGGGATTCGCTCGACCTGAGCCGTTTCGACGGTGCTGTCATTTCCCCCGGTCCCGGGCACCCGGGCTCCGGCCGGGACTTCGGCCACTCGCGCACCGCGCTGCTGCGCGAGGACCTGCCCGTCCTCGGGGTCTGCCTGGGGCACCAGGGAATCGGCCTCGTCTACGGCGCGGAGGTGCACGGCGCGCCGCGGCCGCGGCACGGCCATCTCACCAAGGTCCGGCACACCGCCGACGGCATCTTCGCCGGGCTCCCGCAGGAGTTCACCGCGGTCCGTTACCACTCGCTCTGCGTGGACGAGCCCCTGCCCGCCGAGCTGGAGGCAGTCGCCTGGGCCGAGGACGGCGTGCTGATGGGCCTGCGTCATCGCCGCCTGCCGCGCTGGGGGGTTCAGTTCCACCCCGAATCGATCTGCACCGAATACGGTGCCCGCCTCATGGAGAACTTCCGGGCGGTGGCCACGGGCTCGGCCGGCCGCCAGGCAGGCCGAGCGTCCCAGCGCGCGGCGACCAGCGTGGCCGGCCCCGGCCGGCCGGCGTCCGCCCAGCGCCCCCCCGCGATGCGCGCGTACACGCGGCGCATTGACCAGGTGCTCGACGCCGAAAATGTCTTCACCGAACTCTACGGGACCAGCACCCAGGCGTTCTGGCTGGACAGCGCCCGGGTTGAGCCGGGCTTGTCCCGGTTCTCCTTCCTGGGCGACGCCAGTGGCCCGACCGGCGAGGTGCTCACGTTCCGTGTCGGGGACGACTCGGTGACGGTGCAGCCATCCGGGCGCGCCTCTTACTCGGAGCCCGGGACCATCTACGACGCGCTGGAGCGCCGGCTCGGGTGCGTGGTGGACGGCGCCGGAGACCTCCCGTTCGACCTGACCGGCGGTTACGTCGGCTACCTGGGATACGAGCTCAAGGCGGCCAGTGGCTCGCCGAACAAGCACCGGGCCGACACGCCGGACGCGGTGTGGCTGCGCGCCGACCGGTTCATCGCGATCGATCACCTTGAGCACACGACCTACGTGGTGGCGGTGGCCGAGCCGGCCGCCGCCGACGAGGCACAGGCCTGGACGGAGAAGACGTCGACCACTCTGCTCGGGCTCGCCGGGCCAGATGATGCTGAGGAGGATGCCCACGGCGTCGCCGGGAGCGTGGACGTGGCCCGGTGGCTGGTGCGGCCCCGCGAGCAATATCTGGCTGACATAGCCGAATGCCAGCGTCAGCTCCATGTGGGTGAGAGTTACGAGATCTGCCTCACCAACAACCTCCGGATGGCCGCGCCCGACGACGACCTGGAGTTCTACCAGAGGCTACGGGCGCTCAACCCGGCCCCGTATTCGGCGCTGCTCAGGATCGGCGAGCTCACCGTCTTCTGCTCCTCGCCGGAACGGTTTATCCGGGTCGACGCCGGCCGCAGCGTCGAGACCAAGCCGATCAAGGGGACCACTCCGCGGAGTGCTGACCGGGAAATTGACGAGACGATGCGGCTTTCGCTGCTGTCCGATGACAAGACCCGGGCCGAGAACCTGATGATTGTCGACCTGCTCCGCAATGACCTCGGGCGGGTGTGTGAGATCGGCAGCGTCGTCGTGTCCAAGCTCATGGCCACCGAGTCGTACGCGACCGTGCATCAGCTGGTGTCCACGATCCGCGGCCAGCTCCGGGCCGGTGTCACCGCCCTGGAGTGCGTCCGCGCCTGCTTCCCGGGCGGCTCGATGACCGGCGCGCCGAAACTGCGCACCATGGAGATCATCGACTCGCTGGAGAGCGAGGCACGTGGTGTCTACTCCGGGGCGCTCGGCTACTTCGGGTTCACCGGGACGGCCGACCTGAACATCGTGATCCGCACGGCCGTGCGGTGGCGCGATGAGCTGAGTGTCGGCGCCGGCGGCGCTATCGTCCTGGACTCGGATCCGCTGGCGGAATACGACGAGATGCTGCTCAAGGCGATAGCCCCGTTGCAGGCCCTGCAGGCTGGCCGCCCGGACGCCCGCACCATGACGGGGAAGAACCTTGGCTGACCGCCCCGGCGGGCAGCTCGCTGGCGAGGCGCTGTTCACCTGGTCGGCGGCCGGCCAGCGGCTGCAGGCCATCCCGGCCGCGAATCACCGCCTGGACGTGGCCGACTCGTGGCTGATCGACGAGGGCATGGTGCGTGGCCTGCCGTATCACGCCGAGAGGTTCATCGAATCATGCCGCCGGAGGCACGCCGTCGCCGCTGCCTCGACTGCGGAGTTCCTGGACACCGCGGCCGCGGCCTTGCCGCTCACCGGACGCTGGTTCCCACGCGTCGAATTCGAGGCTGGCGTGGGGTTCCGGCTGCGCCTGCGGGCCGCCCCGGCGCCCTCGGCCACGGTTGTGCTGCGTCGCGCCGACGGGCCGGACAGCCGCCGGGATCCCACGGTCAAGGGACCCGATCTGGCCATGCTCGTCAGAATGCGTCAGGGCGCGGCCGCCCGGGGAGCCGATGAGGTCCTGCTCGTCGGCAGGTCAGGATCGGTCCTCGAAGGCGCGCTCAGCGCCGTTCTGTGGTGGCGCGGAGATGTGCTGTGCGCGCCGCCGTTGAGCCTGCCCGTTCTGCCGAGCGTCACGCGGCGGCTTCTCCTGGAGATCGCCGCCGGCACCGGCACCGAAGTCCGGTTCGAGGCCTGCGCGGCTGAGGATCTGGACGGCCTCGAACTGTGGACGGCAAGCGCGCTGCACGGCATCCGGCCGGTGACGTCGTGGTCCGGCGAGAGCCTGGTGCCAGCGCCCGCCCGGCGGGCCGCCGCGTGGCAGGCCCGGCTCATCGCGGCGGCGGTTCGCGTGCCCGGACCGGTCCAGGCCGGCGAGTCCCGCCCGCAGTCGCCCGCCCTCACTTCAGGCGCATAGCGCGAGCAATTCATATGCGTGAAAATCATGCTTTAACGCTCGTCGGAGGCTAGTGTGCATGGCATGTGGAGAGAGTCGTCGCGGGTTAACCGGCATCCACTGCAGGGTGATATCAAGAGTGAACGCGTCGTGATCGTTGGCACCGGCGAGACGGCATCCTTCGCGCACGAGTACTTCAGCTACGACTCACCGCACGAGGTGGTGGCGTTCAGCGCGGAGGCGGCGCTGATCACGGATGACGTCTACTGCGGCCTTCCGGTCGTAGCGCTGGAAGAACTCGCGAAAACTTACCCGCCGAGTGAATACCGGACATTCGTGGCGGTGTCCCTGACGCAGCTCAACCGGCTGAGGCGCCGTTTGTACGACGCGGTCAAGGCGGCTGGCTTCGACTGCGTGTCCTATATCAGCAGCCACGCGTTCGTCTTGCCCAGCGTCGAAATCGGCGAGAATGCGTTCGTCATGGAGAATGTCACCCTGGAACACCGGGCGCGCCTTGGTGACAATGTTTTCCTCGGCTGCGGGGTTTGCATTTCGCATGGTTCCGTGATGGGTGATGACAGCTATGCCGGCCCGCACGCGGTCGTGGCCGGACTCAGCACCGTCGCGCGCGGCTCGTTTCTTGGCGCGAACAGTACCGTCACCGACGGTATCTCGGTGGCGGAGGACTGCATTATCGGAGCCGGCGCGGTTGTCCTGGGAGATACCAAGCCCCGGCAGGTCTATGTCGGCAATCCAGCGCGCCCGACCGGACGTGACAGCTTCGTCACGTTCGGCGTGACCTCCGGCTGACAGTGCCCGCATCACGTGCCGCGACAGGACTGCCGGGCCGCTTCCGGCCCGGTGAAATACCTGTCGGCCGCCGGAGTTGCGCAAACTGTGGCAAAGTGCAGCGAAGCTGTCATCCCGGTGGGATGGCTGGGCGTCGAACTAGTGGTTGGTCGGCGGCGGCGCATGGCGCCCGCGTCAGACGCGTTCCCTGGTGAGCTGCGGGCGGTTTCGCGGCCGGGTGCGTGCCAGCGATATGAGGATCGGGGAGGGTGAGGCATGTCGCCTATCGGGCTGGCGGTCGTCGGTGCTGGCTACTGGGGGCCAAATCTCGTCCGGGCGGCGCGGGGCACGCCAGCGCTCTGGCTGGAGTGGGTGTGCGACCTGGACCTGCAACGGGCCCAGGCGATCCTTGATCCCTACACACCCGTGCGGGCCACCTCCAGTTACGAATCGGTGCTGGCCGACCCGGCGGTCGCCGCGGTCGCGATCGCGACGCCCGCGGCCACGCATTTCGATCTGGTCCGGGCGGCCCTGGAAGCTGGCAAGCACGTGCTGGTCGAGAAGCCACTGACCGCCTCGGCCGCCGAGGGCGAGAAACTGGCCGCCCTCGCCGAGCGGTCCGGCCTGGTGCTGATGTGCGACCACACCTACTGCTACACGCCGGCCGTGCGGCGGATCCGGGAACTTATCCGGTCGGGGGAGATCGGCGATGTCCAGTTCGTGGACTCGGTCCGGGTCAACCTGGGCCTGATCCAGCCGGATGTGGACGTGCTGTGGGACCTCGCCCCGCACGACCTGTCGATCCTGGACTTCGTGCTGCCCGAGGGCACCATGCCGGTTGCCGTGGCGGCCCATACCGCGGATCCGGTCGGCACCGGGCGGGCCTGCCTGGCCTACCTGTCCATCTGGATGAACACGGGTGTCCTCGCGCACGTGAACGTCAACTGGCTGAGCCCCACGAAGATCCGGACCACGGTGTTCGGCGGGACCCGGCGCACGATCGTCTGGGACGACATGAATCCCCCGGCCCGGCTCATGATCCACGACCGTGGGGTGGACCGGATGGAGGCCAGCTCCGTGGGACCCGATGAGCGGCGGGAGACGCTTATCTCCTACCGCACCGGGGACATCTCCGTCCCGGCCCTGCCGGAACGGGAGGCGCTCCCGGCCGTGATGGCCGAGTTCGCCAGCGCGATCACGGAGGGCAGGCCGGCGCTGACCGATGCGGGCTCAGGCCTGCGGGTGCTCGCGGTGCTTGAGGCGGCGTCGCTAAGTGCGGAACAAGAGGGCGCCCGGGTGCCCGTGACGATGGGAGCGAACAGATGATCCAGGGACAGCGCTGCCTGGTCACCGGCGGCGCCGGAACGATCGGCTCGACGATCGTCGATCAGCTGGTGGCAGCGGGCGCGGCTGAGGTCATCGTGCTGGACAACTTCGTCCGGGGCCGCCGGGAGAACCTGGCCGACGCGCTGGCGTCCGGGAACGTCCGGGTGGCCGAGGGCGATATCCGGGACCGCGGGCTGGTGACAGCGCTGATGGATGGCATCGACCTGGTGTTCCACCAGGCCGCCATCAGGATCACGCAGTGTGTCACCGAGCCCAGGCTGGCCCTGGAGGTACTCGTCGACGGGACCTATGAGGTCGTCGAGGCCGCGGCCGACGCAGGTGTCCGCAAGGTGATCGCCGCGTCGTCGGCGTCGATCTACGGGCTCGCGGAGGTGTTCCCGACCACCGAGCGGCATCACCCCTACGACAACGACACCCTGTACGGTGCGGCCAAGACATTCAACGAGGGCCTGCTGCGCAGCTTCCACGCCATGCGCGGTCTCGACTACGTGGCACTGCGCTACTTCAATGTGTACGGCCCGCGGATGGACATCTACGGGCTGTACACCGAAGTCCTGATCCGGTGGATGGAGCGGATAGCAGCGGGCCAGCCGCCGCTCATCCTCGGTGACGGCACGCAGACCATGGACTTCGTCTTCACTGAAGACATCGCCCGCGCGAACCTGCTCGCCGCCGCGAGCGACGCCACCGACGAGGTGTTCAACATCGGCAGCGGGACTGAGACCAGCCTGCGCGAGCTCGCCGAGACGCTGATCCACGTCATGGGGCGTGACCTTGAGCTGGAGTTCGGGCCGCCGCGCGCAGTCAACTCGGTCACCCGGCGGCTGGCTGACGTCTCCAGTGCGGCCGACCGCCTCGGCTGGAAGGCTGAAGTGGGCCTTGAGGAAGGACTGACCCGGCTGGTCGCCTGGTGGCGCGCGCAGCAGGCGGCCGGGGTGGCGTCATGACGATCCCGGTCATGCGGCCGTGGATCGGCGAGGAGGAGGCAGCGGCCGCCGCCGCCGCGGTCAGGTCAGGCTGGGTCGCGCAGGGACCCCGGGTCGCGGAGTTCGAGGCCGCGTTCGCGGACTCGATCGGGGTGGCCCACGCGGTCGCCGTGTCCTCGTGCACCGCGGCGCTGCACCTCGCGCTGCTGGCCGCCGGGATCGGACCGGGCGATGAGGTGGTCGTCCCCTCGCTGTCGTTCATCGCGACCGCGAACGCGGTCCGCTACGTCGGGGCGGAGCCGGTTTTCGCCGATGTCGACGAGGCCACCCAGAACCTCGTTCCGGGCACCGTGGCACCCCAGCTGACCGAGCGGACCCGTGCTGTCGTCCTGGTGGACCAGGCCGGGGTGCCCGCTGACCTGGACGCGATGCGGGCGCTCTGCGAGCCGCGCGGCATCACCGTCGTCGAGGACGCCGCATGCGCCGTGGGCTCGGTGTACCGGGGCCGCCCAGTTGGCGCCGGTGCCGCCATCGCCGCCTTCTCGTTCCACCCGCGCAAGCTCCTCACCACGGGAGAAGGCGGGATGGTCGTCACCCCTGACGCTGAGGCCGCCGCCCGGATGCGCCGGCTGCGGGAACACGGCATGGACGTCAGCGCGGCGCAGCGTCATGCCAGCCAGCAGCCGGTCATCGAGCGTTACCTGGAGACCGGGTTCAACTACCGGATGACCGACGTCCAGGCCGCGATCGGCCTGGTTCAGCTCGGCAAGCTGGATCAGCTCATTGCCCGCCGCCGCGTGCTCGCCGAGCGCTACCACCGCGTGCTGTCCGCCCTCCCTGGTCTCGCGACCATCACTGACCCGGCCTACGGAACCACCAACTACCAGGGGTTCTGGGTGCTGCTGCCGCCCGATTTCCCGGTGGGCCGCAACGAGCTGCTGCGCCTGCTCGCTGACGCGGGCGTGTCGGCCCGGCGCGGCATCATGGCCTCCCACCTCGAGCCCGCGTACGCCGGCCAGCCCTGCCCGCCGCTGCCGGTGACTGAGCGGCTCACCGCTGACTCGCTCACCCTGCCGCTGTTCCACGAGATGACCGAGGACGAGCAGGATCTCATCGTGTCCGTCATCGCCGCCGCCGCTGACCTTCGTCACCCGGCGGGCAGAACGTGACAGGTCCGGCCCAGCCCGGGCTTGACGCCCGGCGCCTGGTCCGGCTGATGGCCGCCGCCATTGACCGGTGCCAGCTGGACCTCAGCCACGCGACGGTGCTCACCGAGGCGGCGAGCGGCGCCTATGTGGTGACCCCCGTCATCGCGGCCATAGCCGGTGCGGATGTCTACGCGCTCGCCGGGACGACCCGGTACGCCACGGACCGCGAGCTGGCTGACCTGACCTGCGAGCTGGCCCGGCTGGCCGGGGTGGCCGACCGGATTCAGCTACTCCCCGCGAAGAGCCCGGGGGTCGTCGGCGCGGCGGACATCGTCACCAACAGCGGCCAGGTCCGTCCGATCGACGCGGCGATGGTGGCGCAGCTGAAGCCGTCCGCGGTGATTCCGCTGATGTACGAGAGCTGGGAGTACCGCTCGCCTGACGTGGACCTGGCGGCCTGCCGCGGCCGGGGCATCCCGGTGGCCGGCACGAATGAGCGCCATCCGTCCGTGGACGTGTTCTCGTTCCTGGGGCCGATGGCCGTGAAGCAACTGCACGACGCCGGCATCGCCGTCTACGGGAGCCGGATCGTGGTGCTGTGCGACAACGCGTTCGGCCCGTTCATCACGGGCTATCTGCGCGACGGCGGCGCGGACGTGGTCGAGGCAGGCCAGCTGACCCGGGCTGACCTCGCCGCGCGGTGCGACGCGGTCCTGCTGGCCCTGCAGCCCGGCGCGGACGTCGTGCTCGGCGCTGCTGAGGCCAGACTGCTCGGAGACGAGGCGCCAGGCGCGGTCCTGGTCCAGTTCTGGGGGGACGCGGACCGCGCGGCCCTGGCCGCCGCCGGTGTCCCGGTGTGGCCGCCCGGCCCGCCGCACCCGGGCCACATGGCCGTGCTGCCGTCGGCGGTCGGGCCCGAGGCCATCGTCCGGCTTCAGTCAGGCGGCCTGAAAGTCGGTGAGCTGCTCGCCGGCGGCCTCGCCACCGCCGGGGCTGAGGATCTCGCGCTCGTCCAGCTGCTCTGATGTCACGATCGGTGGCGGCACGATCGGGGGCAGCGTCCCGCTGACCGCTATCCGAGTTCGGCCGCCCGCAACTCCCCATCGACCTGCGCGTACATCTCATCCGTCTGCGGACAGCGCCACCGGCCAGCACCGTCGTCGACCAAGGGCACCCCGGCGCGGCCCACCCAGCCGATCCGGCGCGCGGGCACCCCGGCGACCAGCGCGAAGTCCGGCACATCGCGGGTCACGACCGCGCCGGCCGCGACCAGCGCCCAGCGGCCGATCACGGCCCCGGGCAGCACGACCACCCGCGCGCCCAGCGACGCGCCTTCCCGCACCAGGACGCCCCGGGCGGCCCAGTCGTCGGGCCTCTTGAGCTTCCCGGACACGTCCGTCGACCGCGGAAACATGTCGTTCGTCAGCACCACGGCGGGGCCGATGAACACCCCGTCCTCCAGCCGGGCCGGCTCGTAGACGAGCGCGTAATTCTGCAGCTTGACGTGGTCACCGATGATCACACCGGGGCCCACGTAGGCGCCGCGGCCCACGATGCAGTCGTTTCCGAGGCGAGCCTGCTCGCGGACTTGCGCGAGGTGCCACACCATTGTCCCCGCGCCGAGCGTGGCGCTATCGTCCACGTCGGCCGAGGCCTGGACCTGCGCGTCGTCCACGGAAGGGCTCCTTCTCTTGGGCTGCGGGGCTGATATTAGGGGACGTTTTTCCTGGTCACCGCCACCCCGGCCGGCGACATGTCCTGACACAGCCACCGCCGGCCGGGCATACTTGCCCGCTGTGGTGAGTGTCGTCGTACCAGCGCACAACGAGGCCCGGGTGATCGGCCGCCTGCTCGGGCAGCTCGTCGCGGCCGTGCGCCCGGGTGAGCTGGACGTCATCGTGGTGGCCAACGGCTGCACCGATGATACGGCCGAGGTGGCGGCGGCGTTCGGCCCTCCGGTGCGGGTGGTGTCGATTCCGGTTGCCTCCAAGCGCGCGGCCCTGGCGGCCGGTGACGAGGCCGCCACGGATTTTCCCCGGATGTACGTGGACGCCGATGTGGAACTGGGCGCCGAGGATGTCCGGGCCCTGGGCGACGCGCTGCGCCGGCCCGGCACTCTCGCCGCCGGCCCGCGGCGGGTACTCGCGCTGGCCGGCCGCCCCTGGCTGGTCCGCTGGTATTACGACGTATGGCTGCGGCTGCCGGAGGTCCGCGGCGGGCTGTTCGGGCGGGGGGTCATCGGGCTCAGCGAAGTTGGCCACGCGCGGGTGGCCGGCCTGCCGCCGCTGCTCGCCGATGATCTCGCGGCGTCGCTGCTTTTCGGGCCGGATGAACGGGTCATCGTGCCGGACGCGCGGGTGGTCATCCACCCGCCGCGGACCGCTGGTGACCTGCTCCGCCGCCGGGTCCGCGCGACGATGGGAGTGAGCCAGGTCGAGCAGGCCCACGCGGACCAGGCGCAGGGTGCTCCCGACGCGACGGCGCGGACCCGGCCCGCGGATCTGCTCGCGATCATCGGCTGGGATCCGCGGATGGCGCTGCGGGTCGCGGTATTCATGACGATGGCCGTCCTCGCGCGGCTGGGGGCGCGCCGGGCCGTCCGGCGCCGTGACTATTCGACCTGGCACCGCGATGAGAGCAGCCGCGGTTAGCGGCGGCCTCCGGGACGTTCGAGCCTTCGTGGCAGGTAGCTGGGCGGTCACCTTGGGTTCGCAAAAGCCCGTCGGCGGCTCGCGATGCCGGTCCTTAGAGGCTTCGGGCCGGTATGTGTCAACCATCGGGATTGATCAAGCGTCTTCCCTATGCGGTTGAGGCGGGGTGCAAGGCGTGGTGGGGGAAAGAGGGGTTGGGAGAGTGTCCGGTAACACCGTGGTTACGCGGCGGCGTCACGCTACCGAAGTGCGCCTGTCGGCCGCCGACCCAGCGGCGTGGACCAGCGCATACCTTCGCAAGGCGGCCGTGGCGGACTTCGTCTGCGCACTGGTGGCCGGAATGCTGGCGCTGCTGGCCTATGACATCCACTACGGCAGCCTGACCCGCCAGCCCGCCGCCTACCTGGCCTTCACCGCTGTGCTGCCCATCCTCTGGGGGGTGGGGGTAGCCGTAGCCGGGGGATATGACTCGCGGTTCATCGGGGTCGGCTCGGATGAGTTTCGCCGGGTGCTGAACGCGGCGGTGAGCCTGACGGCCGGGGTGGCCATCGTCTCGTATGCGGGCCACCTGCAGTTTGCCCGGGGCTACGTCGTGGTCGCGCTGCCCTGCGCGACGGCCTTCGACCTGGTTGTCCGGCACCGCCTCCGCAGGCGGCTGCACAAGCTGCGCAGCCGGGGCGCCTGCATGCGCCGGGTGGTGGCCATCGGCCACGCGCCCGCCGTCGCCGATCTCGTGGCCGAGTTGCGCCGCGGCACCTATCACGGCCTGTCCGTGGTGGGCGCCTGCCTGGCCGGCGGGACCATGCTGAACGAGATCGCGGGCGTCCCCGTCTACGGCGGGCTGGGCAGCGTGACGGCCGCCGTGGGCCAGTTCCGCGCGGATACGGTCGCCGTGCTGGCCTGCCCCGAGATGAACGGCATCCGGCTGCGCGAACTGGCCTGGGACCTGGAGAAGACCGGGACGGATGTCTGCGTCGCGCCCGCCCTGCTCGATGTCGCGGGGCCGCGCACGACGATCCGCCCGGTCGCCGGGCTGCCGCTGCTGCACGTGGACCACCCGGAACTTGACGGCGGCAAGAAGGTCATCAAGGAAGCATTCGACAAGGCGCTGGCCCTGACCGGGCTGATCCTGCTGGCCCCCTTGTTCGCGGTGATCATGCTGGCCATCAAGTTCACCGACCGGGGGCCGGTGTTCTTCCGGCAGACCAGGGTCGGCAAGGACGGCCACACCTTCTCCGTCTGGAAGTTCCGGACCATGGTGGTGGACGCGGAACAGCGGAAGTCCGAGCTCGCGGAGCACAACGAGGCGGCCGGGGCGCTGTTCAAGATGCGCAAGGACCCACGGATCACCCGGGCGGGCGTCTGGCTGCGCCGCTACTCCCTGGACGAGCTGCCCCAGTTGTTCAACGTCTTGTTCGGGGACATGTCCCTGGTCGGGCCCAGGCCGGCGCTACCGGTCGAGGCGGCACGGTACGGCGATCACATGCGGCGCAGGCTCGTGGTCAAGCCCGGCATGACCGGCTTGTGGCAGATCAACGGGCGGTCGGACCTGGCCTGGGACGAGGCGGTGCGGCTCGACCTGCGGTACGTGGAGAACTGGTCTTTCGTCCTGGACCTGCAGATCCTCTGGAAGACGCTGTCGGCGGTCGTGCACGGGTACGGCGCTTACTAGCCTGCGGTCGGCGGAGCCGCGCCTGAGGCGGTCGATGGTCCTGCGGGACTGCGGCGCCCACTAGCCTGTGGTCGTCGCAGTCCCGTCTGGAATGGAGCCTGCCTGTTGGCATCCGACGATGACCTCGCCCGTGATCTTGCCGCCGAGGCGGGCCACCGCCTGCTCACCTTGCGGGCCCGTGGCGGCCGCCCGGACGAGCTGCGCACAGCGGGTGACCGGCTGTCGCACGAGTATCTCGCCGGAGAGCTGGCCCGGCGGCGCCCCGGTGACGCGGTGCTGTCCGAGGAAGGCCGCGACGACCTGGCGCGATTGTCAGCGGGCCGGGTGTGGATCGTGGATCCGCTGGACGGGACGCGAGAGTTCGGCGAGGCCGGCCGCGCGGACTGGGCGGTCCACGTCGCCCTGTGGGAGCACGGCACGCTGACCGCGGGAGCTGTGGCGCTGCCGGCCCAGGGCACGGTGCTGAGCACGGCGGAGCCGCCGCGCCCGGCCGCCCCGGTACCGGGCGGCGCGCTGCGCCTCATGGTCAGCCGGACCAGGCCTCCCGGGTTCGTCGAGCGGCTCAGTGAGCTGGCCGGGCTGACGCCGGTGCCGCTCGGCTCGGCCGGGGCGAAGGCGGCGGCGGTGATCTGCGGGGACGCCGACGCGTACGTGCACAGCGGGGGCCAGTTCGAATGGGACTCCGCGGCGCCGGTGGCCGTGGCCGTGGCGGCGGGGCTGCACGCGTCCAGGATCGATGGCTCGAAGCTGGAGTACAACCAGGCCGATCCGTCGCTGCCGGATATCCTGATCTGCCGGGCGGCAATTGCTGGCACGCTGCTGGATGACATCCGCTCGGCGCGGCGTTCATGTCCCCAGGAGCGTTCCCGCCCGGGAGTGCCGCCCGCTTCGCCCGTGCCCGACGACTCGGAGTCTGCTTGATGGCCGTGACGCGCTCTGACTACTCGCTCTCCCAGCTTGAGGTACTCGAAGCTGAGTCCATCCACATGATGCGCGAGGTCGCCGCCGAGTTCGAGCGGCCGGTCCTGCTGTTCTCCGGGGGCAAGGACTCGATCGTCATGCTGGCCCTCGCCGAACGGGCGTTCTCGCCCGCCAAGGTCCCGTTCCCGGTCATGCACGTGGACACCGGCCATAACTTCGACGAGGTCATCGAGTACCGGGACCGCCGGGTCGCCCAGGCCGGGGTGCAGCTTGTGGTGGCCTCAGTCCAGGAGTCCATCGATGCGGGCCGGGTGGTCGAGGAGACCGGCCGCCGGGCCAGCCGCAACCGGCTGCAGACCACCACGTTGCTCGACGCGATCGAGGAGCACCAGTTCGACGCGGTGTTCGGCGGTGGCCGCCGGGACGAGGAGAAGGCCAGGGCCAAGGAGCGGGTCTTCTCCTTCCGTGACGAGTTCGGCCAGTGGGATCCGAAGAGCCAGCGTCCCGAGCTGTGGAGCATCTTCAACACCAGGATCCACAAGGGCGAGCACATCAGGGTGTTCCCGCTGTCCAACTGGACCGAGCTGGACATCTGGCAGTACATCGAGCGGGAGGAACTGGATATCCCGTCCATCTACTTCGCGCACTCCCGCCGGGTGTTCGAGCGGGATGGCATCCTGCTCGCGGACAACGACTTCATCCCCAGGGGCGAGGAGGAAACCGTCGTCGAGACCCGGATCCGCTACCGCACCGTCGGCGACATGACCTGCACCGGGGCGGTGGAGTCCACCGCCGCGACCATCGCGGAGGTGATCACGGAGATCACCGCCACCCGGGTCACCGAGCGCGGCCAGACCCGTGCCGACGACCGGGCCAGTGAGGCGGCCATGGAGGATCGCAAGCGGGAAGGATACTTCTGATGCCTGTCACATCCGCGGCCGGAGCGGCGACCGGGGAGGGCGCCCGGCCCATGGACATCCTGCGGCTGGCCACCGCGGGCTCGGTCGACGATGGCAAGAGCACCCTGATCGGGCGCCTGCTGTACGACTCCAAGGCGATCCTGGAGGACCAGCTCGCCGCGGTGGAGCGGACCAGCCGGGCCCGGGGCGAGGACTACACCAACCTCGCCCTGCTCACCGACGGCCTGCGGGCCGAGCGGGAGCAGGGCATCACGATCGATGTCGCCTACCGCTACTTCGCCACGCCGCGGCGGAAGTTCATCATCGCCGACACCCCAGGTCACATCCAGTACACCCGGAACATGGTGACCGGCGCCTCCACGGCCGACCTCGCGATCGTCCTGGTGGACGCCCGGAACGGGCTGACCGAGCAGAGCAGGCGGCACGCCTTCCTCACCACGCTGCTCCGGGTGCCTCATCTGGTCCTCGCGGTGAACAAGATGGACCTGGTCGACTACGACCAGGCCACTTTCGAGCGGATCAGCGAGGAATTCGCTGCGTTCGCGGCGAAGCTGGAGATCGGCGACCTTACCTTCGTGCCGATCTCCGCGCTGCACGGCGACAATGTGGTGCAGCGGTCGGCCAACATGCCGTGGTTCGACGGCCCGTCTCTGCTGCACCACCTGGAGCACGTGCACATCGCGTCGGACCGGAACCTGATCGACGTGCGGTTCCCGGTGCAGTACGTGATCCGGCCGCACCAGGCGACCGACCCGGAATTGCACGACTACCGGGGCTACGCGGGCCAGGTGGCGGGCGGCGTGCTCAAGCCCGGCGATGAGGTGATGCACCTGCCGTCCGGGCTGACCACG
>CAYPQM010000098.1:0-16514 GCA_964412845.1 uncultured Streptosporangiaceae bacterium
GGCCCGCGCTCGGGTGTCGGTGCCCGGTGATGGGCGGCCGGCCGGTAAAGATGACTGCATGCTTGATCACCTTTCAATCCAGTGCGCTGATGTGGCCGCGAGCGCCGCGTTCTACGACGCCGTGCTCATCCCGGTCGGCGGATGCCGGGTGATGGACTTCGGGCCGGTGATCGGCTTCGGGGCCGGCGCCAAACCAGAGTTCTGGATCGGCCCGCAGACGACCGGGGAGGGCTTCCGCGAGGCGCATATCGCGTTCGTGGCACCCGACCGGGCTGCCGTGCGGGCGTTCTTCGAGGCCGCGGTGGCGGCCGGCGCCGCGGTGCTCAATGAGCCACGAGTCTGGCCTGAGTACCACCCGCACTACTATGGCGCCTTTGTGCGGGACCCCGACGGCAACAACGTCGAAGCTGTCTGCCACACCGCCGAGTAGCGCGCCGCCTCACGCCCGCGCCACGGCGTCCAGCAGCTCGGCGCCGGACCGGACGACCACGGCACCGTCGCGCAGCTCACCGGGCAGATCGCCGGTCATCTCCTCGCGAACGAGGCAGGCCGGGACGCCGATCGGCAGGATCACGTAGCCGCCCGCCTGGGCGACATCCACCACGACCTGCCAGATCAGCGTCCCCGAGGCATGGTTGATCATGAGGCTGTCGCTGCCCACCCCGTAGACGTCAGCCTCGCCGTCGTCCGTTCGCACCTTCGCATAACCATTGCCGTCGGGCGGCGCGGCGAGATAGGGATCCAGCACGCGGCGGGCAGCGACCGGGTCACCCGGCGCTGCCTCGCCGGCCGCGAAGGACTGCAGGAAGATGTCGAAGCTCACCGGGCCATCTTCCCGTAGAGCGGACAGCGGACACGCCCTTAGCGTTGCGCGCGATCGGCGTTGGCCAGGATCGCGTCGCGGACATAGCCGGAGAGCCCGGGCGCGATGTCGTCATAGGTCTTCGTGTACCGCGGGTCGGCCACATACATCTCGGCCAGGCCGCGGTGCATGTCGTACCCGCAGTCGTAGAACCAGCGCGAAATGTGCTGGCGGTGATCCTCGGCCAGGTCCATGGCCGTGCTTCCAGTAGCCGGCTCACCAGCTCGCAGGGCCTCGGCGAACGCCTGGATGCTCCCGTCGGCCTCGCTCTTGATGGCGACCCAGTCGGCCTTGGTATAGGCGGCCGTTCGCCGCTGGGACTGCTGCCACGCGTCCGTGTCACCCCAGCGCTGCCTGGCCTCCTCGGTGTACTCACCGAATTTGTCGGTGCCGAAGATCTCGAACTGTTCCTCAGGTGTCAGCGAGATTCCCATCTGCCGTGCCTCCATCTCCTTCTCGATCGCGCTCATCAGCGCCTGGTCGCGGGCCTGCCGCTGGCGCAGCATCCGGTGCTGGCGGCGCAGGTGGTCACCGGCGGCCGGGTCCGGGTCGGCGAGGATCTGCGCGATCTCGTCCAGCCCGAAGTCCAGCTCCCGGTAGAGCAGGACCTGTTGCAGGCGCCGCAGGTCCGCGCCGGAATACAGGCGGTAACCGGCCGCGCTCCGCCCGCTCGGGGTGAGCAGCCCGATGTCGTCGTAGTGGTGCAGCGTCCGCACCGACACGTGCGCCAGGTCAGCCACTTCGCCGACGGTGTAGTCCTTCATGAGGCCACTGTGCCGCCTCCCGTTACGGGAGGGTCAACCGCTAGCCGAGCTAGACATCCCGAGGTCGCCGCGTGGCCATAACTGACGGATTCCGGGACTGGACCTGAAGCCTGGTTGAGGTCTTAGGCTCAGGGGAGCAATGGGGCAGAACGGAGGACGGCTGGTGCGTGATAGCCGGGCACCCGGGCTCTGGGCTCCGCAGACCCGGGCGCTGACCGCGGGGCTTGTCCTCACGATCACCTTCGTCGCGTCAGAAGCGCTGGCCGTCGTGACCATCATGCCGGTGGTCGCCCGCGATCTGGGCGGCCTCCGCCTGTATGGCTGGGTGTTCAGCGCCTTCATGCTGGGCAGCGTGATCGGCATCGTGGCGGCGGGCCGCGAGGCCGACCGGCGCGGCCCCGCGATCCCGTTCGTGGCCGGCCTGGTCGTGTTCGGATGCGGGCTGGCCGTCGCGGGCCTGGCCCCGTCGATGGGGGTGCTGGTCGCGGGCCGGGCCTTGCAAGGGCTGGGCGCGGGCGCGGTGCCGGCGGTGGCTTACGCGTCCATCGGCCGCAGCCTCACCGGCCCGGTCCGGGCCAGGATGATGGCGGTGCTGTCCACCGCCTGGGTCGCGCCCGGGCTGGCCGGCCCGGCCCTCAGCGCCGAGGTGGCGCACGTGTTCGGCTGGCGGTGGGTGTTCCTGGGCCTGCTGCCGGTAGTCGCCGTGGCCGGGTCGATTGCCGTCCCGGCGTTGGTGCGGCTCGGCCCGCCCGCCTCCGGCCCGGCCGAGGAGCACCGGCTGATCGACGGTGTCCGCACGGCGGCAGGCACCGCGCTGATCCTGGCGGGCCTCACCCTGGCGGCCAGTCTTGGTGCCGTCCAGGCCGGCCATTCCCTGGCGGGCACGATCCTGGCGGGCGGCGGGCTGATCGCGGCCGGCCTGGCCGTCGGGCTGCCTGCGCTGCGCCGGCTGATTCCGGCCGGCACCCTGACCGCGCGCCGCGGGCTGCCCGCCACGATCCTCAGCCGGGGGCTGCTGACATTCGCGTTCTTCGGCGCGGACGCCTACGTGACCCTGTCCATCACCGTGGTACGGCACCGCAGCCCGGTGCTGGCCGGCATCGCGGTGACCGGCTCCACGCTGGCCTGGACCGCTGGCGCCTGGGTGCAGGCCCGGCTCAGCGAGACGTGGGATGGGCGCCGCCTGGTGCGCACCGGGCTGGTCATCATCCTGGCGGGCATAGCCGGGATAGCCCTGGTGCTGCAGCCCGACGTGCCGGTGGCCGCCGGCCTGGCCGCCTGGACCGTCGCGGGCCTGGGCATGGGGATGGCCTACGCGCCCACCTCGCTGATGATGTTGAAGGAAGCGCCGCCCGGCCGGGAAGGATGGGCGTCCGCGTCGCTGAACCTGGCCGACGTGCTCGGCACGGCTATCGGTATCGGCGTCGGCGGCGCGGCCGTGGCCGCTGACACTGGCGGCAACCTGGCGCTGGGCGTCGCGGCCGCGTTCGCCGTCGCCGCCGCGATGGCCGTGGTGGCGCTGGCGGTCACCCGCCGGCTGCCGGCCGGCCCCACCGGGGCATCCCCGCCCACCGTCGCAGAACCCGTCTCGGCCTGAGCAGGCGAGGCGCCGGAGCGCAGCTCCGGGTCCCGGGTTCGTGGCGTATCACCCCCCGGAAGGCGGCCCGGCGGACGTCCTCGTGCGGGCGGGCCTGCGCGGGCCGGAGTACTCGGCGGACCAGCGGCGCAGTCCCTCGTCGGTGAGCATCCGGGAGAAGGCCTCCTCGGCGGCACCGACGAGCGGAGCCTCGTCGGCGAAGTGCGCCGGGATGAGCGGCGGTGGCGGCGAGACGCGGAAGGCCATCAGGCCGGCCAGGTAGGCCTCAGTACAGTGCTGGCCGGATACCTCCAGCAGATCCCGTCCGACCCCCCCGATAGTGACCACATGTGGGTCGAGCGCGTTGACCAGCCCGGCGGCCCCGCGGCCGAGCGATCGGGCCAGGCCACCGAGCGCACTGACCGCCGCGGCTTGCCCGTCCCGGCCGGCCGCGATGACCCCGCGCACATAGCTGACCTCGTCATCCGGCAGCGGATCACGGCGCGCCCGGGCGAGCGCAAGACCGTCAAGGCTCGTGTTCCAGCAGCCCTGCGCCCCGCACCGGCAGCGGAGCGCAGGGTCGCCGAAGGGCATGTGGCCGAACTCTCCCGCCATGCCACGCGCGCCGAGCACGGCCCGGCCTCCTTCGATGATCGCCCCGCCGACACCAGCGTCCAGATAGAGGTGCAGCGTCGTGCCCGCACCGATGGCCGCACCGCGCCGCGACTCGGCAGTGGCGGCAAACGTGGCGTCGTTGCCCGCGAGGAACGAGTGCTCGCTCTCGCCCGGGCCGTAACGCGGCCAGAGCACCGAGAGGTCGACGTCATGCCAGCCAAGGTTCGGAGCGTGCACCAGTCGGCTGCCGACGACGGTGCCAGGGACGGCGATCGCCACGGCCTGGATCCGGTGGCGGAACCGCCGGTGCAAAGAGCTGAGTTCGGCCGCCACCGCGGTGAGCACCTCACGTTCGTCGCGCCGGTGCTTGTGCTCGGTAGCGGCGATAGCCGTCCCGCCGAGCTGCACGGCGGCTACCCGCCAGGTTTCATGCGCGATGGCAGCGACGGCCACCAGCGGCCCGCGGGGATGCGGGTGCAGCGAGGTCGTCGGCCGGCCCCGGCTGCCGGTGGGCGGGGCCGGGCGCTCAGCCAGCAGGTTCGAGGCGACCAGGCGGGCGGTCATCTCGGCGGCGAAACCGCTGGGCATGCCGAGCTGGCGGGCGACCGAGGTCCTGGTGATGCCGGGCCGGTCGTGCACCGCTCCGAGCAGCACCCCTTGCCCTGACATCGAGACACCCCCGCGTTAGCACCGGGCCGGGCATTATTTTACTCGTGCCACGAGTATAACCTGAAGGGGTGGCCACCGAGCAGGCACCGAGCCAAGATCCGGCGCGGAACCAGGCCGCGCAGCACCAGGTGGGCGGGCTGATCGCACTGGCCAGCGCCGCCTTCGTGTACGTGACGGCGGAAACGCTGCCCGTGGGGTTGCTGCCCCAGCTGGCCGCCGGCCTGCACGTCCACGAGTGGGCCGTCGGGCTGCTGGTCACCGCGTACGCGGGGGTCGCGGGAATCGGCGCCCTGCCGGTCACGGCGCTGCTGGCGCACCGCCCACGCCGGCAGGTCATCATCGGCGCGATGGCACTGCTGGTGTTCTCGCAGCTCACGATGGCAGTCGCGGCCGACTACGCAGTGGTGCTCGGCGCCCGCTTGCTCTGCGCGCTGGCCCACGGCGTCTTCTGGTCATTGCTGGCCCCGGTGGCGGCGGGCATGGCACCGCCGGGGAAGGCGGGCCGAGCGACGGCGATCGTTTTCACCGGGAACTCGATCGCGCTTGTTCTCGGTACCCCGCTGGCCACCGCGATCGGCCAGGCGGCCGGGTGGCGAGTCGCGATGGCGCTCGTGGCCGGGGCGGCCGCGCTGAGCGTGCTGGCGCTGCGGGCGACGTTGCCCCCGCTGCCCTCCGGGATGGCGGCCGACGGCACCAGGGCCCGGTTCACCGCGATGGGCGCGGCTCTGCGCCGTCGCTCACTGCTCGGCCTGTGCGCGGTGACGATTCTGCTCGTGCTCGGGCAGTTCACGGCGTACACGTACATCGCCGCGCTCGTCCGCCGGGACGCCGGCCTGGTCGGCTTGGCACTGTCCGCGGTGCTTCTCGGCTACGGCGTGGCGGGCATCGGCGGCATCGCGCTGACCGGCTGGGTGACCGATCGCCGGCCCCGCCTGGCCGCGGCGGCGTGCGCGCTCAGCCTGACGGTCGCGCTCGCCGGGCTGGCTGCCCTCGGCCCGGGATCGGCCGTGGCGACCGTGGCCGCGGCGATCCTCTGGGGCGGGGCGTTCACCGCGATCCCGGTATGCCTCCAGTCGGCCGTGCTGCGGATCGCCCCCCGAGCCGCCGACACGGCATCTGCGCTCCTCGTGGTCGCCTTCCAGATCGGCATCGGCGGCGGCGCACTCGCAGGAGCCGTACTCGTGGGATCCGGCCTGGTGCGCGACCTGCCGGCCGTCGGCGCCGTGCTCGTCGCGGCGGGCACCCTGGCCCTGTTCGCACAGCGAGCAGCCTTCCCGGCCCGCGGAGTGGCCGACGAGTCCTAAGTGGCTGGTGTTCTCACAGAAAACGCACCAGCCTCCTAGATCCAGTCGGTGTGCCGGGGCCACGCGAGCAGGGTGTCGACGACCTCGGGCGGGCCGTCCGCGGCCCGCGCCGCTGTCACCGCGAACCGGCCCCGGTAGAACAGCAACGGATGCCCGGCGCGGCAGCCGCCCAGCTCGGTTACCCGGCCGAGCACCAGGTAGTGATCCCCGGCCTCATGCACGGCCTCGACCGAGCACCCGGCCCAGGTGAGCACGCCGTCCAGCACCGGCGCGCCGGATGAGGCCGGCGACCATGGAACGCCGGCGAACTTGTCCGGCCCGCTGGTACCGAAAACCCGGGCCAGCTCATGCTGCTCATCGGCCAGCACGTTCGCGCAGAAATGCCCGGTCGCCGCGATCCGCCGCCAGGTGGCCGACGAGCGGCTGGGGCAGAACAGCACCAGCGGCGGGTCCAGGGACAGCGCGGCGAACGACTGGCAGGCGAACCCGGCCGGGCCGTCCTCATCCACGGTCGTGATGACGGTGACCCCCGTGCAGAAGTGCCCGAGCACCTGGCGGAACCGGGCCGGCTCCGGATCGAACCGGGCGGGCGTGAGTTCCGGAGTCACGGTCATCGGCTCGCTGGGCACGCCGGACTCAGTGCCCGCCTGCCGAGCCGAAGCGGTGCCCCCACAGGCTGATCGCCGTGGTCTCCCGGCTCACCCAGGTCGCGTCGTCGACGAGCCGGCCGTCGGTGCCGTATTCGATGTCGAACCCGCCGGGGGTCCGCAGGTAGAACGACACCATCAGGTCGTTGGCGTGCCGCCCGAGGGTCGCGCTGACCGGCGCCCCGCGCCGGGCGGCCCGCTCCATGGCCCGGCCGACATCGTCCAGCGACTCGACCTCCGTCATCAGGTGCACGATCCCGGCGGGCGCCGGGAACGGGGACAGCGCCAGCGAGTGGTGCCGCGGGTTGCAGCCGAGGAACCGCATCCACAGCGGGGGGCCCGGCGGGCGGCCGAACAACTCCGGCGCCATCCGCATCGAGTCGCGCAGCCGGAAACCCAGGACCTCGGTGTAGAAACGAAGCGCGGACTCGTCGTCGGAGACCGGGAGCACGACATGGCCCAGCCCCATCAGACCGGTGACAAAACGGTTCCCGTACGGACTCACCGCGACGCGAGCTTCGAGCGCGGCGCCGCTGAACACCTCAAGCGCGTTTCCCGCCGGATCGTCGAAGCGCAGCATCCGGGTCACCCGGCGGTCGGCGAGTTCCGCGTCGGTGGCCGCCTTGACCGCGACACCGGCCTCCTCCAGCGACCGCGCCACCCCAGCCAGGTCGCCATCACCGGAGACCTCCCAGCCCGAGGCGAGCAGCCGTTCCCGCTCGCCCGGCACAATGACCAGCCGGGCCGGGAAGTCGTCCATCCGCAGGTACAGCGCACCGGGGTCAGGCCCGCGGCCCTCGACCATGCCCAGCACCCTGACGCCGAACTCGCGCCAGGCCGCAACGTCGGCCGACTCAAGACGCAGATATCCCAGCGACTGGATCCCGGTCATCGGGTTCCCCCTTCCAGGAAACTGATCGCCAGCTTGTTGAACTCATCGAACTTCTCCAGCTGGGCCCAGTGCCCGCAGCCGCCGAACACGTGCAGCTGGGCCCGCCGGATGATCTTCAGTGCGACCAGGGCGCCGTCCAGCGGGTTTACCCGGTCTTCCCGGCCCCAGATGAGCAGCACCGGCTGGCGCAACTGGTGGGCTTCCCGCCACAGCAGCCCTTCCTCAGCGTGCGCCGGGTCGAAGAACGAGGCACCCATCGAGGCCATCGCGGCCAGGGACTGCGGATCGCTGGCCGCGGCGAACCGCTCGTCGATCATCTCGTCGGTCACCAGCCGCTGGTCGAACACGAGCGTCCGCAGGAAGGCGGCCAGCTTCTCCCGGCTCGGGCCCGGCGGCGCCGCGAACTCCATCAGCCGCCGCACGCCCTCGGTCGGGTCCGGGGCGAAGACATTGAGGCTCAGCCCGCCCGGCCCCATCAGCACCAGGCGGCCCGCCCGCTCGGGGAACCGCAGCGCGAACCGGACCGCGGTGCCGCCGCCGAGCGAGTTGCCGATCAGGTGCACCCGCTCGATGCCGAGCTGGTCGAGCAGGCCGGCCAGCGCGTTGGCCGCGAACGTGAAGTAATGGCCGGTGACCGGCGGCTTGGCCGACTTGCCGAAACCCGGCTGGTCCGGCATGAGGGTACGGAAGTGATCAGCGAAGACCGGCAGGTTGCGGCCGAAGTTGCTCCACGCTGAGGCACCGGGGCCGCCGCCGTGCAGCAGCACGACCGGCGTGCCGTCGGCCACGCCAGCCTCGTGGTAGTGCAGCTTGAGACCGTCCGTGTCGGCAAAACGGCTGGTGGTAACGGACTCCGGCGGCGCCACGCTCATCAGGGTGCTCCTGTCACACCATCGCGTCCGGCTGAGCCTGCAGGCCGAATTCACCGCGGCCGAACATGGACAGCGCGCGTTCCGGATCGTTGATCGCGTGCACCCGGCCGGCGTGCGCGTCGCGCCAGAACCGCTGGATCGGGGTTCCGGTGCGCAGCGCCCGGCCGCCGGAGTTCTCGAACAGCAGGTCCACCGCGCTGATCGCCTGGCCGGTGCCGCGCACCTGGTCGCGCCGCACCCGCAGGCGCACCGGCATCGGGATCTTCTTCCCCGCCCGGGCCAGCTCCATCAGCTCGGTCATGTTGCGCTCCAGCGCCAGCCACGCCCCGTCCACCTCGGCCGCGGCCTCGGCCACCCGCACCTGGCTGAACGGGTCCTCCGACGCCTTCTGGCCGACGTAGGACGCCCGCACCCGCTCGCGCTGGTAGGCCACGTGCGCGGCGTAGGCGCCGGTCGCCATCCCGATGATCGGCGTGGTGATCGCGTAGGAGAACACGGAGCCGAACGGCAGCCGGTACAGCGGCGCCGGATTGGCTTCCTGGCCCGGGCAGACGCAGCGGGAGACATCGGTGAAGCTGAGCGAGCGGTGCTCCGGCACGAAAGCGCTGGCCACCACGATGTCGTTGCTGCCCGTGCCGCGCAGTCCCACGGTGTCCCACACGTCATCGATCACGTAGTCGCTGGCGGGCAGCAAGAAGGTGCGGAAATCGACCGGGTTGCCCTCGGCGTCCAGCACGATCCCGCCCAGCAGGACCCAGCTGGCATGGTTGCAGCCGGACGAGAAGCTCCAGCGTCCCTTGAGCATGTGCCCGCCCGGGACGGCCTCGGCCCGGCCGGTCGGCGCGTAGGAGGACGACATCCTGGTGCTCGGGTCGGCGCCCCAGACCTCCTCCTGGGCCCGCAGCGGGAACAGGGCCAGCTGCCAGGGGTGCACGCCGACCACGGACGAGACCCACCCGGTGGACCCGCAGGCGCTGGCGATCAGCCGGACTCCGGTCAGGAACGTGATCGGATCCGCTTCGAGGCCGCCGAACCTGACCGGCTGGAGCAGCCCGAAGAACCCGGCCTCCTCCAGCGCCTTGACCGACTCGGGCGGCACCACCCGGGCATCCTCGGTCTCCTGCGCGCGCTCCCGGAGCACCGGCAGCAGGTCACGTACCCCGGCGATCACCGCCTGCCCGACGTTCTCGCTCACCGGACGTCCCTCCGATCGCACCGACTCAGCGGCCAGCCATCGCCACCAGACTAGAACATGTTCTAGTCTAGGGGTAGCGGGCTGGCACGGCTGCGGCGAGTAAGCATGGAGGGGTCCCCATGAATGACCGGGACGGCGTCCGGACCATCGACCGCGGCGCGCCGCCGGCCAGGTTCGCGCGCGGCTGGCACTGCCTGGGGCTGGCCGAGCCGTTCCGGGCCGCCGTCCCGCACGCGGTACAGGCGTTCGGCACGAAGCTCGTGGTCTTCGCCGACTCCGCCGGGAGCCTGCATGTGCTCGACGCGTACTGCCGGCACATGGGTGGCGACCTGAGCCGCGGCACGATCAAGGGCGACGCGGTCGCCTGCCCGTTCCACGACTGGCGCTGGGGCGGCGACGGCCGGTGCGCGCGGATTCCCTACGCCCGGCGCGTGCCGCCCACGGCCCGGACGCGATCCTGGCTGACGCACGAGCAGAACGGGCAACTGTTCGTCTGGCACGACCCGCAGGGCAACCCGCCGCCTGAGCACGTGACCATCCCCCGGATCGAGGGCGCGTTCTCCGCCGAGTGGAGCAACTGGACCTGGGACTCGATCCTGGTCGAGGCCAACTGCCGCGAGGTAGTGGACAACGTCGTGGACATGGCGCATTTCTTCTACATCCACTTCGCCTTCCCGACGTACTTCAAGAACGTGCTCGAAGGGCACATCGCGACGCAGTACCTGAAGACCCGGGCCCGGCCGGATATCGAGAGCGGCTCGAACTACGCGTCAGGAACGGACACCACGCTGCGCTCCGAGGCTTCGTACTACGGGCCGTCATACATGATCAACTACCTGTCGCACGACTATCACGGCACGACCATGGAGAGCGTCCTGATCAACTGCCACTATCCCGTCACGCCGGACTCGTTCCTGCTGCAATGGGGCGTGATCGTCAGGCGGCCGGCCGGCCTGTCCGAAGCGCAGGGCGACCGGGTGGCCGCCAAGTTCGCCAACTTCATCGGCCTCGGCTTCCAGCAGGACGTGGAGATCTGGACGCACAAGAGCCGGGTGGACAATCCGCTGCTGTGCGCCGAGGATGGCCCGGTCTACCAGCTACGCCGCTGGTACGAGCAGTTCTACCTCGACGTCAAGGACATCGAGCCAGATATGGTGGCCCGCTACGAGTTCGAGGTTGACACCACCCGCGCGGTGGCCGAATGGGAGGCGGAGGTGGCGGAGAACCTCGCCGGACGGCAGGACGGGACCCGCTGACCATGACCGACGGGCAGCATCGGGAGAACGGGTCCGCCGGGCCACACCTGGCGAATGGGTCCGCCGCGCCGGACCCGGCGAGCCGGCCCGATGAGCGGCAGGCCCACTTCCGCCCGGTCGAGTGCGACCGTTGCGGCGCGGTGGTGCAGGTCGCCAAGTTCAGCCCTCAGCACACCAGCGTGCAGTGGAGCCAGCCATCCGTCCGCGCGTGCGCCGAGTTCAGCGCCCGGGTGTCCGCGGGCGAGCAGACCGCTCTTATCGACTCCTGCGCCAGCCTGCGCCGCAGCATCGACCACGCGGTGCTCCAGGGCAGCGTCGAGGTCTTCCCGCCTTGAGCCTGCCATGAGCGCGCCGCGGGCCAGTTACCAGGTGCGGGTAGCCGAGGTGATCAGCGAGACAGCCGACGCGTGCTCACTCGTCCTCGCCATCCCGGCTGAGCTGGCTGGCATTTTCGGCTACCGGCCCGGCCAGTTCCTGACCGTGCGCGTCCCGCATGACGGCGACGGCTCGGTGGCCCGCTGCTACTCGCTGTCGAGCTCGCCGCATACCGGGGACCGGCCGACGATCACCGTCAAGCGGATGACCGGCGGGCACGCCTCCAACTGGATCGCTGACCAGGTGGCGGCCGGGAGCGTGCTGGAGATCCTGCCGCCCGCTGGGACGTTCAGCCCGCACTCGCTGGACGGCGACTTCCTGCTGTTCGCGGGGGGCAGCGGGATTACCCCGGTGATGTCCATCCTGAAGTCGGCCCTCGCCCAGGGCCGGGGCCGGATCGTCCTGGTCTATGCCAACCGCGACGAGCATTCCGTCATCTTCGGCCCCGAGCTGCTCCGGCTCCAAGCGTCCGCCGGGGACCGGCTGGTGGTGGTGCACTGGCTCGACTCGCTGCAGAGCGCGCCGACCGTCGCCGGGATTGCCGCGCTGACCGCGCCGTACGCCGGCTACGACGCGTTCATCTGCGGGCCGGACCCTTACATGGCGGTCGTCCGGCAGGCGCTGAGCCAGCTCGGCGTGCCGGGGGCCCAGGTCCACGTCGAGCGGTTCCTGTCACTGGCGGAGAACCCCTTTGAGGCGACGGAGGAGACCGGGGGCGTGCCCGCGACCCTGGAGGTCACGCTGGACGGCCAGACCCGCGTGCTGCCGTGGCCGCCCGGGTCCCGGATGCTCGACGTCCTCATCGACCAGGGCCTCGCCGCGCCGTTCTCCTGCCGCGAGGGAATCTGCGGGGCGTGTGCCTGCCAGCTCACCGGCGGCGAGGTGGAGATGGTGCACAACGAAGTCCTTGAGGCCCAGGATGTCGCTGACGGCTACATCCTGGCCTGCCAGGCTGTACCGCTGACGGACACGGTCGCCATCACCTACTCCTGACCGCGCCGCAGTCAGCCCTCCCGGGCCGGGGCGGCGCTCAGGGCGGCGGCTGCGCTCCGGCCGGCCCGCCGGCCGGAGAAGACACAGTCGGCCAGCGAGAGCCCGCTGACATAGGAGCGCGAGCAGAGACCGACCGCGCTGCGGCCCGCGGCGTACAACCCGGGCACCGCGGTCCCATCGGCCCGGCGGACCTGGCCGGTCTCCTCCGCGACCAGCAGGCCGCCGAGAGTGAGCATCGGCGCCGGGTTGGCCAGCCCGGGCCGGACCGAGCAGTCGATGAGCGAGTAGGGCGGCTGGTCCTGCGCCCGGACCTGGTCGGCCGGCTTGCCCGCCGGGTCGGCGAGTCCCGCGGCGGCCGCGGCGTTGTAGGCCTCCAGGGTGGCGGCCAGGCCACCCGGGTCGATGCCAGCCCGCGCCGCCAGCCCGGCGACCGTCGGCGCGCTGAGCCGCCCCAGGGTCAGCAGGTACCTCGCCTGCCAGCGCTGGAACCACAGCGTCGTGCCGCGCACCTGACGGCGGGCCTCCGCCACCGTCGCCTGGTCGGCCAGCAGCCAGGCTTCGGCGTTGTGCTTGGTCACGATTGCTTCGCCGAGCGCCGCCCCGTAGCGGGACTCGTCGCAGACCCGCGCTCCGGCGCGATCCACCAGCACCCCCCGCAGCAGGGCGGGCGGCGGGCTGAGGAACCGCCAGACCGACACGCGGTCCAGGAACGCGGTCGCGCCGCCGGCTCCGGTGCCGAGCCGGATCCCGCTGCCATCGTCACCCGGCGTCCCCAGCGGCAGGCCGCCCCGGTAGGCCGGCGCGTGCTCGCGCATCATCTGCCGGTTGGCCACGAAACCGCCGGCGGCCAGCACCACGCCACGGCGGGCCATGATGCGCAGCGGGCGGCCGTGTCGCTGTTCCAGCCAGTGCACCGGCCGGTGCATGATGCGGCCGACCTTCGGCGCGTACAGGTACGGCTTGGCCGACCAGCCGCGCAAGACGCGGTGCGCGACCCGGGCCCAGCCCGGCGCGCCGTGCAGGCTGCGGCAGTCAACCCCGACCACCCGGCCCGCGGAATCCGTGATCAGCTGCCGCGCGCTGGTCTGCGTGAGCACGCGGGCGCCGGATCTGCGGACGGCGGCGGCCAGCCGGGCGAACAGCAGGCCGCCTGAGGTGCCGCGGCCGCGGGTCCGGTGCCCGCGCGGCGCCGGGGCGGCGATGTCGCGGGCGGACAGCTCGCTGCCGGAGTAGTACAGGTAGTGCCGGTTGGTCGGGTAGGAGGTCTTGTCCGGGCACAGGGAACCCTCGAACGGCACGCCATGCCGCTCCAGCCAGGCCAGCATGGCCGGGCTGCCCTGGCAGAACTCACGCAGCGTGGCCGGTGACACGGCGTCGCCGACCTCCAGGCTGAGGTAGTCGAACATCGCCTCCGGCGAGTCCTGGACGCCCGCGTCGCGCTGCTGGTGCGTGCCGCCGCCGGCGTAGACCACACCCCCGGACAGGGCGGTGGCGCCGCCACCGCGGAACCGGTCCAGCACGATCACGTCGGCGCAGGCCGCGGCGGCCTCCGGGGCGGCGCAGGCACCGGCCGGCCCGAAACCCACGTCGACCACGTGGGCCTGGTCGTCGCAGGTCTGCGGCACCGGCGCCTCCGTCAGGGGCGGAACGTGGCGGGCGTGCGATCTGAAATCGCCGCTCGGCCAAAACTGTAACGTGTTCTAGTATGGAGCGGCAGGAGGCCCCATGACAACGGACCAGGCCGAGTTCGACGTCGTCGTTGTAGGCAGCGGCGCCGCCGGGATGACCGCGGCGCTCGCCGCCGCGCACCGCGGCCTGCGCGCCGTGGTGCTGGAGAAGACGGAATGGTTCGGCGGCTCCACGGCCCGCTCGGGCGGGGGCATCTGGGCGCCCGGCAACGAGGTGCTGCGCAAGGCCGGTGTCCGGGACACCCCGGAGCAGGCCCGCGCATACCTGGCGCATGTGGCTGGTGACGGCGTCCCGGCGGAGCGGCAGCGGGCGCTGCTTGAGCACAGCCCGGCCATGCTCGCCTTCGTCCGCGCGAACACGCCCGTCGACTTCGCCTGGGTGCCGGGCTACGCCGACTACTACCCCGAGGCTCCCGGCGGGCTGGCCCAGGGGCGCAGCATCGAGCCGGTGCCGCTCGACGGGCGGAAGCTCGGCACCGAACTGGCCCACCTGAACCCGCCCTACCTGCCGTCGCCGCCCGGCGTGACGATCACGCAGGCCGACTACCGGTGGCTGAGCCTCGGCCCCCGGCATCCGCGGGCCATGCTGGCCAGCGCGAAAGTCCTCGGCCGGCTGACCCGGGCGCGCGTGCTCCGGCACCACACGCTCAGCATGGGCCAGGCCCTGGCGGCCGGGCTGCGGGCGGGCCTGCTGGCCCAGGATGTGCCGGTCTGGCTGAACACCCCGATGACCGGCCTGCGGATGCAGGACGGCCGGGTCACTGGGGTCGAGGTAACCCGGGACGGCCAGCCCGCCCTGATCCGGGCGAGCCGCGGCGTCGTGCTGGCCGCGGGCGGCTTCGAGCACAACGAGCAGATGCGGCAGCGCTACCAGCGGCCGCCGATCGGCACCGAGTGGACGACCGGCGCGGCCGGCAACACCGGCGACGCGATCACCGCGGGCGAGGCCGCCGGGGCCGCGCTCGACCTGATGGACGACGCCTGGTGGGGCCCGTCCATACCGCTCGCCAGCCGGCCGTACTTCGTCCTCGCCGAGCGCAGCCTGCCCGGCTGCATGCTGGTCAACGGGGCCGGGCAGCGGTTCGTCAACGAGTCCGCGCCGTATGTCGACGCCGTGCACGCCATGTACGACGGCCACGGCGAGGACACCCCGCACATCCCGGCCTGGCTGATCATCGACCAGCGTTACCGCAACACCTACGTGTTCGCCGGGCGCGCGCCGCGCAAGCCGCTGCCCCGCCGCTGGTACGCCGCGGGCGTGCTGCACCGCGCGCCCACCATCGCGGAACTGGCCGACTCCGTCGGCATAGACCCGGCGACCCTGGCCAAGACGGTCGTCAGGTTCAACGAGTTCGCGGAAACCGGCAAGGATGCGGACTTCGGCCGCGGCGACTCCGCCTACGACCGCTACTACGGCGACCCCCGGCAGCGGCCCAACCCGTGCCTCGCGGCACTGCGGCAGGCGCCGTTCTACGCGGTCAAGATCGTGCCCGGCGACCTGGGCACCAAGGGCGGGCTGCGCACCGACGAGCGAGCCCGGGTGCTGCGCACGGACGGCAGCCCCATCGCCGGGCTCTACGCGGCGGGCAACGCCAGCGCGGCCGTCATGGGGCACAGCTACGCCGGCGCGGGCGCGACCATCGGCCCCGCGATGACCTTCGGCTACATCGCCGCCCTGGACCTGGCCGGCGTAGCCGGCTCCCCCGGGGTGGCGACGTAGCCGGCTCCCCCGGGTGGCGACGTAGCCGGCTCCCCCGGGTGGCGACACCGGCTGTCTCTTACTTGAGGGCTCCGGTTACCCCGATCGCGGCGTTCCGCCGGGCGGCGGCGGCCGGAGGGGGCAGGGACTACGCGGCCGGCTGGGCCGACCGCGGGGTGCGGGCGGCCCAGCCGGTTCCGACCTGATGTTGCGGAATTGCGTGGAGTGATCAGCCGGTGCAGGCGGCATCGCGGGGTTGCTGCCGGTGCAGTTATTGGGCGTGTTGGCGCTGATCGCGGAGGTGGTGACGGTCACCGTGCCGCCGATCCGGTAGACGCCGCCGCCGCTGCCCCCCTCGGGGGCGGCCGCGTTGTCGCTGACCGGGGAGCTGGTGAGGGTGAGCACCGCGTCGATGGTGGCGATGCCGCCTCCGTTGCCAAGCGGGGCCGTGTTGTCGTTGACGGGGGTGCCGGTGAGCGTGGCTGTGCCGCCCTGGCTATAGATGCCGCCGCCGCTGCCTGTAGTGGCCGTGTTGCCGGCCAGGGTGCTGTCGGTGAAGGTCGCCGCGGCCGCCGATCCAGGACCGGTGGCGATGCCACCGCCGTGCCGGGCCCTCGTTAACGAGATCATAAACAGAATGCGTCACAGCGATTCCACTCGGCCTAAGAAGAGCCTGAAGCATCCTCGCGGCAGTGCGCCCGGAGGCGGTGACACAGTTGCCTCCACCAGCAGTTATGCAACCTCTGGGTCGACGAAATGGGCGCCGGGCAGTTCGCCTGGGCACGGTGCCATTTCCGTGCAGGCTATCGCCGGGATGAGGCCCAGAATATTTATTTCCAAACGAGCGCACCGCGATACATATTCTGTAAGGTTTATGCTGGAATGCGAGAAATTTCAGCTAATAACGATATGTGATGAGATGCAACTAAATACGGCTTACCTCGGTGACCCCGGTCACTGCCAGCCGACGAAGGGCTTCCCGAGTTCACCCTGGTTGAGCAGGAGATTGCCGTCGGGATCCTTGATGGCGACGAACAGGTAGTCATGCTGCGGGCCCACCAGGGCCGCAGCAGGCGCGGCATCAGCCCGGCCACCCCCGTCAAGCTC
>CAYPQM010000098.1:16614-22465 GCA_964412845.1 uncultured Streptosporangiaceae bacterium
GGCCCACCAGGGCCGCAGCAGGCGCGGCATCAGCCCGGCCACCCCCGTCAAGCTCGGTGAACCCGTGGCCGCCCTGGCCGAGATCCCACCAGTCGTAGAAGACACGGCCGTCGGCGCTGACCGCGACGACGGCGCTGGTATTACCCGAGGAGGCCAGGCCCGGAGCCACACCGGTCTGGAAGTTCATGCTTTCCCAGCCGACGAAGGGCTTCCCGAGTACACCCTGGTTGAGCAGGAGATTGCCGTCGGGATCCTTGATGGCGACGAACAGGTAGTCATGCTGCGGGCCCACCAGGGCCGCAGCAGGCGCGGCATCAGCCCGGCCACCCCCGTCAAGCTCACCGTATCCCTGGCCGCCCTGGCCGAGATCCCACCACGTGTAGAAGATGCGGCTGTCGGTCCTGGTGACGACCAGCGCCGTGGTGTTCCCGGACGAGCCAGCGCCCGGAGCCACCCTGGTCGGGACCGAGACGGGGGACAACGGGAACGGGTCGTCGGTCGGAGACTGCACGCCGATGGGAAAATGCTCGGCCAGCAGCGATTTGAAGGCCCAGAAGCCATTGGCCTGCCCGTTCGTCAGTGCCCGGTAGGTCTCGGCGAGCGTCGCCCCGCCGTTCTGCACGACCTGGGGCATCGAAAAGCCCAGTTGGCTCTTGAGGTAGTAGATAAAGAGCATGGCGCAGCCGTAGCTGTAGGAATCATCGTCGCCACGGACAGACCCGCCCGCCTTCAGCGGGCCTCCGGTGAAGTTCTGCGAGACCCAGTCCTTACGGAACTCCGAATCCGCCACCGCGCTGGTGGGGTCGACCGTGGGGTCCGCGGCGAGCCATGCGTTGACAAAGCCGTGGCCGTACTGCGGGTGCATCAGCTGCGCCGCCACCCGGGACAGGCCTTCACCGCCGCTGTTCCCCGGACCCCACGGCCCTTTGTAAGTCATCAGGATTTCGATCATTTCGGCGACGAAAATCCCCAGAACACGATCGTCGGATGCGCCGAGCTCCGGGTTTACCCGCATCTGGGGGTGGCTGGCCGAATACCCGGTGTTGCTGCCTCCCCTGACGCCCTTGGTCAGCGTGACGATAACGCGGTTCGACGGCCTGAGCCCTGCTCCCACCGCAACACCGAACCACTCACACAGCATGGCGTAATCGGGCTCGCAGCCAGTCTCGAATGCCGCGGCACGCTCCTGCACGCCGGAAAGCTCACCCGGCCCAGGGTATTCCGCCGGGTCGAACTGGATCTGGAAATTCGACGTCAGCAGGGTGGTAAATGCCATGTGGGCCTCCCGTAACCGGATCTCCCGCGGTCCGCTCTTGTCAATGCTGAGAAGCAACCGGCCAGAAATGAGGATGGGCGGCCGGCTGGTCAAGCGAGGTCAGCAGGCGACATCCGCAGTGACCGCGGCACCGGGCACATCGGACTGCGCGGTCGCCTTGCCCTGCAGGTGCGCGGTTTTGGCACCCTCCGACAACGTGAGCGAGGCGCCGTCCACGAAGTAGTTCTTACCGCCAAGGAGCACCTGGATGCTGCCGCCGCCCGAGCTGTTCTTGTTGATGGACACGACATCGACCGGTGGGCCCTTGTACGCACCCACCTGCGTGATCACGCCCGCCGTCACGCTCCAGAAGTCGCCTGCGGAGTGGCACTGCCCGCCCACGAAGCTTTTGGTGACCGACCCGACCTGCAGGTGAACCGTGGCCGTCCCGTCACACACCATCTGCACCACGCCGGGTTCGCTGCCCGTCAGGCCACCGGTACAGGCGGCCGGGCCAGCTTTCGCGCCGCCCCCGGAACTGCCGGCGGCCGGGCTGGCCGCGACGGTGCCACCAGCGCCCGCCCCCGAGGACGAGGCTGCGTTGCCGCAGCCGACGGCCAGCGGCCCGACCGCCATGATCAGCAGTGCAACCCCGGCGGCGCCGGTCTTGCCCACCACGGATCCTCCTTCCCCAGCCACGCTGCGTGGCCGGCTTGGGCTGCCGGACCGATCTGGCGACTGGACCTGCTCATCCTGCGGGGCATCGTTCAGAGTCCGTTCATAGTTGACTGCGGCCTTCCGGGACGCCTTTCGGCGGGGTGGCGTCAAGTCCCCGCAGCGCGGTGCGTTGTGCACGAATAGGGGTCACGATGCACCGCGCCGATTCCGTGCCAGCACAGTGCGGTGCGTAGTGCACGGATGAGGGTCACGATGCACCGCGTTGCGCGGGATCACGAAGGAATCGGTATGGATTCAATCCACCCCGCCGGCGACATGGCGGTGATCTACCTGGAAGCTGACGACCTCGCCGCCGCGTTCGCGGCCGTCGGAGGCTCCGGCGAGCCATTCGACCGCTGGTTCCGCGACCATGTCCAGGAGGTCCATGGCATTTCCCTGGCCGAGGGCATGCCGCTGCCCGAGCAGATCCTCGGCCTCGACAGCGACGCTGCCGGTCATCGCTGACGCGGACCTGGCCAACGGGCGTTCGCCCGGCACGGCCGGTCAGTTATTGAGAGCAGGCAGGTCGAGCTGGCGGAGGCGAGCTGGGTCGGCGAGGATGTCGATCTCGGTGATTTTCCCACGCCTGACCGTGAAGGCCATGATCGTCGCTGGCTGCCCCTGCGGAGCCACGACGGCTCCGGCGGTTCCGTTCACCAGCGCCGGTTGCACGAACGGGGCCAACTGCGAGAACCTGAGTGCCTGCTTGGCCACGGCGGTAGCCCCGCGGACCGGCCCTGATGCGCCCGCAGACACGGCACCGTAGTCGGCCCGGGCTACGACGTCGGGGTCGAGCACAGCGACAAGTGCGTCGAAGTCTCCTTTTCGCGATGCGGCGAAGAACGCGTCGACTATTTCCCGCTGGTGGGCCAGGTCGGTGTCCGGCGTCGCGGCCGCTCCCTGCACCCGGCGGCGGGCCCGGCTGGCCAGCAGCCGGGCCGCGTTCGGGGAACGGTTCATGGTGACAGCGATCTGGTCGAAGGGCACGCCGAACATGTCGTGCAGGACGAACGCGAGCCGCTCAGCGGGAGTCAGCGTGCCGAGGACCATCAGCAGCGCGAGACCGACCGAGTCGGCCAGCAGCGCCTCGTTCTCGGGGCCGGTCCCATCCTCAGCGGTCACGATCGGATCGGGCAGGTGGACGCCCAAGGGCTCCTCGCGACGTGCCGTGCGCGACCGGAGCATGTCCAGGCACACCCGCCCGACCACCGTCGTCAGCCACCCGGCCAGGTTCTGCACGCCACCGGGGCCGGAACGGCTCAGCCGCAGCCAGGCTTCCTGCACGGCGTCGTCCGCGTCGCTGAGTGAGCCGAGCATCCGGTAGGCGACGGCGCGCAGATGAGCCCGGTGCTGCTCGAACCGTTCCGCCAGCCACTCGCCCTCGTCCACCGACACATCCTCCACCCGTGTTCCGTCATAGCAGTGACGAATCAGGACGAGCCAATGTGTCAGGAGCCTCGATGGCACGCATCAACACTTCGGCCGAACCGCCGGCCATCACCAGCCGCCGCGGATCCAGGTACTGCCGATCGGCCGGCTACTGGCTGGCCACCGCGGCGGTCGTGGGCGAACTGGGACTCGGCGGCATCTGGGACATCGCGCGCATACCCTACGTCCGCGACCTCGTGACGCACCTGGGCTACCCGACCTACTTCCTGGTGCTGCTGGGCACCTGGAAGGTACTCGGCGCGGTCGCCCTGCTCATTCCGCGTCGCGCGTTGCTCAAGGAATGGGCTTATGCGGGGACCTTCTTCGCCTACACCGGGGCCATCGCCTCCCACCTGACCACCGGCTATGACCTCGGCGAGGTCGGGCTGCTGGCCGTCCTGACCGCGCTCACCGTGCTGTCCTGGGCGCTACGTCCCCCCAGCCGCCGCGTCAGGCCGGGCCCAGGATGAGGGCGCTGGTGGGGACGCCGGTACCGGCGGTGACGAGGACAGGGGCGTCGCCGGGGACCTGGTTGACCGAGGTGCCGCGGACCTGGCGGACGCCCTCGGCGATGCCGTTCATGCCGTGGATATACGCCTCGCCGAGCTGGCCGCCGTGCGTGTTGACCGGCAGCCGGCCGCCGATCTCGATGGCGCCGCCCGAGATGAAGTGCCGAGCCTCGCCGCGCGGGCAGAAACCCAGCTCCTCCAGCTGCATCAGCACGTACGGGGTGAAGTGGTCATACAGCACCGCGGTCCGCACGTCAGCCGGGCCGATCCCGGACTGCTGCCACAACTGCCGGGCCACCACGCCCATCTCGGGCAGCCCGGTCATGTCGTCGCGGTAGAAGCTGGTCATGGTGAACTGGTCCGGGCCGCTGCCCTGGGCGGCCGCCTTGACCACCGCCGGCGGCTGCCGCAGATCCCGGGCCCGCTGCAGGCTGGTGACGACGACGGCCACCGCGCCGTCGCTCTCCTGGCAGCAATCGAGCAGCCGCAGCGGCTCAACGATCCAGCGGGAGGCCTGGTGGTCCGCGAGGGTGATCGGCCGCTGGTAGAACCAGGCGGCCGGGTTGGCCGCCGCGTGCCGGCGGTCCGCGACCGTTACCGCGCCGAGGTCCGCACTGGTCGCACCGTAGGTGTGCAGGTACCGCCGGGCCATCATGGCAACGGTCGCGGCGGGCGTGCCGAGCCCCATCGGGTAGTGCCAGCCATTGTCGATCCCCGACGAGGTTGGCATCTGCACCGCACCGACTGACACCTGGCCGAACCGGCGGCCCGAGCGCTCGTTCAGCGCCCGGTAACAGACCACCACCTCCGCTACCCCGGCCGCGATGGCCATCGCGGCCTGATGCACGGTCGCGCAGGCCGCGCCGCCGCCATAGCCGATCTGGCTGAAGAAGCGCAACTCGCCGATGCCGAGCTCGCGGGCCACCGCGACCTCGGCGTTGCTGTCCATGGTGAAGGTCACCAGCCCGTCCACCTCAGACGGCTGGAGCCCGGCGTCGGCCAGCGCCGCCTGCACTGCCTCGGCCGCCAGCCGCAGCTCACTACGGCCGGAATCCTTGGAGAACTCGGTCGCCCCGATGCCGGCGATCGCCGCGACGCCGCCGATCATGGCCGCCTGCCCGGGACGTCGATGCGGACCGTGCCGGTGACGTGGTCACCGAGGCTGCACCGGCCGACGACCGCAACCACGCACGTGCCGCTGTCTTCGTCGGTGACCTGCCCGGAGAAGGTCAGCGTGTCTCCGGCGTAGCACGGCACGCCCAGCCGGATCGAGATCGCGCGGAACACCGCCTCCGGGCCGGCCCAGCCGGACACGAAGCGTTCGACCAGCCCGGTCGTGGTCAAGATGTTGAGGAAGATGTCCTTGCTTCCGCCGGCCACCGCCCGGTCCCGGTCGTGGTGCACGTCCTGGAAGTCGCGGGTCGCGATCGCCGAGGCAACCACGAACGTCGTGCTGACATCGATCACGAGTTCCGGCAGCATCGCATCGGTCGTCGTCCCGGACCCCGCAGCCGGCGGGTGCGCATCCGATGGCCGCTGGTCGGCTGACTGCTGTTCAGCTGGCTCGTGTTCGGTAGGCCGCTGCCCGGCTGGCTGGTGCCCGGCTGGGTGGTGCCCGGCGGCCCGGTCGGCCGAGCCGTTGGCCGAGGGCCGCGGGCCGGCCTCGCGCCAGGCGGGCAGGGTCAGCTCCGCATCCACCCGGACGAACGCGACCTCCACCGGCAAGCCGACCCGCACCTGGTCCGGGCGGACGCCGAGCAGTTCGCCGACCATCCGGACACCCTCCGGCAACTGCACCAGCGCGACGACAATGGGCAGTTGCTTGCCCGGCACCGGCGGGTGGTGATGCACCACGTAGCTGTAGACCTCGCCGGTGCCGGCCGCCACGACGTACCCGGGACCAGCAGATCCACCCTGCGCTGACCCGGCCTGCGCTGACCCG
>CAYPQM010000098.1:22565-25761 GCA_964412845.1 uncultured Streptosporangiaceae bacterium
GACGTACCCGGGACCAGCAGATCCACCCTGCGCTGACCCGGCCTGCGCTGACCCGCATTGGGGGCACATCGGCCCGGCCGGGTGACGCAGCGCGCCGCAGCTCTCGCAGCGCTGGATCCGCAGCTCGCCGACCGTGGTACCGGCCCAGAAGAACTCGGTGTCCGGCGAAACCAGCGGGCGCATGACCGGGGCCGGTGACGTGGCCCGAACGGCAGGCGGACGGAATCTCAGTATCCGGAAGTCCATCGTCGCGACCGCCTCGTCGCCGGCGTACCAGGTGCTCCGGGTGGTCACGAACCAGCCCTCGCCCAGCGCCGTGCGCTTGGGACCGGTCACGCTGACCAGGCTGGCCCGGACACTGACCTGCTCGCCGAGCCGCAGGTACCGGTGATAGGCCTGATCGCAGTTGGTCGCGACGATCGAGGTGTACCCGGCCGCTTCCAGTGCCTGTGACATCTGGCCGAGCGGGTCATCGCCGGCCCGGGCCCGGTGCAGTCCCGGCATGGTCCAGACCTGGATCATCGCGGGCGGCGCCGCCAGGCTGCCGTGCCCGGACTCCGCCGCGTATTCCGCGTCGGTGTAGACCGGGCTCGTGTCACCGATCGCCTCGATCCAGTTCCGGATCATCGGGAGGTTCACCGGGTCGCGGCCCTGGCGCGGACTGCTCTGGCCGGCCGCGGCGAGCAGGCCGGCCGCCTCGCGGATCGCGTCCGCCTCGTCGGTCGCCGCGGCCGGGGCGTCGGCTGTCGTCATGTGCCGCCCCCCCGTCAGCGCGGTACCCGGGGCAGCCCGAGCCCGAAGGTCGCGATGAGTTCCCGCTGGATCTCGTTGACACCGCCGCCGAAGGTCAGCACGAGGTTGCGTTTCGTCTGGAGGTCCAGCCACACCTGCAGCTCGGCCGTTGCCTCGTCGGCCGGGTCGCCATGCCGCCCGACGAGGTCGGCGAGCAGCTGGCCGATGCGCTGCAGCCGTTCGGAGGCGAAGACCTTGGTTGCCGAGGCGTCGGCGATATCCACCGTCTCCGCGACCGCGACCTGCCAGTTCAGTAGCTCGTTGACCCGCAGGCAGGCCTGGGCCTGGCCGAGTGCCCGGCGCACGTCCGGATAGTCCAGCAGCGGGCGTCCGTCCGGCCCCGACTGGGTGGCGGCCCAGCCGTGCACCCGGTCATACAGGGCACCGAGCCGGCCGGCCGGCCCGAGCATCACCCGCTCATGGTTGAGCTGGGTCGTCACCAGCCGCCAGCCGGCGTTCTCCGCGCCGACCCGCATCGTGACCGGCACCCGCACGTCGGAGTAATAGGTCGCATTCACGTGGTGTGCCCCGTCATGGGTGATGATCGGCGTCCAGGAGAACCCGGGATCGGTGGTCTCGACGATCAGGATGGAGATGCCCTTGTGCCGGGGTGCCTCCGGGTCGGTCCGGCAGGCCAGCCAGATGTAGTCGGCGTCATGCGCGCCGGTGGTGAAAATCTTCTGCCCGTTGACCACGTAAGCATCACCATCGCGCACCGCCCTGGTCCGCAGCGCGGCCAGGTCGGTGCCCGCCTCCGGCTCGGTGTAGCCGATCGCGAAGTGCACTTCGCCGGCCAGGATCTTGGGCAGGAAGAAGTCCTTCTGCTCGGCCGTGCCGTAGGCCTGCAAGGTCGGGCCGACGGTCTGCAGCGTGACGGCAGGCAGCGGGACGTCCGCGAGAGCTGCCTCGCTGACGAAGATCTGCTGTTCCACCTGGCCGAGCCCGCGCCCGCCGTATTCGGCCGGCCAGCCCACGCCAAGCCATCCATCGCGGCCCATCCGCCGGACCACCTCGCGGTAAGCGGGGCCGAACCGCCCGGTCCGCATGGCGGCCCGCTCCCCGGCCGAGATGAGCCCGGCGAAGTACTTCCTGAGTTCGTCCTGCAGCGCCAGCTGGGACTCGGTGAGCTCGATGAACATCGCGCGCCGTCAGCCGCGCGCCCGGGCGCCGAGCGTGTCGAGGCGATAATCGGCACCCCCGGCGAACCGGGCCAGGTCGGTGATCAGGGACGAGTAGCGGTGCAGTGGGTAGGTGACGTCCAAGCCGATCCCTCCGTGCAGGTGGTGGCAGGTGCGCAGCGCCGCGGGCGCCTCCTGCGCCAGCCAGTACGCCGCCACATCCAGGTCGCCGCCGGCCTCGCGCCCGGTCCCGAGCCGCCAGCAGGCCGAAAGCGTGGCCAGGTGCAGGGTCCGGGCCGCGATGTACACATCGGCGATCTGCTGGGCCACGGCCTGGAACGTGGCCAGCGGACGGCCGAACTGCTCCCGCGAGGCGACATGCGCGGTGGTCAGGGTGAGCGCGCCGGCCAGGGCACCGTCGGCGAGGCAGCACGCGCCGGCCAGGGCGAGCTGATACAGGTCCTCGACGGCATCCCGGCCCGCTTCCGCTGAGCCCGCACCGACCGGGCCAAGCACGCCGACGACCGGCGCCTCGGCCAGCCGCACCGTGTACTCGGGCGCACCAGCCGAGCTGGGCGTGCGATGCAGCCGGACCTGGTCCGCGCGCGCGTCCACGATGACGACTGCCCGGCCGCCCGACGCGACACTGGCAGGGACCAGGATCCACCGCGCCGCCGCAGCATACGGCGCGCCGATCTTTGTTCCGGTGACGGTGCCAGAATCCTTGGTCAGGCTGGCCACGGTGCCCGGCGCGGCGGGCATCTCCGCTGATGGCTCGCGCACCGCCGCCGTCAGCAGAGTGTCGCCGGTACCGACACCGGTCAGCAGCTTTTCCTGCAGGTCCCGGCCGCCCCAGCGGACAACCGGGAGCACGCCCAGCATCAGCGTGGCCAGCGCCGGAACTGTGGCCGCCCGCCGGCCGATCTCGGTCAGCAGCAGCGCGGATTCCTGCACCCCGAGCCCATCACCGTCCAGCCAGGCCGGCAAGGTAAGCGAGAGCAGGCCGGCCTGGCCGAGTTCCTTCCACAGCGCTGAGTCTTGCGGCTCGTCCTGCCCGGCCGCCGGTGGCTGGCTGCGGTCCAGCACGTCGGCGGCGAGACGGGCGACCGCCTGCTGGGTCTCGCCGAGGGTGAAGTCCACTCAGCGCATCTCCTTCCCGGGCAAACCTGATTCCCTGGGCGGGCCTGGCTCCACGGCCGGGCCTGGCTCCGCGGGCAGGCCGGACCCCTCAGGCTGGCCCGAGTTCCCAGCCGGGCCCGAGTTCCCAGGCTCGCCCGAGTTCCCAG
>CAYPQM010000099.1:0-2388 GCA_964412845.1 uncultured Streptosporangiaceae bacterium
GGCGCCACCGTCGCCGCCTGCAGCCAGGAGAACCAGCCGAACGAAGCGCCGGCCAGCGTGCCGAAGGCGTAGTGCGGGAATCGTGCCGTCCCGCCCGCCACCGGGTACATCGCGCCAAGTTCGGCGTGCACGAGCGCCAGGATGGTGAGCGCGATGGCCGCGAAGATCCAGGCGAAGATCGCCGCCGGTCCGGCCGCCTGGGAAGCACCAAGGGAGGCGAATAGCCAGCCGGAGCCGATGATCGAGCCCTCGGATGCCCAGGCGAGGCCGATCAGCCCCATTTCCCGTTTCAGGCCGACGTCGGCTGCCTTGGTTGTAGCTACAGACTCAGATGCCATGATCGAGCCTTCCTTCAGGTTCGCATACGTGGGCCATACGCCCCGTGAGTAGGCCTCATGTTAATGATCGACAACGAACCTGAGAAGAAGTCGTTTGGCGTCATTTCGATAACACGGGTCACAGTCAGGTGCGCCGGTTACACGCTCCGCTGCCACCGTGCGGTCGCCGACCAGGACCGGCCACCCAGGAAGACATGCAGGCCGACCTGCGCAAGTGCGCCCTAAGGCGGGAAAGCGGCGGTTCAGCCCGCTGCGCTGGACGCACGCCGCGGGTCGTGGCTACGCCGGCGGCCCGGGAAAGCGGTGACGTTTGCCCTGACTTTCGCCGCGCAGCGGTCGGAGCAGAAACGCCTGGACCGGTTGGTGCTGGCATCGATGAAGACCCCCTGGCAGGCCGCGCCCGCGCAGGAGCCGAGCCGCTCCGGTCCCATCTGAGTGACGATTCCGGCCAGGCCGACGACGGCGCGGGCGGCATACTTGTCGGCCGCCGAACCACTCTGGGCGAGGTGCAAGTGCCATGACTGGCCGTCATGCTGGGCAATCTCGGGATGGAATGGATAACGGATGAGAAGCATGTTAAGTCGCTCGACTACCTCGTCACCCTTTCCGGTGGCAGCGGCAGTGAAGATCAGCCGCAGTTCCGTCTTGAGGTGGCTGAGCGCATCGAGATCACCCGAGGTCACCCACGAGTTCAACTGGGGCAGGCCCGCCGTGAATGCGCGATATCCGTCCACGGAAAGAAGCCCGTCACGGTGTCCGTGATCGGGGCAATCCGTGTTCACCAAGCGCACCGCCAGCTCGGCATAGGAGGTGAAGTCCACTCCGGTCCTTCGAGTGCCTGGGGATGTCAGGGGGGCCGCTTCCCGCCCCGAGTATGGCACAGACTTGGGGGGTCGGCCTGCTCTTCACCGGGGTACTTCAGGTTAGCCTCAGCAATACCTCAGGCGGCACTCCGCCAGCGGCGCGTACGGCCCTGCTGACGACCTGGCGAGGCGCCTCGCGCTAGGGTGCGGGCCATGTTCGCTGTCACCGCCGCACGCATCGATGCTGAGGATCCGCTGGCTGGACTGGAACTGGGCGAGCGTCCGGAACCATCGGCCGAACCAGGCTGGACCACCATCACCGTCAAGGCCGCGGCACTCAACCACCACGACGTGTGGACGCTGCGTGGGGTCGGGATCTCGGCTGAGCGCCTGCCGATCGTGCTGGGCTGTGACGCCGCGGGGGTGGACGACGACGGCAACGAGGTCGTCGTGCACGCCGTGATCGGAGACCCGGGCGCGGGGGGCGGTGACGAGACCCTCGATCCCCGCCGATCGCTGCTGTCCGAGCGTTACGACGGGGTGTTCGCGGAACGGTTGGCTGTGCCCAGGCGGAACCTGCTGCCTAAGCCCGCGGCCCTGTCCTTCGAAGATGCGGCGTGCCTGCCGACGGCGTACCTGACGGCCTATCGCATGCTGTTCAACCGATCCGGCCTCGAGCCAGGCGCGACCGTCCTCGTGCAGGGCGCCAGCGGGGGCGTGGCCACGGCCCTGATCCTGCTCGGCCGGGCTGCGGGGTACCGGGTCTGGGTGACCAGCCGGACCGAGGCCAAACGGGACCGCGCCCTGGAACTCGGTGCCGAGCAGGCATTCCCGGATGGCGCGCGGCTCCCGGAGCGGGTCGACGCGGTCATGGAGACCGTCGGCCAGGCGACGTGGGCTCATTCGCTGCGCGCCCTGAAGCCCGGCGGCCGGATCGTGGTCTGCGGCGCGACCAGTGGTGCGGTGCCGCCCGCCGACCTGAACCGGGTGTTCTTCCTGCAGCTGTCGGTCGTGGGCTCGACCATGGGGAGCCGGGATCAGCTGGGCCGCCTGCTGCGGTTCTGTGAGCAGACCGGGATGCGCCCCGCCGTCGACCGGATCCTGCCGCTCAGCGGGGCTGCCGACGGATTCGCCGCCCTGATCTCCGGCGACGTCTTCGGCAAGGTCGTCTTCACCCTCTGACAACGCCACCCGTTTTCCATGATCGCGGTGGATCGCTGCTCGCCGGCAGCCACCCACACACCGCG
>CAYPQM010000099.1:2488-25636 GCA_964412845.1 uncultured Streptosporangiaceae bacterium
ATCATGGGAGCTGGGCATGCCCGGGAGTCCGGGGGTTGCCCCCCGGGCTGGCAGGGACACCGCGATCATGGGAGCTGGGCATGCCCGGGAGTCCGGGGGTTGCCCCCCGGGCTGGCAGGCACACCGCGATCATGGGAGCTGACTGGTTAGTCGTCGTGCGGGGGTTCGGCGTCGTCGTGCGGTGCCTTGGCGGAGCCCTCGCCGAAGACCTCGGTCTTGATCCGGTCGAGCGCGTCATCCAGGATCGCCCGGAGGTCGCCGAGGGCGTCCTCGCTCACCGCGTGGGCGTGCCAGGCAGCTGTGCGCAGTTCGCTGGTAAAGCGCCTGGCCAGCCGTTCCAGATCCCGGTAGGTGCTGGGGTTGGCCCAGCCGGACGCCCCGGACGCCCCGGGCGGGCCTGGCCAGCCGCGCCTGCCCGGCCAGTCGGTCCACGCCTGCCAGTCTTGCCAGCTACCCCAGCCCTGCTCGGCCCGCTCACCCTCGGTGCTGGCGTCATGGCGGTCATGGCCCCGCTTGGCGCCGTCCCGGGCTCGCCGTGCGCCTTCCCTGGCGCTGTCACGGGCTTGCCTGGCCTGGTCCCGGACCGCCCGGGCTCGCTCCTTGGCTTCGTCGCGCGCGTCGCGCGCGTGCTCCGTGGCGGCGTTGTGGCCGCCACGAGCCTGCGGCTGACTCTGCCCATGGATGTCTCGTGCGGCCCAGGTCAGTTCCTCGCGCAGGCTGCGGACGGTCTCCCGGACATCCTCGGTGACTTCGCGGGCAATGTCGCGGACAGATGCTGTCAGCTCATCTTCCAGCTCGGTCAGGTCCTCGGACCGGTTCCGGAGTTCCTCCCGTCCCTTCTCGGTGATCCGGTACACCTTCCGGCCGTCCGATTCGTCGTGGGTAACCAGCCCTTCTTCCTCGAGCCTGGCCAGCCGCGGGTAGATCGTGCCGGGGGAGGGCGAATACACACCCATGAAGCGGTCCTGCAACAGCCGGATGACCTCGTAACCGTGCCGTGGTGATTCGTCGAGGAGCTTGAGCAGGTACAGGCGGAGCCGTCCGTGCCGGAATACCGGGCTCATCGGGTCTCGCTCTCTGAGTTCTCGCGCGGTGACGCCGAATGGTTGCGCTGGAGCAATGTGACCTGACCTGACATCGTCTTGACGGACAAGTAGCCAGCATGGTCGTCCGCGCCGAGCATCCCGCTCACTGTGTTGGAGCCTGGCGCCTGGGAGGATTGCAGCCCGCCGAATTCGCTCAGCACCCGGCCGGTGGTGGACCGCAGGTCGACCTGCGCGCTGGTCTCGGCGGGAAGCCGGATCGCGACCGGCCCCGAGACTGTCGCCACCCGCAGGCCGCCCTCGCGCTCCAGGTCGATGTCCGCGGTGATCCGCCCACTGACGGTCTTCGCATCCAGCTGGTGCACGGTGCCGTCGGCCAGGGTCAGGTCCCCGGAAACCGAGTTGAACCCGATGCGGCCGTCGATTCCCTGCGCTTCGACGTCGCCCGAGACCGTCTTCGCGTCCACGGTGCCGGTCACGCCGTCCAGGGTGATGTTCCCGGAGACGCTCTTCACGGAGGTCTTCGCCGAGATCCCGGACACGATGGCGCTGGCGCTCACCACGCCGAGCTGAGTGGGGCAGTCCTTCGGCACCGTGATGGTGATGGCGGCCGAGTGCCGCTGCGGGCGGAGCCAGCCGAGCAGGCCGTCCCAGGTGAGATCTTCGTAGGTGACGGTCAGGATGCCGGCCTCGTGGCTCACCAGGAGAGGCTGGCCGGACAGGTTGGCAACGTCGAGGCACGGGCGTTCGTCCGTGCTGAGCACGGCGACGGAGCCCGAGATGATCCGGACCCTCAGCGCGGCCACGCCGTCGAAGTCGAGGGTTGTCGGGGCGTCAATGGTCCAGCGCGTCATTGCGCATCCTTTCTGGCCCGGCTCCGGATCGTGGGGCGTCGGCCACATCCTCGTCCGGGGCTGGGCGGCTGACGGGCAGGCTCGCTATACAGCTTCTACTTCATAAGATATATCGCGTTCTCTAGAAGTCAAGATGTATCGCGAGTTATCTGGCTCGTGGCTCGTGGCTCGTGGCTCGTGGCTCGTGGCTCGTGGCTCGTGGCTCGTGGGAGCTGGCTCGTGGGACCTGGCATGGCCGGTGCCGCAGGCCGCCCGGGCTGACCGTTGGGTGCTACTCGTCTGCGTCGTCGTCCAGACGGGCGAGCCAGCTGGCCAGCCGGTCAACCGTAGTTTCGGACTCCGGGTTCAAATCCACGAATTCGCGCAGCCGCACCGCGAGCCAGCCGAAGTTGACCTCGTCCTCCGCGCGCCGGTGTTCGAGCTCCTCGATACCGCGGTCGGTGAAGTACACCTGCTGTCCCTAGCCTTGGCCCAGAGCGGCGTCGATGACCGCCCGGTGCTCGGCCGCGTGGGCATTGGCGGAGCCGGCCGCGGGCGCGGAACTGGCCAGGAGCGAGGCGTGCCGGATCTGACGGCCGAGGATCTCCGGGAGATGAATGGCCATGGTTGGCCAGGCGCCCATGTTGGCGGGCTCCTCCTGAACCCAGACGACCTCCTCGGCGCCCGGGTACTGGCCGAGGGTGTGCTGCAGTTCCGCGGCGGGCAGCGGGTAGAGCCGCTCGACCCGGATGATCGCACTGTGGGTGAGGCCGCCGGCGGCCCGCCTGGCGGCCAGGTCGTAGTAGACCTTGCCCGAGCACAGCAGCACCTTGCGGACGCCAGCCGGATCGAGGTCTCCATGGTCGCCAATGACTGGCAGGAAGGAACCCGAGGCGAAGTCGGCGACCGACGAGGTGGCTTGCTTGAGCCGGAGCATCGACTTGGGCGTGAAGACGATCAGCGGTGTACGCCGCCCCGACAAGGCCTGCCAGCGCAGCAGGTGGCAGTAGTTCGCCGGCGTGGTCGGCATCGCCACGGTCATGTTGTCCTGCGCGCACAGCCCGAGGAACCGCTCGATCCGCGCGGAGGAGTGGTCAGGGCCCTGCCCCTCGTACCCGTGCGGCAGCAGCAGCACCACGCTGGACCGCTGGCCCCACTTTTGCTCGCCGGAGCTGATGAACTCATCCATGATCGTCTGCGCGCCGTTGGCAAAGTCACCGAACTGGGCTTCCCAGCAGACCAGCGCGTCGGGCCGGGCGACCGAGTATCCGTACTCGAAACCCACCGCGGCGAACTCTGACAGCAGCGAGTCATAGGCATAGAACTTGGCGGTGCCCGAATTGAACTGCCGCAGCGGGGTGTACTCCTCCGCGGTGTGCCGGTCCACCAGGACCGCGTGCCGCTGGCCGAACGTGCCGCGCCTGGTGTCCTGGCCAACGAGCCGGACCGCGTGCCCGTCCATCAGCACGGACCCGAACGCGAGCAGCTCGCCGGTGGCCCAGTCGATCGCGCCCTCCGCGACCATCGTGGCCCGGCGCTGCAGCAATGGCTGCAGCCGGGGATGCGGCGTGAAGCCTTCGGGCAGGTTCAGCTGCGAATCCACGATCCGCTTGATGGCCTCCTCGGGCACGCGGGTGGGTGTGCCCTCGTGGTCGATCGGCTCCGGCGCCACGGCCTCGGGCCTGATCACCGCGCCTGGCTCCGCGGGGCGCTTCGACGCTTCCCGCGTCTCGGTGAAGGCTCGCTCAAGCTGCTGCTGGTAATCCCGCAGCGCCTGCTCCGCCTCTTCCAGGGTGATGTCGCCGCGGCCGATCAGCGACTCGGTGTAGATCTTCCGCGTTGACCTCTTGGCGTCGATGATGTCGTACATCAGCGGCTGGGTGAACGAGGGGTTGTCAGCCTCGTTGTGACCCCGTCTGCGGTAGCAGATCAAGTCGATGACGACGTCTTTCCGGAATTCCTGCCGGTATTCGAAGGCGAGCTTGCCGACCCGCACCACAGCCTCGGGATCGTCCCCGTTGACGTGGAAGATCGGCGCCTGGATCATCCGCGCGACGTCGGTGGAGTACACACTGGACCGCGAGTACTCCGGCGCGGTGGTGAAGCCAACCTGGTTGTTCACCACGATGTGCACGGTCCCGCCGGTCCGGTAGCCACGCAGCTGGGACAGGTTCAGGGTCTCGGCCACCACGCCCTGGCCAGCGAACGCGGCGTCGCCATGCAGGAGCACGGGCAGCACCGTGAACCCTGGCTCGCCCATGTCGATGACGTCCTGCTTCGCCCGGACAACCCCCTCCAGCACGGGGTCGACCGCCTCCAGGTGGCTGGGGTTGGCGACCAGCGACGTCGGGATGGTCGAGCCGTCGGACGCCGTGAACACCCCCTCCGCGCCCAGGTGGTACTTCACGTCGCCGGACCCGTGCGTGCTGCGCGGGTCCAGGTTCCCCTCGAACTCGCCGAAGATCTGCGCGTATGACTTGCCGACGATGTTCGCGAGCACGTTCAGCCTGCCGCGGTGCGCCATGCCGATGAAGGCCTCGTCGAGGTGGTGCACGGCCGCCTCAGTGAGCACCGCGTCGAGCAGCGGGATCAGCGACTCCGCGCCCTCCAGGGAGAACCTGCGCTGCCCGACGAACTTCGTCTGCAGGAACATCTCGAACGCTTCGGCGATGTTCAGCCGGGACAGGATCTGCACTTGCTCGTCATGGTCGGCCCGGCCGTGCGGCCGCTCCACCCGGGCCTGCAGCCAGGTGCGCTCCTCCGGCTCCTGCATATGCATGTACTCCACGCCGACGGTGCGGCAGTAGGAGTCGCGGAGCACGCCGAGGATCTCGCGCAGCTTCATCAGCGGCTTGCCGCCGAAGCCGCCGGTCGCGAACTCGCGTTCCAGATCCCACAGGGTCAGCCCGTGCTGGTTGATGTCCAGGTCGGGATGCTTGCGCTGGCGGTACTCCAGGGGATCGGTGTCAGCGAGCAGGTGCCCGCGGACCCGGTAGGCGTGAATGAGCTCATGCACCCGGGCGGACTTGGTGATGTCGTCCTCGTGCCCGGCCGGGATGTCCTGCACCCAGCGCACCGGCTCGTACGGAATCCGCAGCGCCTCGAAGACCTCGTCGTAGAAGCCGTCCTCGCCGAGCAGCAGCGCGTGGATGCGGCGCAGGAAATCCCCGGACTGCGCGCCCTGGATGATCCGGTGGTCATAGCTGGAGGTCAGGGTGACCGTCTTGCTGATGGCCAGCCTGGTCATGGTCTCGTCGGCCGCGCCCTGGTAAGCGGCCGGATACTGCATCGCGCCGACACCCACGATGCAGCCCTGGCCCGCCATCAGCCGCGGCACCGAGTGCTCAGTGCCGATCGTGCCCGGGTTGGTCAGGCTGATCGTGGTGCCCGCGAAATCCTCGACCGTCAGCCTGCCGTTGCGGGCCCGGCGGACCACGTCCTCGTAAGCCATCCAGAACTGGCGGAAGTCCATCGACTCCGCGGCTTTGATGCTGGGCACCAAGAGCTGCCGCGATCCGTCCCGGGTGGTCACGTCGATCGCCAGGCCCAGGTTGACATGCTCAGGCGAGACGATGGCCGGCTTGCCATCCAGTTCGGCGTAGGAGTTGTTCATCTCCGCCGCCGAGACCAGCGCCCGCACCACCGCGTAGCCGATGAGGTGCGTGAACGAGACCTTCCCGCCCCGGCCCCGGCCCAGGTGGTTGTTGATGACGATGCGGTTGTCAATGAGCAGCTTGGCGGGGATGGACCGCACGCTGGTGGCGGTCGGCACGCTCAGGCTGGCGGTCATGTTGGTGGCCGTCCGCGCGGCCGCGCCGCGCAACCGGGCCACGGTGGCGGCCTCAGGAACCTGGGCCTCCTTGGCCGTGCCCCCCGGCTGGGTACCCGCCGGCTGTGCACTCCCCGGGTGCGCTGTGCCCGGCTGCTGAGCGCCAGCCGGCTCGCTGCCCGGCGACGGCGCGTCCGGCGCTGAGCTGCCCCGGGTCAGGTCGGCCGACGCTCCGGCGGCTACCGACGCGGCGGCCGCGGGCGTTGTGGCGGCCGTGGGCTCCGGGCTGGCTGGCGAACCTGATGCCGCGGTTGCCCGCCCGGGGCTGACCGGACCGGCAGGTACGTCCCCGCGCGATGTGCTCCCTTTTGGGGGCTGGTAGTCCGAGAAGAAGTTCCACCAGGCCATGTCGACTGAGCCGGGATCGGCCAGGTACCTCTGGTAGAGCTCATCGACAAGCCACTCGTTGGGCCCGAAATCCTTGCTCGCGGGTGGTCCGTCGGACGGATGCTCGGCAGCCGTCCCTTCGCCGGAGTGCTTGCTTTCTGCCTCGGCGAGATCCGCGCCCGCGCGCGGCGACTCAGAAGACACGGCGGACATCGCCCTCTTCCAACGCTGGATTAACTTTCGGTGCCCGGCTACCAGGCTACCGCCGGAGATGGGCCCGGAGCCCGGGCCCATAAGGTCATGCTCGCGCGGAAAGGCGCTCTCTGTCCTGCGGTGAGAGCCAGTTCACATAGGGGCCCTTGGGCACGATGCGGGTTGGGTTGATCCAGTCCTGGGTCTGGTAGTAGTGCCGCTTGATCTGATCGAAGTCGGTCGTATCCCCGAAACCCGGCAGCATGTATAGGTCCCGCGCGTAGCCCCACAGGCTCGGGTAGTCGATGAGCCGGTGCAGATTGCACTTGTAGAGCGTGTGGTAGACCGCGTCGAACCGGGCCAGGGTGGGATACAGCCGCACGTCGGCCTCGCTGATCTTGGGCCCGAGCAGGAACCGCCGGCGGCCCAGTCGTTCCTCCAGCGCGCTCAGCGTGGTGAACAGGGCGTCGAATGCCTCTTCGTAGGCGGCCTGGCCGGCGGCCAGGCCCGCCTTGTACACGCCGTTGCCGACCGTGTGGTAGATCAGCGTGTTCAGCGCGTCGATCTCGGTGCGCTGGGCGACGGGGTAGAGGTCGGGCGCCCCGGGCCGGTGGAAGGCGCGGAACTCGGTCTCGAACATGGTGGTGATCTGGGGGAAGTCATTGGTGACGATGCGCTGGGTCTGGACGTCCCAGATGAAGGGGACAGTGAACCGGCCCTGGTAGCTCGGGTCACTGACCCGGTACAACTCGGACAGCAAGCGGGCGCCGGTGACCGGGTCACGCCCCCCGGTGCTGGCCGGGAACCGCCATCCCCGCTCATCGCTGATCGCGTCGGTCAGGCTGACCCCGATGATCCGTTCCAGCCCGAGCAGCCTCCGGACGATCAGGGTGCGCTGGGCCCATGGGTCGGCCAGGGATGCGTACAGCTGATAGCGCCCAGGTTCGGCGAGATACCCGCTCGATCCGTCCGAGGTGATCCGGCCGACGAACGCGTTCGGCTGGCGGACGAATCCCCCGTCGGGGGAGACCTCAGAGCTCGTTTGAGGAGTAGATTGCATCACCCTCCCCTCCACGCAAATCGCAGTGGACAGCGGACTTCCAGCAGATCATGGCAGGCCGGTTGCCCGCAGGATAGGCGCGGCATGCGGCGGTTGGCCCATAGCATCACACCGGGAGACCGAGAGCAGTGGAAAGAGGTAGGCCGGTGGGCTCAATCGCCAGTGACCTGGCCCATCTCAGCGGCCCGGTCGCCTATCTGGCCATCGCGGCACTCGTTTTCGGGGAGACCGCGGTGTTCCTCGGGTTCGTTGTCCCGGGCGAGACCGCCGTCGTCCTCGGCGGGGTACTGGCCAGCCGCGGCCGCGTCTCGCTGCCCCTGCTGATGCTCGTCGTGGTCCTCGCCGCGGTGATAGGCCCGCTGGTCGGCTACGAGATAGGACGGCGCCTCGGCGGCCGCCTGGTGGGCGCGCGGGCTCTGCGCCGGGTGTCCGGCGGGGTGGAGCGGGCACAGGTCATGCTGCGGACCCGAGGTGGCACCGCGGTGCTGATCGGCAGGTTCGTCGCGGTGCTCCGGGCGCTGATGCCCGCGCTCGCCGGCACGGCCCAGATGTCCTACCGCACCTTCTTCGTCTACAACGCGGTGGGCGGCATCGTCTGGGGGATCGGGTACTGCCTGCTTGGCTACGCCGCCGGATCCGCCTACGCGGTCATCGAGCGCCGGGTCGGCGCCGGAGTGGCCATCGCGCTGGCGGTGGCGGTGCTGGCCGGGGTGGTGATCTGGGCGGTGCGGCGGCATCGCCGCGCCCGTTCCGTCTCGCAGCCCTGAGGCCGGCGGCTGCACCCAGGAAGGGAAATCGTCATTGCGGTGCCGATTTCCTCCCCCGCCGCTGATCGCCTCAATCGGCGGGGGCGCCGCACGCGCTTAGCATGGTTGGCGTCTGGGTAACCGGGAGGTGGCGGAAAGTGCGCGAGTTCGGCGAACTCGAAAGCGCGATAATGGACGTCATGTGGGACGGCGACCATCCGTACGTGGTCCGGGAGGTCCGCGAGCGCATGTGCTACGGCCGTTCTGTGGCCTACACAACCGTGATGACGGTGATGAACATCCTGCACCGCAAGGGCGTGCTGTGCCGCGAGATGCACGGGCGCGCGTGGCGGTACTGGCCGGCCGAGGCCAGGGAGGAGCACGACGCCAGGCTGATGGCCGAGGTTCTGCGGTCCGGCGGCAACGAGGGCGTCACCATGCAGCATTTCCTGGAGCGGGTCAGCGACGAGGAGATGGAGAGCCTGCGCAGCGCCGTCCTCGACGCCAGTCCCGGCCGGGTGCCGGTCTCCTAGCCGCCGCTCGCCGCTCCCGCGCCGCGAGTTCCAGTCGCGAAGCGGCGGCCGGTCAGCTCTCCGCCACGACCGCCGCGGCCGGGCCGAACACGTCGGCCCGGCGATGCTCCAGGCAGGGCAGCATCGCCCTGACCCGCGCGGTGAGCGCGTCGTCCAGCTCGGCGACCGCCACTCCCGGGTCTGGGCCGAGGTCCATCCGGACGGTGCCCATCGGGTCGACCAGCATGCTCCGGCCGATCCCGGTCGGGGCCCGGGTCGGCGGCGAGGACGGGTCGGGAACCTGGCCGGCCGCGGCCACCCACACCGTGTTCTCGATGGCCCGGGCGCGCACCAGCGTGACCCAGTGCTCCTCCTTGACCGGGCCGGCGGCCCAGGCGGCCGGCACCACCAGCAGGTGCGCGCCCTGGTCCACCAGCGCCCGGGCGAGTTCCGGGAAGCGGATGTCGTAGCAGGTCATGAGGCCGATGCGGAGCCCGGCCAGATCCACCACGACCGGCACCGATCCCGCAGCGACCAGATCGGACTCAGTCTGGCCGAGTGAGTCGAACAAGTGGATCTTGCGGTACGCCGCCACCCGCTGCCCCGCGGCGTCGTAGGCGACGGCGGTGTTGAAGACCCGCCCGCCCGGCGCTGGCTCGAACACCCCCGCCACGAGCGCGACATGTTCCCGCCCCGCCATTTCCGACAATTCTTTACCAAACGGACCGTCAGCAGCTTCTGCCGCCGCCCGCAGGTCGCTGCCGAACCGGACCTGGGTCGCCTCTGGGAAGACCGCGAGATCGGCCCCCTGCCGCGCTGCGGTGGCCAGTGCCTCGCGCACCCGGCCGAGGTTGATGACCGGATCGGGGCTGACCGGCAGCTGGCACAGCGCGACTCGCATGCCCGCAGCGTAAACCACCGCCGCGGCCGGGCCCGCGGCCCAACCAGCCCTCGCGCCGCAACCAGCCGGTGACCCGGCCCGCCCTCGCGGTGCAACCAGCCCTCGCGCGCAAACGGCCCAGGACGCAGACGGATGGGTGATGACGTGATGTCATGGCGGGGTGGACCAACCAGTGCGCAGCCGCCCATTGCTTAACCGGCGGCTCGCTGACATGGGCACGACGATCTTCGCGGAGATGTCCGCCCTCGCCACCGACACCGGCTCGGTCAACCTCGGCCAGGGCTTCCCGGATGTCGACGGGCCCCGCGAGATCGCCGCGGCGGCCGCCGCCGCGATCATGGAGGGGCGCGGCAACCAGTACCCGCCCGGCCCCGGCATCCCCGAGTTGCGCCGGGCGGTGGCCGGTCACCAGAAGCGTTTCTACGGCCAGGACGTCGACCCGGACACTGAGGTGCTGGTGACCGCGGGCGCGACCGAGGCGATCGCCGCCGCGCTGATCGCGCTGATGGAACCCGGGGATGAGGCCATCGCCTTCGAGCCGTACTACGACTCCTATGCCGCGTGCATCGCGATGGCCGGCGGCACCCGGGTGCCGGTCACCCTCCGGCCGCCCGGTTTCCGGCCCGATCTGGACGCGCTGCGTGCCGCCATCACCCCGCGCACCCGGCTTATCCTGCTGAACTCGCCGCACAACCCGACCGGGATGGTGCTGCACCGCGCCGAACTGGCCCGGATCGCTGAACTGGCCTGCGAGCACGACCTGCTGGTGATCTCCGACGAGGTCTACGAGCACATGGTCTTCGACGGGGAGCACCTGCCCATCGGATCGCTGCCCGGCATGCGGGAACGCACCGTGACGATCAGTTCGGCGGCGAAGACGTTCTCGTTCACCGGGTGGAAAATCGGCTGGGTGACGGCGACCCCGGAACTGGTGACCGCGGTCCGCACCGTGAAGCAGTTCCTGACCTACGTCACCGGCGGCCCGTTCCAGTACGCGGTGGCCGAGGCGCTGGCGCTGCCCGACGCCTACTACGCGTCGATCAGCGCAGACCTGCGCGTCAAGCGTGACCTGCTGTGCCCGGGCCTGGCCGCGGCAGGTTTCGAGGTGTACCGGCCGGCCGGCACGTATTTCGTCACCACCGACATCCGCCGTCTGGGCGAGAAGGACGGCATGGAATTCTGCCGCGCTCTGCCGCGCCGGGCCGGTGTTGTCGCCATCCCGAGTTCAGTGTTCTACGACGACCAGGAGGCGGGCCGGACTCAGGTGCGCTTTGCGTTCTGTAAGAAAGAAGAGGTGCTTCGCGAAGCGCTGGCCCGGCTGGGCGGAATGCGCCGTGACTGATCCCCCCGGCGCGGCGCTGGCGGACGCCCAGCAGGCCGCGCAAGCCGACGACGCCTTCGGCGCGGACCTGTACCGCCTGCTGGCGGCGGGCGTGACCGGGAACATGATCTTCTCGCCGGTGAGCATCTCGGCCGCGCTGCGGATGGCGCTGCTCGGTGCGCGCGGCGACACGGCGGCGCAGCTCGCGGCGACCCTGCACCTGCCCGGCCCGCAGGCCGCGGCGGATGGCCTGCGGCTGCTGTCCGCCGGGCTGGCCCGGCTGAGCAGCGGCGACGTCACCGTGCGCGCGCCGAACACCATGTGGGTGCAGGCCGGCCTGCCGCTGCTGCCGGAGTTCACCGACGCGCTCGCCCGGATGGCCGCCGCGCAGGTGCGCGGCGCGGACTTCGGGCACGCGGCCGAGCAGGCCAGGCTGGAGATCAACGAGACCATCGCCGACCAGACGGCCGGCAAGATCAAAGATCTGCTCGGCCGCGGCGTCATCGACGCGGCCACCCGCCTGGTGCTCGCCAACGCCGTGTACCTGAAGGCGGCGTGGGCACGTCCCTTCTCCCGGGAAGCGACCGCGGACATGCCCTTCCACCCGGTCGGCGGCGCCGAGATCACCGTGCGCATGATGCGCCTGGCCACCCGGCTCGGCTACCGGCGCGGGGACGGCTACCAGGCGGTGATCCTGCCGTATGCCGGGCGGGAACTTGCCATGGCGGTGATCCTGCCGGACGGGCCGCTCGCCCCGCTGGAGGAGGCGCTGGCGCACGGAGGCGTCCGGGGCCTGCTGGCGGGCGTGACAACGCAGCAGGTCAGGCTCTCGATGCCGGGATTCAAGGTGACCGCCGCGGCGAGCCTGGGGAGTTCGCTGAAGACGCTGGGCGCCGAACTCGCCTTTACCGGCGAGGCGGACTTCAGCGGCATCACCTCAGCCGAGCGGGTGTGGATCGGCCAGGTGGCGCATAAGGCGTACATCGACGTGGACGAGGACGGCACCGAGGCGGCCGCGGCGACTGCCCTGGTCGTGGCCACCGCCCGGTTCGCGGTACCGGGCGCTCCTCCGGTCGAGATGATCGTGGATCGCCCGTTCCTGTTCGCGATCACCGAGACCGCGACCGGCCTGCCGCTGTTCCTCGGCCGGGTCACCAACCCGCTGGCGGGCTGACCCCGGGCTGGGCGCCGCTACCCGGCCGGGTCACCACCCGCTGGCCGGCTGATCCTGAGCTGGGCACCTCCCGGCCCGCGGCTGGTCGGGGCCACCCTCGGGGCTGGTGGCGCGGGCGGCACGGCTGCGACACTGAGGTCATGCGACCAGCCGGGCTTCACCACGTCTCCATCAACGTCAGCGACGTCCCCGCGGCACTCGACTTCTATACCCGGGTGCTCGGCCTGGCCGAGCGCACCGACCGCCCCGATTTCAGTTTCGGCGGGGCGTGGCTCGATGCGGGGGGCCAGCAGGTGCACCTCATCGAGGCTGACGTCCCGCCCTCGCTGGGCCAGCACTTCGCCCTGGCCGTCACCGATCTGGACGCCGCCGTGGCGGAACTGCGCGGCTGCGGCCTGGCCGTCACCGAGCCGGTCACCGTGGGCCGGGGTCGTCAGGCCTTCCTGGATGATCCGGCCGGGAACCGTGTCGAACTACAGGAACCACTGGTCTCGCCGGGCTGAGGCCGTCTCACCCCGGGCCAGGCCGGTTCGCTCCGACCGGCGCAGGTTCACTCCTGGAGGCGCAGGGCGGTCTTCGGGCAGGACCCGACCGCGCGCCTGGCCACGTCGGCCAGCGGGGCCGGCACCTCGGGCAGCAGGATGTGCAGATGGTCCTCATCGTCGAGATCGAAGACCTCCGGTGCGATGCCGGCACAGATCCCGTTGGCCTCGCAGAGATCGTGATCGACGGTGACCCTCATCGGGGAACCTCCTCCATTCCAGCAGTAGTAGAGCATTCTCCGGCATCGCCGGGGAGAACGGGACACACGTGAACGACACACTGCCGATGGGCATAGTGCCGGCGCAGGCAGCGTCGATGCCCGCCGGGCTGCAGCGGATAGCGGAGGCGGCTAAGGGCTTCATGCCGCCCGCCGAGGGCCTGGCCCTGCATCGGGCCGCCGCCGCCTACGCGCACCGGGGTCCCGTCCTGGAAGTCGGGACCTACTGCGGGAAGTCCACGATCTACCTGGCGGCCGCCGCGCGGCTGGTCGGCCAGGTGGTGGTCACAGTGGACCATCACCACGGGTCGGAGGAGAACCAGCCCGGCTGGGAGTACCACGATCCGTCCCTGGTCGATCAGCGCACCGGGCGGCTGGACACGCTGCCGCAGTTCCGGGCCACGATGGCGGAGGCGGGCCTGGACGATGTGGTGATCGCGGTGGTGGGCAGGTCGGCGGACGTGGCGCGGCTGTGGCGGGCACCGCTGGGCATGCTGTTCATCGACGGCGGGCACACGGAGGCCGCCGCGCAGGCCGACTACGAAGGGTGGGCTCCCTGGGTGCTGCCCGGCGGAGCGCTCGCCATCCACGATGTGTTCCCTGACCCGGCGGACGGCGGCCGCCCGCCATACGAGATCTACCGGCGCGCCCTGAAGTCGGGCGCGTTCACCGAGCGGGCCGTCCACGGGTCGCTGCGCGTGCTGGAGCGCACTGGCACTGGCACCGGCATCGGCTGACCGGCCGCGTGCCGAGTGACCGGCCGCGTGCCGAGTCACCGGGCGCGTGCCGAGCGGCCGAATGCGCAGCCGCAGGCGGCATCGGCCGGGTAGCTGAGCCGCTCACCTGCCTCGGCGGCGGCGCCGGCCGCCCGGAACAGCCCGGCCCCCCCGGTCGCGTCGGCCAGCGCATCGGCGGCCAGGATCATCGCCGCCGCGGTCCAATTGCTCCGCTCGGCGGGGAAGTGGGCGTTGTTGTCGAACTGCCAGCCCGTCCAGTAGGCGCCGTCGGCATCTCTGAGATGCTGGATGTCTTCGTAGAGCCGCAGCGCACGGGGCCGGTCGCCGAGCGCGTCGAGCGCCATCACCAGCTCACACGTCTCCGCGCCGGTCACCCAGGGCTGATCACTGACGCAGCGCACGCCCAGGTCCGGCACGACGAACTCGGCCCAGCCCGCGTCGAGACGCTCCATTGCCGCCTGCCCGCGCACCGGCCCGGCCAGCACCGGGTAGTACCAGTCCATCGAGAACTCGCTCTTGTCGGCGAACGCCTCGGGATGGCAGGCCACCACGTGCCCGAGCCGGTCAGCGGCCAGTTCCCAGCCCGGCTGCGGCTCGCCCATGTGCTCAGCCAGCGAGATGGCGCAGCGCAGGCTCTGGTGCGTGCTTGAGCAGCCGGTCAGCAGCGCGTAGCTGGCCAGCGCGCCATCGGCCGCCCGCTTCCAGACGATCTCGCCGCGCGGCGTCTGCAGTCCGAGCGCGAACTCGATCGCCCGGCGTACCACGGGCCACATCTGGCGGACGAAATCCTCATCCCCGGTGACCAGGAACTCATGCCAGGTACCCACCGCCACGTACGCGACCTGGTTGCTCTCCGCCGCGCTGTCGGTGACCACGTCCCCGACGGTCTTCTTCGGCCACGAGCCGTCCGGGCGCTGGGTGACCCGCAGCCAGTCATAGGCCCGCCGGGCCGCCCCGGTGAGCCCGCAGGAGCTCAGCGCCATCGCGCACTCGACATGGTTCCACGCGTCGCAGTGCCCGTCCGGCCAGCCGATAGCGCCGGTTCGCTGCTGGCCGGCGGCGATGCGCTGGCCGGTGGCCAGGATTTCAGCGGCGGTCAGGATGCCGGGGACCGCGGGAATGCGGGGCGCCGTCGGCGGGCTGGAATGCGGGCTGGGCGGTCGGCTGGCCGGCTGGCTGGGCGGCGGCACGGCACCGCCCGGGATCTCAGCCTGCGGCATACGCCTGCTCCGGTCGGCGCACCACCTGGTCCGCGCTGGGAGCCAGCGGTTTTTCCGCGTAGATGACCAGGCTCTTGCCGATCACCGGGTCGAGCGCCCGCTCCGCCAGCCGGGTGAGCGCCGGCCGCTTCATGATGTCCCAGACCAGCAGCTTGTGGTAGGCGCTGGCCAGCGGATGATCGTCGTCGTGCACGCCGACCGCGCATTTCAGCCACCAGTAGGGCGAGTGCAGCCCGTGCGCGTGGTGGTGGCCGCCGACGCGCAGCCCGGCCGACCGGAGTTTCGCTTCGAGTTCGCCGCGGGTGTAGATGCGCACGTGCCCGCCCGGGACGTTGTGATAGTCGTCGGACAGGCTCCAGCAGATGCGTTCCGGCAGCCACGCGGGCACGGTGACCGCGGCGATCCCGCCGGGCCGCAGCACCCGCGCCACTTCCCGCATCGCCTGCTGGTCACCGGGGATGTGCTCAAGCACCTCGGCCGCGATCACCCGGTCGAAAGCACCGTCGGCGAACGGCATTGCGGTGGCGTCGCCGCGGACGACCCGCGCGCTGGCTCCCGGAGGTGCCTCGCCTGCCTCCCGCATCGCCGCGAGCATCGCGTCAACCTGCTTCAGCTCGGCACCGTCCGCGTCGAAGGCGACCACCCGGCCGCCGCGCCGCAGGGCCTCGAACGCGTGCCGTCCCGCGCCGCAGCCCATGTCCAGCACCCGGTCCCCAGAACTGACCGGCAGGCGATTGAAGTCGATGGTCAGCAGGGCCCGGCTCCCTCCGGCGCAGGCCCTTCCGGCACGGAGCGTCCGGTCCCGGCACGGTGGGCGGCAGCCCGCGCGTCGGCGATCGCGCGGTGGTAGTGCTCGACGGTGGCGCGGGCGACCGCGCTCCAGGTGAACCGCTCCTGAACCCGCTGCCAGGCGGCGGCGCTCAGCCGGGCGCGTTCCTCCGGCGAGTCGAGCAGGCGGCCCAGCACGGTGAAGAGTGCCTCGGCGTCGCCCGGCGTGACGAGCACGGCGGCATCGCCGGTGACCTCGGGCAGGGCGCCGGTGTCGCTGGCCACCAGGGGAGTCCCCGACGCCATGTGCTCCACGGCCGGCAGTGAGAACCCCTCGTACAGCGAGGGGACCACGGCGATCTCGGCGCTCGCGGTCAGGTCGGCGAGTTCGCTGTCACTGATCCCATGCACGAACCGAACCCGGTCGCCGAGGGCGAGGTCGGTGGCCAGCCGGTCGGTGGGGCCGCCCGGCGCCGGCTTGCCGACCACGATCAGCTGCGCGTCGCGTTCGGCGGTAATTTTCCCGAACGCCTGCAACAGCGTGGCCACGCCCTTCAGCGGGGAGTCGGCGCTGGCCACCGCGACGATCCGGCCCGGCACCCGGGGCGCGGGACGGGGGTGGAACAGGCGGGTGTCCACGCCGAGCGGGATCACATGGACGCTGTCCGGCGCCACCTTGAAGTCGCGGCAGATGTCGGCCCGGGAGGACTGCGAGGCGGTCAGGATCGGCCCGACCCGGCGGGCGACCCGGGCCTGCATCCGGACGAAGCTGTACCAGCGCCACTTGGCCAGCTTGGACAGGCCCGTGGCGGCGGCTAGTTCGATCCGCCGGTCCACGCTGATCGGGTGGTGGATGCTGGTCACCAGGGGCAGCCCGGCGCTGGCCAGGCCGAGCATCCCGTAGGCGAGCACCTGGTTGTCGTGCACGAGGTCGAAGTCGGCGCGGCGGGCCCGCATGATGCGCAGCGCGCGCAGGCTGAACGTGAGCGGCTCGGGGAACGCGCCAGTGCGCATGAGGGTGAATTCCAGCGCGTCGATCCAGTCGCGGTACTCCGACGGGCGCGGCCACCGGAACGGGTCCTCGTCCCGGTACAGGTCGAGGCTCGGCACCGGGTGCAGCACCGGCCCGGGTTCAAGCTCGGGGTAGGGCTGGCCGGAGAAGACCTCGACATGGTGGCCGAGTGCGGCCAGTTCGCGGGACAGATGGCGGAGGTAGATGCCCTGGCCGCCGCAGTGCGGCTTGCTGCGGTAGGAGAGCAGCGCGACCCGGAGCGGGCGGTCCGTGGTCATCACGCAGGTCAGCCTCCTCGTCCGCGGCCGGCCATTCTGAGTGCCGATGCCTGCCCGCGTGGCCTGTTAGGCAGCGAACATTACCATCGGGTACGGGGGATGCTGGGCACCGGGGAAAGCGCCCGGGCCGGCACTCCCACCAGCGCGGCGACCGGGCCGGCCCGCCGCCTGCATCCCGGGCTGGGCAGCAGCCCGGCAATGCTCGGTAAGCTGCGGCGACGTACCTTGATTTCGCACGACGTGGCCGCATATGACCGGGCGATACGTGATTCGCGAGGACGGACGGAGATTCCGCTGACGAGGCGTGCACTGATCACTGGGATCACCGGGCAGGACGGCTCCTACCTCGCCGAGCATCTCGTGGGGCTCGGCTATGAGGTCTGGGGACTGGTCCGGGGCCAGTCCAATCCCCGGGTCCGGCGGGTCCGCGAGCTGCTCGGGGATGTCCGGCTGGTCCGCGGCGACCTGCTCGACCAGGGCAGCCTGATCTCCGCCGTCGAGCGCGTCCAGCCCGATGAGGTTTACAACCTGGCCGCGATCTCTTACGTGCCGATGTCCTGGCAGCAGGCGGAACTCACCGGCGAGGTGACCGGCCTGGGCGTGCTGCGCGTGCTGGAGGCGATCCGGGTGTGCAGCGGGATCAGTGGCTCACGCACGCCCGGCGGCGGCCAGATCCGGTTCTACCAGGCGTCGTCCTCGGAGATGTTCGGCAAGGTGCGCGAATCCCCGCAGACGGAACGCACCCCGTTCCATCCCCGCAGCCCGTACGGCGTGGCCAAGGCGTACGGGCACTTCCTCACCCAGAACTACCGCGAGTCCTACGGCATGTACGCCGTCTCCGGGATCTTGTTCAATCACGAGTCGCCGCGCCGGGGCGCCGAGTTCGTCAGCCGCAAGGTGTCGCTTGGCGTGGCCCGGATCAAGCTCGGCTATGAGCGGCAGCTGCGGCTCGGCACCCTGTGGGCCAGCCGGGACTGGGGATTCGCGGGCGACTACGTGCGGGCCATGCAGCTGATGCTGGCGCAAAGCGAGCCGGACGATTTCGTGGTCGGCACCGGCGTCACGCATACCGTGGAGGAACTCGTCGTGCGGGCGTTCGGGGTGGCCGGGCTCGACTGGCGGGAGCACGTGGTCTGCGATGCCGCCTTCGTCCGGCCTGCCGAGGTGGACCAACTGTGCGCGGACCCGTCCCAGGCCGCCGAGCGGCTCGGCTGGGAGCCGAAGATCGGCTTTGACGAGCTGATCGCCATGATGGTCGAGTCTGACCTGGAACTGCTGTCCACCCCCGGCAGCCACGAGGACGACTCGTTCGGCCTGGAAGCCTGGTAGCCGCCTGGGCGCTCAGCCTGCTGGCAGGTTCACCGCGGTGGGGCGCGATCCTCGGGTTGCTGCGCTCAGAGGAGCGAGTGATCGTCGGCGGCATGATCACCGGGCCGGTCTATGGCCTGCTGGGGCAGCGCTGGCGGGTCCGGCGGGAGTGGGCCAGCGTTCTGCCGATTCTGCCCGGTGCGGAATCCCGCTGTCCCCAGGCCGTCAGCTGAGATCGTCGGGCGCGGGCCGGGCGGCCGGCCGGCCCGCCTCCCGGCGTGCCCCGGTGCCGGCCCGGTGCATGTGATGGACCCGCTGCACGTCCCGGCGGGTAATCGCCAGATAGCTGACCAGGCAGGCGATGAGGAGCGTCAGGACCAGGGCCACCTGCCCCGCGCCCCAGCCGAGGCCCCCCACGTCCGTGGGTTTGCCCATCCAGTCGGCGAATGACGCGCCGAGCGGCCTGGTCGCCACGTAGCCGAACCAGAAGGAGAAGACCGGATTCCAGCCGAACCGCCAGAACCCGATGGCCGGAACAGCGATCGCCGCGGCGAAGAGCAAGCCTGAGGCGAGGTACCCCAGGTGGAACGTGATCGCGGTCATGTCACCGAACGCTGTGCCCAGGGCGAAGGTCGCTACCACCGCGGCCCAGTAGAACGCCTCACGGCGAACGGTGTCGACGCTGTGGATCGACAGCGTCTGCTCGGTCTTCTGCCAGCTGGCGAACACGGCCAGCAGCACGACGCCGTAGAGAATGCTCGACGCGACGTACGGGACACCCAGGCCGACGTGCAGGACGTCGGCCGCCATGGTGCCGAACACCCCCACCATGACCACCGCCAGCCAGTATGTCCACGCTATATAGCGGTGCACGGAGAACTGCAGCACCAGCGCGCCGGTGAAGCAGGTGAAGCCGAGGAGGACGGCCGGTACCGGGCCGAGGGCGTGCACCAGGTAGTCGGACGTTGCTTCGCCCATGGCCGTGGACAGGGCCTTGACCACCCAGAAATAGATCGTGATCTCGGGTACCCGGAGGGCGCCGCGGCGGGTCAGTCGTGTGTGCAGCGTGCGACCGGTCATCGGCATAGTCTCTCGCGGAACGTGATGCTCTTTGTGCACGGCCACCGGGTCGGCGGCGTTTTTGCGTCGCCAGGTTCCGGCTGGTCTCAGATCGGCGGGCGCCTCGCCGGTGAGGACCCTGGACCGGCCGGCGAACTGCCGCGCAGGACGAGCTGCGCGGGCCTGCTCAGTTTGAGATACATCCGCACCTCATCGAAGCGCTCGTCGCCGACTTCGATGACGTCGGGGAGCCGGCCCCATTCCACGAACCCGGCCTCCTCGTACAACTGGATCGCCAGGTGATTGTTGCCGCGGACACCGAGGTGCAGGGTCTCGATCCCCGCTCGGCTGGCGTCGGCGACCAGGGCCCGGGTCACGGTGAGGCCCAGCCGGCCGCCGCGCGCCCGCGGGCCGACCATGATCTTGGCCAGCTCAGCCAGGTGCCGGAAATAGGGCGCCTGGTCCCGCCGCCACAGGCCCATGGCCAGGAGATGCCCCGCGCGCCAGGCCGTGCACAGCGCACCGTCGCCCGACGTGGTCAGGGCGATCACGCTCGCCAGCCAGTTGTCGGTCTCGGCCCGCGACGGCGGGGTCATCCAGCCGATGGCGCCGCCCAGGCCAGCGACGAGCCCGATCAGCGCGTGTGACCGGGCGGCCAGCTCGTCAGTCATTTCGGCCGGCCACACCAGGCTGATGTCGGCAGTCACCGGCACCCTCACTTCCAGCCGCACGGGCGATTCGACCTGATGGGGGGCCTCGCGCGGCCCGCTGCGCACCGGGCGTCAGGGGGCGATGTGGCCGACCAGGGTGCCGATGGCGTAGGTGAATCCGGCCGCGACAGCACCCAGGATCAGCTGGCGCAGCGCCCCGCGCAGGAACGGCCGGTTGGTCAGCCGGGACACCAGCCCGCCGCCGATGAAGGCCGCGATGGCGGCGAGGCCGAGCGCGAGGGCGAGCGAATTGACGCCCACCAGGTACGGGAGCAGCGGGATCAGCGCCCCCACGGCGAAGGTGACCAGCGAGGCGCCCGCCGCCGTGTACGGCGAAGGCAGTTCCTCGTGATCGACCCCGAGCTCCTCGCGGACGTGCACGGTGAGCGCCTGCTCCGGGTGCTCGGAGATCTGCCCGGCCACCTTTTTCGCGAGGTCCGCGTCCACCCCGCGGCTGCGGAACAGGGCGGCCAGCTCGCGGCGCTCGGAGTCCGGGTTGTTCTCCAGCTCGTAACGCTCTTTACTGACCTCCGAGGCGACCAGCTCGTTCTGCGACGAGACCGAGACGTACTCCCCGGCCGCCATGGAGAACGCCCCGGCCGCGAGCCCGGCCAGGCCGGTCAGGATCAGGGTGTGCGGCGAGCCGCCGCCGCCGCCGACCCCGGCGATCAGCGACACGTTGGTGACCAGCCCGTCCATGGCCCCGAAAACAGCGGGCCGCAGCCAGCCGCCGGACACATCGCGGTGCTCGTGCCCGTGTGCTTCACCCTGCGGGTGGCCAGCAACGGTCATCGGCGGATTCCTTGGATCTGGATGCTCAGCCAAGCGATTGGGCCGGGCGGGTGGGCAGGCCAGCCGCTTTCCATGCCTGGAAGCCGCCTTCGAGGTCGGTCGCCTCACGCAGCCCGATCCGCCGCAGGGTCGCGGCGGCCAGCGAGGACGCGTAGCTCTCCGAGCACATCACGATGATGCGCGAATCAGCGCGGGCCAGCGCCGGGATCCGGGCCTCGCTGCGCGGGTCAAGCCGCCATTCCAGCACGTTGCGGCCGATGATGATCGCCCCGGGCACCTCGCCCTCCACGATCCGCTGCTCAAGCGGCCGGATGTCGACGAGCACCGCCCCGTCGGTGAGGGCGGCCAGGGTCGCTTCCGGCCGGAGCCGGTGCAGGCCGCTGCGAGCCTCGGCGACCAGCTCGTCGATGCCTGGGGCGCCGACCGGCAGCGCGTCGGAGGTGAGCTCGGCCGCCGACGCGGTGGCATCGGCCAGGGCCGTGTCCGCACCGCCCCGGCCGCGGGCACCTTCCGGGCCGTCGATCGCGACTGTCTCCCTGGCGATCAGGCCGTAGTCGGTGCCGGTGTAGTAGGTCATCGCCACCAGCGGCGGGGAGTAGGCGTGGATGCTGGTGGCCGAGCCGTCGCCGCCGTGCGCCACATCGTGAACGTGCCCAGGACCGAACGCCACCGCCTCGCCGGTGAGCAGGCGCCTGCGGCCGAGCCGCCGTCCGCTCGGTACCCGGTACTGCTCGATCAGGCTGCCCTCGGCCACCGCGAACGACCCGGATGACCCGCCATGATCGTGCCAGTCCGTGTCCTGGCCGCGCTCCCAGGCCAGCAGCCAGACATCGCAGGCGTTCGACCGGTGCAGCGGCAGGTACCAGCGCACATCGGGGTCGTGCACGACGAGGTCGGCCCACAGCTCCGGCCGCGCGGCGAGCTGCACGGTGATCGCCCGCAGCTGGGCTGGTGACAGCCGGCCGGCCCGCGGCACCATGTCATGCAGCGTCTCGATGACCGCCTGCTGCCGCTCCGGGCTTACCCCCCAGCCTGGCTTGAGCCCGGCACTGCCCAGGCCTCCGTTAGCCAGGCCGGTGTCCGGCGGGCCAGGTTTTTCTGCGCTGGTGCCATCTGGATTTCTGACCGTGGCAAGCGACACGCAACCTCCTCCGCGGGAAAGTCCATGGTATGCCCCGGATCACCGGCCGGCTGCAGGCAGGCGGCCGGCTCAGCCAGCCGGCCAGCCGGCCCGCCGGAGGCGCTCGATGTCCTCGCCGAAGGGGCGGTCGGCGTCGATCGGATCAATGATCCCGGCCAGCCAGCCGAGCACCCGGCGGCATCCGGCCGGGGCAGCGCGGCCGGACAGCCTGATCGCCTGATGAGCGGTGAGCAGCTCGCAGGCCGTGACCACCTGGGCGTGGGCCAGCGCCTGTCGCAGCGCCTCGGCGGCCTCCCAGGCGAAGGACTGGACATCCTCCTGACCGCCCGAGGTCTCGATCAGCCCGGTCGCGGCCGGGATGGCCAGCCGGCGCATGGCATGAACCTCGCCGGCCGCCCGCTTGTGCACGGTGACCAGGCCGGTGTCCGGCCCCGGTACCGCGGCCAACTGCGCCGGGAGGCCGGTCACCTGCGGGTCAAGCAGCCGGTGGACCCGCGCGGCTGACACCTCGCAGGCATGCGTGAGCGCCGCCGTCAGCTGGTCACAGTGGGCCGACAGGTCGATCCCATGGAATCCCGCGGTGCCGACAAACCGCCCATCAAGGAAGGCTGGTGAGTCAGTCACCCCGGTCAGCGCGCGCGTTGTCGCGGCGGTGAGCCCGTCAGCGGACCGCAGCAGGTGGGTGAGCACCGGGCCGGCCACCCTGAACGAGACCGGCGCCTGTGTGCCGCGCTGCTCCGCGGCGTCGCCGATGGTGCGGCGGAGCCGGCCCAGCACCTGGCCGAGGATCTCATCACCGCGCGCGCATGGGTCCAGGTAAGGGTCGTGCGGCGCCGCCGCGGCCGTGATGGACAGAGCCGCGGCCGCCTCCATCCGGGACTCCAGCGCCACGGCCTCGGCGCAGCGTCGCAGGCACAGCGCGGTCGCTCCGGGGATCCCGGCCAGCAGCGCGATCCCTTCCTTGGGACCAAGCGGAAACTCCGCCAGCCCATGCTCGCGCAGCGCCTCCCGGGCCGGCCTGGTCTGCCCCGCTGACCCGAGTACCGGCCCGATCCCGGCCAGCGGCCCGAACGCGTGGGCCAGCGGGATGATCTCACCAGCGCTGCCCACGCCGGTGCGCGGCACGGCCGGGACGATGCCCGCGCCGAGGAAGTCCACCAGCCGCTGGCACAGCTCACCGGAGACCCCGGCGTCGCCGGACAGGAAGGTGCGCAGCCGGACCGCGAACAGGGCCCGGGTATCGGCGGCGTCCAGCTAGGGTGGCCCTCCGGTGGCCCGGGCCAGCAGCAGGTTGCGCTGGTGCGAGCGCTGCTGCTGCGGGGTGAGGCGGACACCGGCGAGCGCGCCCATCCCGGTGTTCACGCCGTACACCGCGTCCTCGCCGCGCAGCACCTCCCGGGCCGCCGCGCAAGACTGCTGAACCTG
>CAYPQM010000100.1:0-25373 GCA_964412845.1 uncultured Streptosporangiaceae bacterium
TCCGACGCAGATCAGGTGGCCGCGGACGGGCCGGGCCGGGGCAGCGACCCGATCGACGCCGGGCCGGGCGACGTGCACCCGGTGGGCCGGGATCGCGTATCGGGTCAGCACCTGCCGGCGGGTCCATTCGCTGGTAACGAGCACGCCGGTGGCGGCGCGGAGCACGACCCGCTCGGAGCGCTGCGCGCTGGCATCATGGTGCGTGTCGAGGACGGTGGCCAGTGGCATGTGCAGCAGCACTGTCATTCGTATCCGGCCGGTGTGGGGCAGCAGTTGCGCGGCGGCCGGCGAGGCGATGAGCCCGTCGATCAGGACGGTCTCACCGTCGGGAATGGCGGAAACGATGCGGGCCAGGTCGGCGCGGGCGCCCGGGCCGGGTACCGGCCACGCCGCGGCCACGGTCGTGACCAGCACATCCCATCCGGCCTCGGCCAGACCGGCGCAGACGCGCCGGTCATAGATGTTGCCGCCGGTAGGCTGGCCGGGATCATCGAACCCCTCAGGGACTACTACGTGGACCCGCACGATGTTCCGGCCCTCCAGAGCGCCTGCCGCACCAAACCAGCCTCCAACCTGCGGCCCGAGCTGAACCACACCCGCCGCCCATCCGTCATACCCGACACAGGGTGGTACGGAGAAGCGGTGGACACGGTTCGGCCCGAGACGACCGGCGTCCGCTCGACGCCAGCGCGGCGCGGCACGGCAGGTAGCCCTGCCGGGCCGGGTGGCACCGGCTCCGCCGCGCCAGGCACCATACGGGATCTGACGTGAGACAGGATCAACGAGCACCATTTCTGACGGCGCTAGAGCGGGCCCGGGCGGCCGCCTACCCCGCGGGCGAGTATGCAGGCCAGGAGAGCTTCATGCGGGCGAGCGAGGTCCGGACGTTGGCTCACCACGCCCGGGTCGGCCCCGGCGTCTCAGTGCTGGACCTGTGCTGCGGGGTGGCCGGCCCCGGCCGGATGATCACGGCGGAGTCGGGATGCCACTACCTGGGTGTCGATAACTCCGCCAGCGCACTGGCCACCGCCCAGGAGCTGGCCGGGGACCTCCCCTGCCGCTTCGAGCAAGCCCACCTCCCGCCTCTGCCCGAGAGCCGCTTCGAGGTGGTACTCCTGCTGGAGACGATGCTGGCCTTCCCCGACAAGGAGGCCTTGGTGGGTGAGGTGGAGCGGGTGCTGGAGCCGGGCGGGCGTTTCGCTTTCACGGTCGAGGAAGGCCGGCCGCTCACCCAGCAGGAGCGGGCGCGGATGCCCGCCGCCGATACAGTCTGGCTCATCGACTTGGCGGATTTGACGGGCGTGCTGCGCGAGGCGGGGTTGACCGTGATCTGGCGGCAGGAGTACAGCTCCTCCCATCACGCGACAGCGACGGCGCTGCTTCGCTGTTATCGAGCTGATTCACCCCAGATCGCCGACCAGATCGGGACACAGGCCACCGCCGAGCTGATCACAGCCCACCAGCTGTGGAGCGACTGGCTCGGCAGCGGGCGGGTGCGCAAGTTCGCGATGGTAGCCAAGAAGCGATGAACTGCTTCGATGAAGCCTCGATGACCCTCGACTATGCCCGCTACCTGGCTGCGAAGACGACCGTGGATGACCGGGCGCTTAACCGGCACGTGCTGGCCGAGTTGTGCCGCCTGATGCCCGCGGGTGCGCCGCAGGTGCTGGAGGTCGGCGCCGGCCTGGGGACGATGGTGGCCCGGCTGATGGACTGGGGCACGGTCAGCGCCGGCGAGTACATCCTGCTGGATGCGGATCGGCAGCTGCTGGATTGTTCTCGCCGGTGGCTGTGCGACTGGGCGGCCGCGCGGGGCCTGCGCAGCGACCTGCTGCCGGATGGGCTGCGGTTGGGTGATCTCCGGGTGCGCCTGGTGCACGCCGAGCTCGGCAGTTACCTGGAGGCCGCTCATGGGGCGCCGGCCGATGTGCTGATCGCCAACGCCGTCCTGGACCTGGTGGACGTGCCGGCCATCCTGCCCGGATTGTTGCGGTTGCTGGTCCCCGGCGGCGTCTACTGGTTCACGATCAACTACGACGGCGAGAGCATCTTCGCACCCGGCCACCGCCACGACGACCAGATCATGCAGGCCTACCACCGCGACATGGATGAGCGCTTTCGCTACGGCCGGCCGGCCGGGGAAAGCCGAACGGGCCGCCGCCTGTTTCACTACCTGCGGGCTGCCGGGGCGCCTGCGCTGGCGGCGGGGTCGTCGGACTGGGTCGTAAGCGCCGGCCCGGATGGGAACTACCCCGGCGATGAGGCTTACTTCCTGCGCTGCATCCTTAACACGATCCGCAGCGCGTTGCGGAATCGCCAGGACCGGGTTGAACCGGCGGACCTGGCCGACTGGCTGGCCGAGCGCGGCCGGCAACTGGCCGCGGGCGAGCTGGTCTATATCGCCCACCAGCTTGATTTCGTGGGCCGCTCCCCCGGCTAGCGCCCCGCCAGCGCCCGGCGACGACGGCCGGCCCAGTTCGCCGCAGCTGCCACAGCCGGGCCGACATCGCCTGCCGCAGCACAATCCACCCGCGGTGCCGCTGGAAGGGGAGCTCGAACACAGCGGCGAACAGACGGGCGAAGCACACGGTCACGGGCAGCAGGATCGCGGCCAGCACGAAGAATGTCGGCGTCCCGGTAGCGACCCGGCCCAGCACCAGGCCGTACGACACAGCGATGACGATCGGCAGGTGCGTCAGGTAGAGGCTGTAGGAGCAGGAGCCGAGGCTCCGCGGCAGGCGGCTGTCAAGGAAACGGACGACGGGCCGCGGGCGCGAGGTGGCGATCGCGGCCAGGAAGCAGCCGATCGCTGGAGCCCAGGCCAGATCGAGCCAGAACAGATTGAGGCTCGACCACGTGGAGCCCTTGACCACCATCAACGCGATGGCCGGCACCGTGGCGGCCAGCGCGTAACCGGCCCATGGCCGGGATCGGGTGTGCTCGCCGGCGGTGACGATCCCGGCGGCCAGCAGGCCGACGGCGAACAGCACCGCGAGGTCGGGGGTGAACTTGACCAGGGCGGTGTTCATCAGCGGGACATGGGGCCCCAGCAGGCCGATGGTCACGACGATGGCGGCCACCAGGCCCACCATCGCGCGGGCACTCACCCGCCGGACGAGCAGCAGCAGCAACGGCAGCAGGACGTAGAGCTGGGCTTCGATAGCGATCGACCAGAACGCCCGGTTGGGGCTGCCCACGGAGAAGGCGTCTTGCACGAGCAAGCCGAACACGACGACGGACTTCCCGTTGGGCAGTGCCCAGCCGGGCTGGGCGAGCACGTACCAGGTCATCACCAGACTGAATCCGAGCGCGGCCCAGTAGGGCGGCAGGATGCGCCAGGCCCGTCGGTGCGCGTACGTCGCGATCGACGTGAACCGCCACCCCGAGCGCGCCGGGCCGAGGCCCAGCGAGAAGCCGGACAGCGCGATGAAAATGACGACCGCGAACCGGCCGTAGGTCATCCAGGCCGCCCAGAACGGAGCGCGACCGGCGGGGTAGCCCGGCCAGGCCCGCTCGAAGATGTGGTTGAGCACGACGAACAGGGCGGCCAGGCCCCGGATCCCGTCCAGGCCGACGACGCGGCCCGGCCGGGTGGCCGCCTTCGCGGGCGCGGCTGGCGCGGCGGGCGCGGCGGGCGCGGCGGGCGCGGCGGGCGCGGCTGACGCGGCGGCAGGCGGCGGATGCTCGCGGATGTCTGTCATCGGCCCTCGGTCCCGAGGTGTGCCGGACCGGCGAGCGGGCCGGCGTGCCGGTGCGGCTCGGCGGCGCGGTCAAGACTCCGCGAAAGCAGATCATGCCCACCGCGCCGGGCCTTAGTGGCCAGGTAGGCGGCGTTGGTCCCGGTAAGGTGCAGCGCGGTGGGGACCTGCCGGGCGATCGTGATGCCCAGGCGGGCCAGCTGAGCGCTCTTGTCCGGGTTGTTGCTCAGCAGCCCGATGCGGTTGGCGCCGAGCGCGTGCAGCATCTGGGCCGCGCTGGTGTAGTCGCGCTCGTCGGCCCGGTGACCGAGCGCGAGATTCGCGTCGTACGTATCCAGACCGCGATCTTGCAGCGCGTAGGCGTCGAGTTTGTCATACAGCCCGATGCCGCGCCCTTCCTGCCGCAGATACAGCACGTACCCGCCGTGCTTGGTGATCCGCTCGACCGCTTCGCGCAGTTGCGGCCCGCAGTCGCATCGCTGGCTGCCGAACACGTCACCGGTGAGGCATTCACTGTGCAGGCGCACCAGCGGTAGCCCGGCCGCGGCGGGTCGGCCGAGTTCGAGGGCCACGTGCTGCTGCGCGTCGGTCAGGCCGGTGAAGCTGACGACCGTGGCCGTGGTTGAGTAGCCGTCAGCGAAACGCAGCGGGATGCGAATACGCCGGCGGATCGCTGCCGCCTGGACCGCCCCGGTCACGGGACGAGCCGTTCGGCCTCGCGCCAGGTCGAGGGCGTCGTCAGCGGCGCGCCGAGGCCGGTCACCGGGTATGGCCGGTCAGCCACGAACGGCCTCCAACGTCTGCGGCGCCGGATCGGGTCGTCTCGACTCGCCCGGTTGTCCCGGGTCGCGACGGCGGCGAACAGCGTCTCTCAGCAGCAGGCCCGCGCCCGGGGCCACCGCGGCCAGCATGAGTACCGCATAGAGGGTGGCGACCGTGACCCCGGTGGCCGCGCTGAGCCCGGCTGCGCCGAAGGCCCAGGCGGCGGCTCCTTCCCTCAGCCCCCACCCGCCGATACTCAAGGGGATCACCATTACAGTCTGGACCACCATCAGCAGCGCGACCAGTTCGCCCAGGGGTGCGGTGCTGCCGGCGACCCGGGCCGCGATGACGAACGTGGCCGTGTGCCCGGCGACGACCAGCACCGAGGCCAGCGCGAGCTGGGGCCACACGTCTGGGGCCAGCAGGCCGTGACGAAGGTCAGCGGAAACGGCCCGGGCGGTGCGTGTCAGCCGCGACCGGCCGCGGCGAGCAGCGCCCCGCACGACCAGCGCAGCACACCCGGCTAGGCCCGCGACACCCGCCAGAACATACGGCAGCGCGGGCCGAACCGGCGAGGGCAGGGTCAGCAACACGACGGCCGTCACCACGGCCTGGATGACCTGACCGCACAGCCGTTCCCACGCCACCGCGCGCAGCCCTCCCGCCACGTCTCCAGCGCGCCGGCCGTGCGTAACCGCCCGGTGCACGTCGCCGAGAACCCCGCCGACGAGCACGGAGTTGAGGAACAGGGAACGGTAGTAGGCGCAGACCGCCTCGGGCAGGCCAATGCCAACGCCGAGTGCCCGGGCGACGACCCGCCACCGCCAGGCCGAACACACCGTGGTCAGGGCCGTGAGCGTGACGGCGGCCACGACCGCCTGCCAGGTGACCGCACGCAGCCCGTCCTTGAACGGCGCCGCGCCCACCTGCCACCCGAGAAAGCACAGCACGGTGACGCCGGCGGCCAGGCGCAGCAACGACGGGCCGAAGCGGCGGATGGCCGGACCGATTCTGGCCGGAACTGAGTACAAGCCAGTCACACTGGTTACACGGGCCGGCCGGGCACATAGTTCAACCGTCCGGCTGCGGGCATGGCGGGCCGGCGGCCGGTCGCGGTGAACCAGCGTGGCCGCGGACCCGTTGTCCCATCAGGGACGGGGCAGATGGCTACGGACACGGAGGCGCGGTGCGTACGATTCAGCCTGCGGACGAAAGCACGCCGCCTGCGCCTTTGCCCGCAGGCAAAAACGCGCGGCCCACGATGCGGCTCGCGGGCAAAGGCCCGCTGCCTACGATGCGGCTCGCGGCGATCCTGGGGTTGCTGGCCACAGCCGCCCTGCTCGGCGTCGTGTCCGCCACGGCTGGTCTTGGCGTCGTCGGCTGGATCGCCGGGCTGGCCACCGGTTCGGCGGCGACCGCACTGCTGGCCACGGCCCGCATGCGCAGCGACCAGCCGGCGATACTCCCGGCGGACTGGGTCACCCTGACCCGGATGCTGCTGATCGCCGGGGTCGCGGGACTGGTTGCCGACTCGTTCGGCGGGCCGGTGTCGGTCACAGCGCTGGTTACCCTGTCCACCGTCGCGCTGGTCCTCGACGCGGTGGACGGGCCGGTGGCGCGCCGGACCGACACCGCCACCCTGCTGGGCGCCCGCCTCGACGGCGAGGCCGACGCGTTCCTCATCCTGCTGCTCAGCATCGCCGTGTCCCAGGACTACGGCGGCTGGGTGCTGGTCATCGGCGCCGCCCGCTACGCGCTGCTGCTAGCGGGCTGGCTGATCCCGTGGCTGGCCGCGCCGTTGCCACCCCGGTACTGGGGCAAGGTCGTGGCCGCGGTCCAGGGCATCGTGCTCACCGTCGCCGCATCCGGACTGCTCGACCGCCTCGTCGGGATGATCGCGGTCGCCGCCGCATTGCTGCTGCTGGCCGAGTCGTTCGGCCGCAACGTGATCTGGCTGTACCGGACCGGCGCCGGCCCGCGCGCCCGCCGGGCTCTGCGGCTGGCCATCACCGTGCTTTCGGTCGTGCTCGTGTGGGGTGTTCTTGTCGCGCCCGACCGTATCTTCCAGTTCACCCCGGCCGCCTTTGCCCGCATCCCCGTGGAGGGGCTGGTCCTGGTGGCGGTCGCGGTGGTGCTGCCGGCCTGGCCGCGGCGGATCGTGGCCGCCGTCGCTGGAATCCTGTTCGGCCTGCTTACTCTCATCAAGATCCTCAACATAACGTTTTACGAGGAGATCGGGCGGTCGTTCAACCCGGTGTTCGGCTGGGCTGACATCGGCCCGGGTATTGGCGTGGTACGCGACACGATCGGCCTCACCCGCACGGCCATTGCGCTCGCCGCGCTCGGCCTCGGTCTCATCCTGCTCGTCGGCGCCATCACCGCGGCAACGATTCACTTCACTACCGTGGCCGCCCGGCGTCGCCGCGACGCGGTTCGCGCCCTCGCCGCCCTCACCGCGGTCTGGGCGCTGAGCGCGGGCCTGTCCCTGCAACTCATCCCGGGATCCCCGGTCGCCTCGACCAGCGCCGCCACGCTGGCCGTCGCGCAGCTGCGCGACACCCAGGCCGCGCTCCGCGACCAGCGCCGTTTCGAGAAGGTCCTGCACGGCTCCGACCCGGAAGCCAGCGTCCCCGCTTCGGACCAGCTCACCGGATTGCGCGGCAAGGACGTCGTCATCGCCTTCGTCGAAAGCTACGGGCAGGTCGCCGTTCAGGGCACGAGTTTCTCCCCAGGCGTCGACGCCCTCCTGCGCCGGAGCACCGCCTCGCTGGCCCGGGCCGGCTGGTCCACGCAGAGCGCCTGGCTCAACGCCCCCGGCTTCGGCGGGGTCAGCCAGCTGGCCCACTCCACCCTGCTGTCGGGGCTGTGGGTCAACACCGAACAGCGGTATGCCGAGCTGATCGGCAGCCGCCGGTTCACCCTCAGCCAGGCCTTCGCCCAGGGCGGCTGGCGCACCGTGAGCGACAGCCCCGAGGACGACGAAGTCTGGCCGTCCGGCACGTCCTTTTACCACTTCGACAAGCTCTACGACCGGCTCAACGTCGGCTACCGCGGCCCAGCCTTCAGCTACGCCTCCATGCCCGACCAGTACACCCTGGCTGAGTTGCAGCGGCGCGAACTCGGCTCCGGCCACAAGCCGGTGATGGCCGAGATCGACATGGTCTCCTCGCACACGCCGTGGGCCCCGTTGCCGACCATGGTGCCCTGGGACAAGGTCGGCAACGGCTCGATATTCGACTCCATAGCCGCGCGGAGCGAATCCCCGATCACGGTCTGGCGCAACGCCAGCACCGTGCGCCAGTTCTTCGGCCGGTCGATCCAGTACTCGATGCAGGCCCTGACTTCATGGGTCACCGAGCTCAACGACCCAAACCTCGTGCTCATCCTGGTCGGCGACGAGCAGCCCGGTAGCCCCATCAGCCCCCCCGGGGCCAGCCACAAGGTGGTGATCTCGATCGTCGCTCACGACCCTTCCGTGTTCCGGCAGATTGCCTCCTGGCGCTGGCAGGACGGGCTGCTGCCCGGCCCCTCCGCTCCGCTCGAGCCCATGGACGCCTTCCGCAACCAGTTCCTCGGCGCCTTCAGCACGGCCTCGTCCCAAGCGGCCTCGTCCCAAGCGGCCTCGTCCCAAGCGGCGTCGGCCCCAGGACCCGCAGCACCCGAACCGCCGCGGGTGAGCGGGGCCTCCGGACGGTGACATCTTCTCCCGTGGCGCCGGCGCACCTTCCGGGCACCAGCGCCCGGCTGTGCTTGGCACGCCGGCTTTGACCGCAACTCGCAGTACGATCGGTTCCTGTTGCGAGCCAGGTCACGCGATCCGGCACGGAGCAGATGCCGGTGAACCAATCGCAGCCGCCGTGCGTATCACGCGACCGGAGTGGCGGCGCAGATGGCAACGGAGCCCCGAGATCGTAACTGGCCGCCTCCCTGAGCCGCCCACCGGCGACGCCAGCGAGCTGGTCGTGACCAGCCATCTGGTGGCCGCCGCGCTAGGCCGGCTGGCGCAGGAGCATCGGGATGTGCTGCGGGAGTGCTATTTTCGCGGCAGCTCGGTTGGACAGGCCGCGCATGCCCTGGGGATCGCGCCCGGCACGGTGAAGTCCCGCACCTACTATGCGCTGCGTGCGCTGCGGCTGGCCATCGAAGAACTACGAGATGTCGAATGACGGCCGACCCGTACGCGCGCCTCGACGCCGTCTACCTGCTCGGAGCGCTCGATGCCGACGAGCGCCTCGCCTACGAGGCGCACCTGGCTACCTGCCGGGGGTGCCGGGCGGGCCTGGCCGAGATCTCCGCGATCCCGTCGCTGCTGGCCGGACTGGACGGGTCCGTCTTCGCCGCACCGCCCGAGGCGGCCCCGACGCCCGTCCCTGACACCCTGCTGCCCCGGCTGCTGCAGGCCGCCGGACAGGAACGAGCCCGTCGCCGCTGGCTCACCACTGGTCTGGGCCTGCTCGCCGCTGCCTGTGCGATTGCGCTGATCGTCATCGTCGTGCCGTCGGGCAGCGGCCCGAAACCGGCACCCCGGGCCATGGCCGCGCTCGTCGCCACTCCGGTCGACGCCACCATCGCCCTGCGGCCCAGATCATGGGGTACCGAGATCGACCTGACCTGCTGGTACCAACGCGGCGCGGCCGAGCCGTCGAGTGACCAGTACGAGCTTGTCGCCCACGGCGCCGACGGTGCGACCTACGACCTGGGCAGCTGGCGACTCGCCCCCGGCCGGAGAATCATCTTCACCAGCGGCATCGCACTCACCGAAGCACAGATCAAGAATCTCCAGATCACCCAGCCCAACGGGCCCGCGATCCTCGGCTTCGGGGTGCCTCGCCTTTCCCGGACTGCGGATCGCTAGTCAGGCCAGCGGCCCGTAGCCTGGCCCCGGCACATGCGGACCCTGCGTTCGCGGCGGGACGAGACGGGGCCCGGTGAGTCAGGGAAGGTGGCTGGTGTCGTTGACGCGATGGACGGCGGCAAATCCGCGGCCGTGCCACTGGATCTCGTTAATGCAGGCGGAGCCGAGATACAGCCGGTAAAGGGTGCCAAGCGGGACGACGAGAGCCCGGCACAGCAGGATCTTTATCGGGGTGATGTGACTTACCACCAGGACGGTCTGGCCACCGTGGTCCCGCAGCAGCCGGTCACAGGCCCGGTTTACCCGGTGTGCGGTGTCGGCGAAACTCTCCCCGCCCGGCGGTGCCTGTTCGGGGTCGCGCCGCCAGGCTGCCGCGGCTGCGGGCCATCGCTGCTGGATTTCTGCCAGGGTGGAGCCATCCCAGTCACCGAAGTCGGTTTCACGGAGATCATCATCGATGACTGCGGTCAGGCCCAGTTCGCCGGCCGCAATGGCGGCGGTGGCGACAGCACGCTGCAATGGCGAGCTGACCACAGCATCGATCGGGACACCGGTGGCTAGGCGGCAGGCGGCGGCCTGGGCCTGCCGGGTTCCGATGGCGCTAAGCGGGAGGTCGGTCAGCCCGCTGAAGCGGTGTTCGGGTGACAATCGGGTATCGCCGTGCCGCAGCAGGACGGTGGTGGTGGGATCCGCTGTGGGGTTATCCCAGCCCAGTGTCATATGGCTGTCCCGCGAGGATGACGAAAATGTTGTGTCGACTGTTCCCATGACAGCAATACGAACATGTCAGCGGAACGGTTCAGCCGCCCAACCTTGGCCTCGTCACAGTACCCATGCCGCACGACCTGGCCGGGCTGGTCACCGATGTGGTACCGGTACCCGCCCATCAGGATGGCCGGGTCGCCCGGGGTCACCAGCAGGTTGCCCGGGGTAACCAGGCAGGGCATCAGCATCGTGCGCGGTATCCGCCAAACGCGACGGGAGTTTCCCACACCCGCACGGCCAGTGCCTCGCCGCCTGCGGCAGCGACGGCGGGCGAGAGGCTGTCATGCACCCAGCGGGCGAACACCTCGACGGTGACCGCCTCGGCTCCGGCTGGGCGTATCTCCTCCAGGTTGCGGCCTTCGACCCGGCTGGTCAGCTCGGCCAGCGCCGCTTCCAGTACATCCAGATCGCAGACCATGCCCCGGTCGTCGAGCTGCTCGCGGTCCACCACGATCTCAATCCGGTAGTCATGATCATGCAGTTGCCCCTCTGGCCCGGGCAGTCCCGGCATGATGTGGAAGGCACGGACGCTTCGGCTCAACCCGACTTCACAGGTCACCCGGCAGCACTCCTGTCGTAGTCAAGAACGGCATGCATCAACCCGGGTATCCCCTGGTCCACGGCTCGGAACGCCTCGGCTGCGTGGCCGAAGGCGAAGACGTGAGTGCACAGCTGGGCCAACGGTAGTTCGGCCAGCAGCTCAACGGCCTCCCGGCGGCGCCGAGACCGGGTCCAGGTCCCGGACAGCCGGGCCGGCACCGTGGAAACTTGAGTGCTGCGGATGATCAGACGCCGCCGGTGGAAGGCGCCGCCGAGCGGCAGCACCACTGGTTTGGTGCCGAACCACGACGCGATCAACAGGGTTCCCTCGTGGGTCAGCATGTTCAGCGCCATCGCTGGCGCATCCGGGTTACCGCTGGCGTCAATGACCAGCGGAACCTCCTCTTTCGCCAGTTCCTCCGGTGCCGCGGCGGTGGCGCCGAGGCGGCTGGCCATGGCGCGGCGCCACGCCTGCGGCTCGGCAATCAGCGGCCGCCACCCGGAGCGCTGCAACAGCAGGCCGGTCAGCAGCCCGAGCACGCCGGCGCCGAGCACGATGACCCGGTCGCGATATCCGGGCCCGGCATCGAGCGTCACCTGCAACGCCGTCTCGACCAGCGGGAACAAGGTTGCGGACGCGGGATCGATGGCAGGCAGCGGAATCAGTTCATCAGCCCGCGCCGTGAATACGTCCTGGTGCGGATGGAACGCGAAAACCGCCTGGCCGGACTCCGCTACTTCGCCGACGCACGCATACCCATAGGCGAAGGGATAGGAGAAGGCACCGCCAAGCGCGTCGATCGTGTCGTCCAGCGCCATGTCGGCAGGGACCTCGCCGCGGTACACCAGCCGTTCGGTGCCACCGCTGATGCCAGAGCACACGGCGCGGACGAGGACCTCACCGGCCGCAGGCCGCGGTGTGGGCACTTCCCTGATCTCCACACAGCGCGGCGCGGTATGAAATAGCGCGCGGGCAGGCACGCAGCCAATTTACCCGCGATCGATCTATCCAAGACGGTTGATCTGGCCACCTGGACGGCAACGGGCTTTCGCGTGGACGGCCGTGACGGGTAAGTAGATCATTTCCCGGGCTGCACGGTGACGGTCAGCGGCTGTGACGCCCCCCACCGGTCGATGGCCACCGCGGCATAGCGGGTGGTGCGGCGCGGGAACGGTAGTCGACACACCGACCGGAGGCTGTCCGCGCACCCGCGGCCGCCGCTCACCGGGCGCACGATCACCCGGAGGATGCGCGGGTCTGGGGCGCGCAGGCGCGCCGAGACGATCAATCCCGTCGCGCGATGCCGGATTGTCAAAGCGGCCGGGGGGGCGGGACGAATCAGATCGCGGAGGGCTGCTTTGACGAACGCGACCACCCGCGGGTTGGGTGAGCGCCCGTCCAGGTCATGGAGCGCCCAAGCCAGCTCCATCGTGCCCATCGCGAACACGCGGCCTCCGCTCGGCGCGGTGGCCCGGACCATGTCTGCGCTGCGGCGGACGCCGTCGGATCCCTTGATGAGGGCGGTCATCAGCGGCACCACCTGACCCGCAAAGCAGCCAGGGATAAACGAGTCCCACTCGTAGCCGACGACCCCCGGGATCACATCCCCGGGCGCCAAACCGGCCGCCGCCAGCCATGGATCGCTGCTCGGCCCCACGACCGTGTACGAGGTCGGCGGCGCGGTCAGATTGCGCTGCGCGGCCCACTGGTGCTCGACTCCCATCAGCTTGCACTCGGGCTCGCCGAACGTCCTGAAGAACCCGTTGTCGAGGCGCCAGTTGTGGACCGGATCGATCGAGGGATCCCGCCATTCAACGATCGTTCGCCGGCCGGCAGCATAGCGCATCCGCCACTCGCCGCTGTTGGAGCCGAACATCAGGTTCGTCGACAGCGCCAGCGCCCGGTTGAAGGCGCCGCGCATTCGCTGAGTCCAGTACTCGTCGTGGCCGATCGCGAACACCAAACGGTGATGCAGCAGCGATCCGGGGGCCCTGTCCGTGTCGACGTCGGTCTGGTAGGACACGTCGATACCGTTACGCTCCAGGAAGCGGACCCAGGGCAGCTCGAGTTCCGTGACCATGTTGTGGAACACCTGCTGGCCGAAGGGCCGATCGAACGACACCTCGAAGGCGTGCATCCTGGTGCCAAACTGGTAGAGGCTCTTGCCGCCCCAACGGTTGTAGGCCTCCCACGTATTGACCGGCACCTGGACCAACACCGCGGACGCGGGAGCCGCCGGGCTCTGGCGCACAATCAGCGGAACGCTCCCCACGGCGCCGGTGTGCGCGCCACCCACGATCTCGAGCTTGGCCTCGTAGTAGCCGGAGACCGCCTCGGGCGGGATCTCGACACGATCGGTCACCCGCCAGGGGGCCCGGAACAGCCCGGTGACGGAGCCGGGAGTGGTTGGCGGGGGCTGTGCAATCGCGGCGTGGCTCGAGCGGCAACCAGGCAGGCACATGATCAGGCGCCCGCCGACTCCCCGGTACCACCCCAGCCGGTACACGAGCACCCGATAGCGCGAGCCCGGCGGCGCGGCTACGTGCAGGTGAAAGCTTTGCCCCGGGGCGACGCTGGTCTTCGACGCATAACCAGTGATCACCGTCCCCGCGCCGGCTGGGATCTCCCAGCCAGGGTTGCCCGGGCGCGAATTCTCTCGCTGCACCGGATTGGTGGCAGTAGCGGACGTCGCGGGCACCGTGGAGGATGTGCTGCTACGGCTTGATCCACCGCACGCGGTGAGGACGAGCGCCACGATCGTGGCACTGATGGCAAGGAAAGTCGTGTATGGCCCGCGCCACTGCTCGTTGACGATCGCAACCTCCTGTGGAGAAACGCCTTGGGCGGGCGTGGTCGGCTGCGATTGCGCTCGCGTCCGCGTCGGGCCTCAGGTGAGCGGACGCTTGCTCAGCCCACGGTCACTGATGGCCGCTCCCCCGCGGTCGTACACCGAAGGTTCCAGGGTCGCGGGACCCGGCAGCGAGGAATGCGGTTCCGAAGAACAACTCGGTCCAGGAGAGATCGGCCAGTTCTTCCTGCATGGCTGCGCGAATCGCCTCCCACGGACGGCGCATGATCCACTCATCTATGGAGGCGAAAGGCCGCACAATTGCGGTTCCGAGGTGCGCTAGCCACCCAGGCGTGTTGCCGGGAACCTTGAGATCCAGCACGACCCAGCGTCCGCCTCCGGAGAGGGCCGCGGCGCCGTGGGAGATGACCTCTGCGCACTCGGGCACCTGCGACAGGGCGTACGTGGAGAGGATCGCGTCGACCTCGGTTGGGAAGTCGAAGTTGGACGCGTCGGCTTGCACGAGGCTGATATTGGTCCAGCCGTTGGTCTCTATCCGATCCTGGGCCTGAGCGAGCATCGCGTCGGTCAGATCGACGCCGACGATCCGGCCGTCGGGACCGATCGCCTCCTCAATCAGCGGGAAGTTCAGACCTGTGCCGCATGCGATGTCAATCACGATGTCACCCGCGCGAAGGCCGAGCGCTTGTACGGCCCGGAGGCGTTGTGCCCGCTGGGGGTAGCCGGGCACGGGGTAGAGCCGGGAGGTGACGTCGTAATGCTTCGCCTTCTTGCGGTATGTCTCGATCAGGTGCTCTCGCGTACGGTCGATCTGGCTCACGGTGTGCTCCTCGATCTCGGTAGCGTCGCGGTAGAACCGCGCCACCCCATCTAGGACTCCGCGCCTCCCCGCGTAGCGGACTCGACCGCAGCCTTGATCGCCGCCATCTCGCCATCGCTTACGCGCTGAATTCTGCCTTTGAGAGTGCGGCCGGGGACCGCGCGCATGATGCCCGCGAGGTCGACCTCAATCCACATCTTGGCGTCGGTCTGCCTATCGTCCACCGGCTCGAGTTCCATTCCCCAGCGCGCCGCGGAAGTACCCATTGGCCCGGCGAACGCCACGTAGCGGGGCGCCTCGACAGCGGTCACCTCCTGGCTCCGGCCGCGAGTCAACCAGAGTATCCCCTTCGCCCGCTGCTCCACCCGCGAGCCGGGCTGAAGCGGGGCCCCTCCGCGAACCCGGCATTCGAGAACCGTTGGCGCCCACTCCGGCCAGCGTCCGACGTCACAGACATACGCCCACACCTCACGGACGTTGCTGGCGATTTCTATGCGGCTCTCGGTTCTGATTGTCATGGGGGCTTTGTGCTGATCACTTTCCGGTTGCGTAAGGTCTCCGGCGACGCTACATCCTGACTGAGACGCCTGCAAGTGCGCTCCGACGGCGGGAGGATCAGGCCGGCCGGTGGTGCGCGGCGGCCGTGGCTGGCCGCCGGTGGCGGCCCAGTCGAGCCTGGCCCAGACGGTCCAGCCGGTTAAGGGGTCGCCGTCGATGCCCCAGTCAGCGGCGAGCGCATTGACGATGCCGAGGCCGTGCGCGTGCCCGTCACTGTGCGCGTGCTGGTTCCAGGGGCCGCCGTTGTCTTTGACTTCGACCCAGGCGTAATCGTCGTGCAGTTCGGCGTAGATGGTGAAGGTGCCGCCCGGCTTCTTCGAGTCGCTGTGCAGGATGCTGTTACTGGCCAGCTCCGAGGCGCACAGGATGGCGTCGTTGGCCACCGGGCACCCTGCGAGGACAGTGGCAATGAACGCACGGGCGATGCGGACCTGATCGGGACGGGCCGGCAGCACCTGCGCACGCTTGCAGGTCGGCGTGGCCACCGTGATCGGGCCTGGGGTTCCGGCAGCCATGGGCGGTCCTTCCGGGGCCGGGTTGGGCTTCTCGTGCTGTAAATCGTCGTGCCCGGGCCGTATGCTGCGCCACAAGTGACGGCTGACGCGGCGGGTGGCGGCAGTAAGGCGAAGGAGCGGGAAAGATGACGGCCAGGTTAGGCGAGTCCGGGAATGCCGATGACGGCCCGATTAACGGGGTCCAGGCGTTCGCTCACGAGCTGAAGGCACAGCGCGAGGCGGCCGGGCTCACACAGGAGCAGTTAGCCAAGTTGATGGGCTATTCCGCGTCCGTTATCGCGAAGCTGGAAACCTGCCGGACCATCCCATCGTCGCAGCACGCCGGTATGGCCGATGAGGCGTTAGGGACGCCGGGCACCTTTCGCCGGCTGCGGCAGGCCATGATCAACGGGGCGTATGAGCCATGGGTTCGCGCCTACCTTGAGATGGAAGCACGGGCGACGGTTCTGCGGTGGTGGGAGGCGCTGGTGGTGCCCGGGCTGCTCCAGACCGAGGCGTACGCGCGGGCCATGATCCGCGCTGGACGGCCGGGGGACAGTAATGCGGAGATAGAGCAACTGGTCACGTCCAGGATGGCCCGGCAGGAGATCTGGGAGCGGCAGGACCCGCCGCCCCCCATGTTGTTCGCCGTTCTGGGTGAGGCCGTGCTGCGGCAGCGCGTCGGGGACGCGGAGATTATGCGAGATCAGCTCGACCACCTGATGGAGGCTTCCAGTAACCCGCGAATCACGGTCCAGGTTCTGCCCTTCGCCGCCGCAGCGCATCCCGGCCTCCTCGGCCCTCTCTTGGTGGCGAGCTTCGACAATGACCGGGATGCCGCTTACCTGGACAATGCGCTGGACGGCCAGGTCACCGAGCGGCGTAAAGAGGTTGCACGAGTTACGTTGCTGCATGACACACTGAGGATTGAGGCGCTCTCTCCTGGAGCGTCCGCTGACATGATTGCGAAGGTAGCTGAGAAGACGTGGACCTGACCGGCGCCGCGTGGCGCAAATCGTCTTTCAGCAGCGCCAACGGCGGTGCATGCGTCGAGGTTGCGGATGCCCTGCCGGGCGTGATTGCGGTGCGCGATAGTAAGGACCCGGATGGGCCGAAGCTGATGTTCAGCCGGGCGGTGTGGCTGGCGTTCACTGCTGCGGTGCGGGATAGGGAGTTCGATCTAGGCTGAGCCGCAGGGCGGGTAGCCGGATCGTAAGAGGGCATCGTGACGTCTGCGGTGCCCTTAATGCACGCCTGCGTGACGGTCGGCGGCCAGGCATTTCGGATTCACCATGACACCTGAGCGAGTACCTATCCACCGCGATCTTGCAGCGACCTAGCGCTGGGCGCCGGGCAGGGGCAGCAGGTCGGGGCGCTTGGGCAGCACGTCGTCCCCGGACGACGCACCGCGCAGCCGGCGGCTGACCCAGGGCGCGGCGTGCACCCGGGCCCAGCGCGCGTCCATCCAGCGGGCCGCCAGCCAGCCCAGGTAGCGGGAGGCGGTATCGCTCTGGGCAGCCCACGGCTCACGCCAGTCCTCGGTCACCGGCACGCCCATGACCTCGCACGTCCGCAGCGCCACCCGGCGGTGGCCGTCCGGCGACAGGTGCAGCCGGTCCGCGCTCCAGGCCCGCGGGTCGTACAGCACGTTCATCGGCCACAGGTCCACCACGTAGCACTGGTGCCGGGCGGCGATCGCCCGCAGGTGCATGTTGTATGCGGCGACCTTGCCCCGGATCAGCCGCAGCACCGGGAAGCGCGGGTCGAACCCGGTGAAAATGAGCACCGGGCAGCCCGCCATGAGCAGCGTCCGGACGGCCTCGTCGAAGGTTTCCGCGAGTGTGTCAGGGTCGGTCCGCGGCCGCAGCATGTCGTTGCCGCCCGCGGCGATACTGACCAGGTCCGGTGCCATCGCGATGGCGCGTGGTATCTGCTCGGCAACGACCTCGCTCAGCAGTTTCCCGCGTACCGCCAGGTTGGCGTAGCGCAGCCCGGGCCGCTGCGCGGCGACTAGCTGCGCGAACCGGTCGGCCCAGCCGAGATATCCGCTGCGGTCATCCGCAAGATCGTCGAGCCCCTCGGTGAAGCTGTCCCCGAGCGCGACGAAGGAGTTGATCTCCATGGTCACGTCGCCTGCCTCCGTTTCCCCGTCACTGCCTTCCTATTCTGTGCAATGCGTGTTGCTCTCCCTTCCCCGGCCCGACATCGGCTACGCGTGCGGCGGCTGGACCGCAGGAACCGGGGACGGAGCCAGCTGGGCACTGGCCGGGCCGGTGGTAGCCGGGCCGGTGGTAGCGTGGCCGGTGGTGGCCTGCTCGGCGGCGGTCAGGAATCTGTGCCCGCTGGCCAGGATGGCGATCCCGAGGAGCACCGCGGCGGCCCCCACGTAGAACGGCACGTGCACGCCGAAGCTGGCCGCCATCCGGCCGGCCGCGTACGGGGCCAGGCCCGCGCCGATGAAACGGATGAAACCGTAGGACGCCGAGGCCACCGGGCGCTCCACCGGCGCGACCGTCATGACCGCCTGGGTGGTGACGGTGTTGTTGATGCCGATGAACAGGCCGGAGACGATCACCGCGACGATCAGGGTGACCTTCGACGAGATCCCTACCGCGATGACCAGGACATCCACGGCGAACAGCGAGAGGTTGAGATAGAGCGTCCGGGCGACGCCCAGCGTGCGTTCCAGCCGGGGCGCCACGAAGATGGCGCCGGCCGCGACCAGGGCTCCCCAGCCGGTGAAAACGTACCCGAGCTGATGGGTGTTCAGGTTCATCGGGAACGGCGCATAGCCCAGCACGGTGAAGAAGGCCCAGTTGTAGCAGAGCGCGGTCAGCCCCATGGTCAGCAGGCCGCGGTGGCGCAGGGCGCGGAGCGGGTCGAGCAGCGACTGGTGATGCGCGGGCCGCGGCGTCTTGCCCACCAGCACCAGCGTCGCGATCAGGGAGATCGACATGAGGACGGTCACGCCGAAGAACGGGCCACGCCAGCTGATGGCGCCCAGTTCGCCGCCGAGCAGCGGCCCGAGCGCGATGCCGACGCCGAGGGCCGTTTCATACAGGACGATCGCGCCCGCGAAGCCACCGCTGGCCGAGGCCACGATGACCGCCAGGGACGTGGCGATGAACAGCGCGTTGCCCAGGCCCCAGCCGGCCCGGAAATAGACGATCTGGCTGATGCCGCCCGAGTGCCCGGCCAGGGCGCTGAACACGACGATCAGTACCAGGCCGCTGACCAGCGTCCGTTTCGCGCCGATTCGTGAGGAGATCCATCCCGTCACCAGCATGGCCACGGCCGTTACCACGAGGTAGCTGGTGAACAGCAGCTCGACCTGGCTCGGCGTCGCGTGCAGCTTGACCCGCAGCGCGGGCAGGATCGGGTCGACCAGGCCGATGCCCATGAAGGAGATCACGCAGGCGAACGCGACCGCCCAGACCGCCTTGGGCTGATGGAACGGGCTCGGCGAGTTCCCGCTGTGCGAGGTCTCGCGGTGCGTGCTGGCGCCCTGCCTGATGTCGGGCGACGTGCTCATGGCTGGCTCCACGGATGATCCAGGGGGTGCTGGGCTTGGTGCTTTGCTGGCTTACTACTGGGGGCCCGGGCCGGCGTCGGCGAGAAGCTGCAGGGCCGGCCGCGCGTTGCTGAGGGCCGCCTGGTGATGCGCGGGCAGCATGGCGAAGAACTCCGCGAACCGGGCCGCCCGCGCGGCCCGCCTGCTGGCGATCAGTTCCTCGCCCTGGGCGGTCACGGCGACGTTGACCACGCGGGCGTCGGCCGGGTCACTGCACCGCTCCGCGAGCCCCTGGCCTTCCAGCCGCGAGACAAGCTGAGTCATGGCCGGCTGCGACACCTTCTCGTGCGCGGCCAGCTCGGTCAGCCGACACGGACCGTCCCGGGACAACCGGGCCAGGGTGAACGCCGCGGTGGAGCTCAACTCGCCGGGCACGGCCAGCCGCCGCCACATGGACACGAGCCGCTCCAGCGCGGCCGCCAGCTCGTCGCACTCCGAGCCGGCTGCGTTGCCGACCTGGTCAGCGCGGCCAGCATGGTCAGTGCCGCCGAGGTTGTCGCGGGACTGGCCGACAGCTGAGCCGCCCAGGGTGGCCGGGGTAGTGATCATCGGAAAACTATATCATGTGCTTATATACTTTGCCTATGCTTCGTCATGCCCGCGCCGGGCGGGCTGGCTCGGGCAGACTGATCCCCATGCCTACACCCCGTGCCGCATTCCTCTGCGGCGTCGCGGCCCTGCTCGCGCTGGCCGGCTGCGGCTCGGGGGCGGGCCAGACGGAGTCATCCCCGGCGCCATCCCCCATCACCGCGACCGACCCGGCGACGCCGGGCTCCCCGGCAGCGGTGCCCGGCGCACAAGACTGGCTGACGTATCACCGCACCGACGCGCGGACCGGCGTGGCTATCGGGTCCCCGGCCGCTGGGGCGCTCTCGCTGGCCTGGACGCGGCGGCTGGATGGGGCCGTGTACGGGCAGCCGCTGATCCTGGGCGATCTCGTGATCGCGGCCACCGAGGGTGACACGGTCTACGGGCTGGCCCGGGGCACCGGCCAGGTCCGCTGGCATACGCATGTCGGCACCCCGGTGCCCCGGGCCGACCTGCCCTGCGGCAACATCGACCCGCTCGGCATCACCGGCACGATGGCCTATGACCCCGGCAATGGCCTGGTGTACGCGGTCGCGGAGACCACCGGGTATCACCACGTGCTGATCGGCGTGGACGTGGCCACCGGCGCGCTGCGAGTACGCCGCGACATCCCGGCCCCCGACGGCAACCCCCGGTACGACCAGCAACGGGCCGCGCTCACCCTGCTGAACGGGCAGGTCTACGTGGCGTTCGGCGGCCTCGACGGGGACTGCGGGCCGTACCAGGGCTCCGTCGTCGCCATCCCGGTGTCGGGGCAGGGCGGGATCGCTTCATATCGCGTGCCGACCGCGCGGGAAGCCGGCATCTGGGCCCCGGGTGGCCCGGTCACCGGGCCGGACGGCACCCTCTACGTGAGTATCGGCAACGGCGCGTCAACCAGGCCGCCGTTCGACGACAGCGACTCGGTCACCGCACTGTCCCCCAGCCTGCACCGCACGGGCCTGTTCGCCCCCACCACGTGGCCGCAGGACAACGCCAACGACCTCGACCTGGGCTCCATGTCCCCCGCGCTGCTGGGTAACGGGATGATCCTGTCGGTCGGCAAGCGGGGCACCGGGTACCTGCTCCGCGCCTCGGACCTGGGCGGCGTGAACGGCCAGGTCGACCAGGCCACGGTGTGCACGGCATTCGGCGGCCCGGCCGTGAACGGGACGATTGCCTACGTGCCTTGCGAAGGCGGCGGGATGGCGGCCGTGGACACCGCGGGCGGCCGGATCAAAGTCCGCTGGCGCGGCCCCGCCGCCGCCGAAGGCTCCCCTGTCCTCGGCGGCGGAGCGGTCTGGGTCGCCGACTGGGACTCAGGGACCCTCTACCAGCTCGATCAGGCCACCGGCCACATCCGGCACCAGATCAGCCTGCGGTCGCCATTGCCGCACTTCGCTTCGCCGTCGTTGTCGGGCTCGCTTGCGTTCGTCGGCACCATGGGCGGGGTCGTGGCCGTCCGCGGCGTATGAGGCTGGGTCAGGGCACCACCGACGGTGTCACCGTGGACTGATTCTGCTGGGCGAACGCAGCGACCTTGTCCTTCTTGATCGCTTGCCAGATCTGGCTGCTGACCTGGGTGTCGAGGAAGACTTTCTTCCCTACCGTGTGGGACGGGACCGTCAGGAACGTCCCCGCCTTGCCGCTCAGTGAACCGAGCTGGGTCGCCAGCGACATGAGCGCAGAGTTGCTGAAGTTGCTGTCCACGGTCAGCATGCTGGTCAGCGCGCTGAGCACGTGCACCGCCGTTGTCGGGTTGGTGAGCAGGTGACGATCGGCGAGCTTGAACAGGATCGCGCGGATGAGGTTCTGCTGGCGCAGTATCCGGGCCGACTCGGTGACCGATTTGTCCCGGGCGTAGTAGAGCGCCGTCACGCCGGTCAGGTGATTGGTCCCGGCCTGGAATTTATGCCCGAAGCTGGTGCTCGCCGCCGCGATGTCGACGTCGACGCCGCCGACCGCGTCGATCATTTTAGCGACATGGCTGAAATCAACCCGGGCGTAGTGGTTGATCGGCACATGAGTGAACTGCTCGACCGTCTGCACCAGCAAGGTTGGGCCGCCAACCTGGAGCGCATCCTCGAGCTTGGTGCTGCCGACGCCGGGTACCTGAACCACGGCTTGCGGTGGTATCGACACCACGGCGCCCGCTTTATGGCCGGCGTTGATGTGCAGCATCATGATGAGACCGGTGAATTGCACCTTTGACGCCACAGGTGCGGCCGTGCCGGAGGGCAGGAATCCAGAGCCGGTGATCAGAACGGTCTGGCTGGCTCCGGAGGCCGGCAGCCCGCCGACGTGCACCCGCGGGACGTGGCTGACCAGGGCGTTGACGATCAGGAAGCCGGCCGCCACGGCGGCACCGATCAGGATCAGGACGCCCAGGATGGACAGCGCGACAGCACGTCTGCCGCGCCGCTTACGCCGGACCGGCCGCTCTTCTTCGACAATGGTGGATGCCGAAGGATCCGTGGATCGCACGGATCCGGACCGGTCGCTTCCGCTGGACGGTCTGGTCATTCCGCGTGCCCCCTTTGTCCAGGCAATGCCCGGTACGTCTCATCGACGGACAGCTGATCGGTTCCACGCAGCGCCCGAAACTCCCACCCAAATGGACGATTCCGCAGGTCCACGGCGATTTCGCCCTCCTGTGCTAACGCTCCCGGCAACAAGACTACAAATGGTGTTCGGTAAGTTACACAGGGTAATGTACCCCATGTGGCGCGCAGGAAGCCAGCGGTGGCGCCGATGCGCGGGGTGCAGCACAGGGGGACGGGGGCTGCGTGGACAACGAGGCGGTGGACGCAGGTTCGGCCAGCCTCCGGACGAGGCGGCCCTTCGGTGGCCGGCGGCGGGGCCGGGCCATCGCAGAAGCGTGCTACGACGCGGCGTGCTGGCTCTGCGGCCTGGCGGCGGCCACATGGGTGACTAGGGATCCGGCGAGCACCGAGATCGCGTCGGCCGATTTGGTGCGACTGGTACTGGCCATCTGCCTGCTGGCTGCCGGATCCGGCATGCTGGCCGGCCTCTACCGGGGCCGCTACCAGAGAGGCAGCCTCGATGAGGTGGTTGGCGTCGGGATGGCCTGTTGCGGCATGGCACTCGCTCTCGCCGCGTTCGGTGCCGCGTTGTCTGTCGGCCAGTGGGCAGAGTTGGGGACGATCGTCGGGGGCGTGCTGTTCGCCCTGCCCGCCATGCTGGGCGGACGGTACGTGCTGTTCGCGGTCCGCCAGCGATCGCGGGCGCCCTCGACCGCGGCTACCAAGATCATCGTTTTCGGTGCCGGTGAAGCAGGGTCGATCCTGGTCCGCCGGCTGAGCTGCCAGCCGGACGCCCAGTACCGGCCAGTGGCGATCCTGGACGACGATCCGGCCAAGCGGCGGCTGCGGATCCAGGGTATTCCGGTTCTCGGCGACCGCACCAAGATGGCGGAGGCGGCCACGCGGACCGGTGCCACGGTCCTGGTCATCGCCCTCGCGCAGACCAGCGGGAGGACCATCCGCGACCTGACCGTCGAGGCGGAGAGCTGTGGGCTGACGCCGAAGGTGATCCCGTCGATCACGGAGATGCTCAACGGCGGAGCACGCATCGAAGGGGTCCGTGATCCGCGCATCAGCGACCTGCTCGGCCGTCGGCCCGTCCAGACAGATGTCGCTACAGTCGCCGGTCATTTTGCCGGTAAGCGGATCCTGGTCACCGGCGCCGGCGGGTCCATCGGGTCCGAGCTCTGCCGCCAGCTGCACCAGTTCCACCCGGCCGAACTGATCATGCTGGACCGCGACGAATCCGCCTTGCATGCCATGCAGCTGACCCTGCACGGCCGGGCGCTGCTCGACTCGGACGAGACGGTACTCGCGGACATCCGTGACGCACACCGGATCACGGAGGTCTTCGAGCAGTTCCAGCCGCAGATCGTCTTTCACGCCGCCGCGCTCAAGCATCTGCCTCTCCTTGAGCGATATCCGGCCGAGGCGCTAAAGAGCAACATCTGGGGCAGTCTCACCGTCCTGGAAGCTGCCGCCGCCAGCGGCGTCGAGTCGTTTGTGAACATCTCCACGGACAAGGCCGCGGACCCGGTCAGTGTGCTCGGCTATTCCAAACGGATCGCCGAGCGGCTGACCGCTTACCTATCCGACCGTGCCGACGGAACCTATCTCAGCGTCCGGTTCGGAAATGTCCTCGGCAGCCGCGGATCCGTGCTGACCGCGCTCTCGGCACAGGTCGCCGCCGGCGGCCCGGTCACCGTGACCCATCCCCAGGTCAGCCGGTACTTTATGACCGCCGACGAAGCGGTTCAACTGGTCCTGCAGGCGGCGGTCATCGGCGGCGGCGGCGAGGTGCTTGTGCTGGACATGGGGGAGCGGGTGCTGATTGACGACATCGCGCGCCGACTCGCCGTGCACGCGGACAGTGAGATCGACATCGTGTATACCGGCTTGCGGCCCGGCGAGAAGCTGGCGGAGGTACTGCTCGGACGGGGCGAACTCGATGCACCGAGGACCCATCACGCCCTGATCCGGCACGCCACGGTGGCGCCACTTCACCCTGACCTGGTCAGCGGCATCGATCCCGAGGCAACCGCGGACCACCTGCGGGCGACCCTGGCCAGCTGTGCCGGCTATGTGAGCCCGGACCTGGCCCGGTCGGGCACCGACCGGTTAGCCCAGCAGAGTGCCACCAGCCGCTCCACCAACTGGTCGAGCAGGACCGCAGTATCGATGTATGCCTGAGGCGGACCCCCGATGGGGTCAGGCACATCGTCATCCAGGTGGTCCCCAAGCAGCGACTGGCGATCCCGGCCGCCGTGCGCCCGAGCCAGCCATCCAGCCAGCGGCTCGCCGGGTGACCTGGCCCCGATCACCTCGCCACGGCGAACCAGTTCCTTCAGGGTGAACACGCGCGGCCACACCTCTGGCAACGTCACGACAGCATGCCGCACGTGCATGCGGGCCATGGCAATCACCAGGTCGGCGTGGGCCAGCTCCGTCGAGGTGACCTGACGACTACGGTGCGATCCGGTGTCCAGGCCGTAGGCGGCCATGGCCGTGACTGCCTCGGGAGGTGGCGGCTCACCCTGGCCCATCATTCCAGCCGAGTGAACTGGCGCCGCCACGCCGCGCCCGGCCAACCGGTTAGCGAGCAGCGCTTCGGTCATTGGGGACCGGCAAGTATTAGCAGTGCAAAGCACCAGAATGTCGGTCACAGGACGATCCGCATATTGACCATCCCGTCCAAATAAGTCTCTGTTCGGGGATCTACCTGGGACTGCCGTATTGAGCAGCGAGTAAGGGGCTACGTTCCTGTACTCAGAGTGATTGATAGTACACTCATTGTTACTATGCGGGGGCCGGTCAGACTCAGGGATACCCGCAGCGCAAACAGGGCGGGGGACCCATGACGGCTGAGTTCGGCGCCAATCCGACTCTTCGCTCATATCTCGGAGTCCTGCGGCGGCGAAAATGGTGGATTATCGGGGGTGCCCTGCTGGGCTTGGCGGCGAGTGCGGCAGTGCCATTTATTCAACCCAGGCAGTACTCAGCTACGGCTCAGCTGCTTGTGGAGCCAGCCAGCCAGACCTTGCTCTCGGGGACCGCGCTGCAACCGGTCACCGCGACCCAGGTGCAGACTGAGCTTCAGCTCATCACAAGTGCCCCTGTACAGCGAGCGGTCCAGCGCCGATTGGGCAGCCGCCCGCCTGTGTCCGCCGTGCAGATCGCCGCGACAGACGTGATCTCCATCACGGCCGTCGCCGCCAGTCCCAGACAAGCCGCACGGATAGCCAATACCTACGCCACAGCATTTGTCGCTTACCAGCAGGGCGTCGCCAACGCCAACATGACGGCTGCCGAGGCGCAGGTGCGATCGCAGATCAGCTCGGTGAGCGCCCAGGTCAAGTCACTGCAGAACCAACCCGGCGCTGCAGCGGAAGC
>CAYPQM010000101.1:0-24738 GCA_964412845.1 uncultured Streptosporangiaceae bacterium
CCCGAACAGCCCGGCCGTGCCGATGAGCATCGACAGGTAGGCGCCGCCCCGGTTACGGTCGAGCACCACCCGGGGCGGCAGCAACGGGTGCGCCGCCCGGCCCTGCCACAGCGCGAACACCACCAGCAGCACCACACCAGTGGCCAGGAACCCGTAGGTGGACGGCGTCCGCCAGTTATGCGTGGCCGCGTTGGACAAGCCGTAGACCACGCAGAACACCGCGCTGGAGACCAGCAGGGCGCCCGGGACATCGAGCCTGGGCTTCACCCGGGACAGCTGCCCCTTCAGCAGCAGCGCCCCGCCGGTGAACGCCACCCCGGCGAAGATCAGGTTCACATACAGCGTCCAGCGCCAGGACAGGTACTCCGTCAGCGCGCCGCCGAGCAGCAGGCCCACCGCGCCGCCCGCGGCGGCGATCGCCCCGTAGATGCCGAACGCCTTGCCACGGTCCTTTGGCTCGGTGAACGTGGTGGTCAGCAGCGACAGCGCCGACGGGACCAGCAGCGCCGCGAATGCACCCTGGCAGGCCCGCGCGGCTATCAGCATGGCGAAGTTGACCGAGGCGCCGCCGACGGCCGAGACACCGGCGAAGCCGGCCAGGCCGGTCAGGAACATCACCTTCCGGCCCAGCAGGTCGGCCAGCCTGCCACCGGGCAGCAGCAGGCTGCCGAACGCCAGGGTGTACGCGGTGACCACCCACTGCCGGTCGGCGGTGGTGAAGTGCAGTGCCCGCTGCGCGGACGGCAGCGCGATGTTCATCACCGTGAGGTCCAGGACCACCATCAGCTGCGCCAGGCCGATCACGCCCAGGATGAGCCAGCGCCGGTCCTGGGCACCGCTGGCGGGGGTGGCATCAGACATGAGACTCACCACTTCTTCTCTGTTGTTACCGCACCCGTAGGCTTGCCACCTCACAGGTGAACGGTCCTCACCGGATCCTGGTGATTCCCCGCGGGCCGCCTGCGACGGAGCCCGAACCGGTCACCCCTCCACCCCGGGTTGCAGCCCAGCGGCATGCCCGCGGGGACAGCGAGTGCCTGAGCTTCCTCGAATGAGGCCGAGAACAGGTAGGCGGTCGCCAGACTGCGGTAGGGCCGCCATTTCTCGGCGATCGCCAGAACCTCTTCCTCCGCAGGCAGGTGATCGAGGCGGTAAACAGTGCGGACAGCCTTGCGAAGACCAAGGTCACCTGGCCGGACTACGTCCTCACGGCCCAGCGCAATGACGAGGGCACCTTGCGCCGTCCACGGGCCTATCCCAGGGATCTCGGTCAGTACCGCGATTAGCTGATCTTCCGCGGGTCGAAATCCGGCCGGTCAGCCATGAGCCTGTCCAGCGCCGGGTCAGCTTTGCGCAGGCGACTCCTCGCCTCCTCCAGCCAGTCGGCGCCGCCGGCTCCGGCCTGGCCCGCGCGACTCGGCCTAACCATCCTTGCGGTCACTCCTTTCGCAGGCGGTCGGTGAGGACGATCTCGACCACATCTGCGACGGTGGCCTGACGATCGTCGGCTGTCCCTGGCCGGAGGCGACGTTCACGGTGGAGTGCACGGCGGGCACGCCGAAGGCTTTGATCGTCCTGACCGTCGATACGGCGTTCTTGACGAGTAGTTCCTGATCCATCGAGCGGACACTGGCCACCTGGGCTGGCTGATAGTCGATCAGAAGCAACGCCGCGTTCTGCGGGGTGATGAGATGATCTGCGAATGGGTCGCGGATGGGTGCACTGGTCATGTGACCATCACTTTCTCGGTCAGCTGATCGGGCTCCGAGGGTAGGGGTCCTCACAGTGAGCAGGCATCACCGCTTTCCGGCGATCCCGGCTCCGAGGTGAGCTGGCGGACCTCGAGCAGGTCAAGGCCAAGCGCCTCGATCTCAGCCAGGACGCCATGGAGCGCCGGCCGGTCCAGGATGCCGGTCAAGACCGTCTCCGGGCCCTGCCGCTTCCATGCCATCGCCGGAAACGCGGAAAGCAACGTGGCACCGAGATGACCCTTGATCCTGATCATGTACCTGGCCGATGCAGGGTCCATGCGGCCATAGTCCGGCGCAGGCAGGTGAGCCCGCATCGCCAGGATCTGGTGAGCGCCGAGGCAGAAATCCCCCGACGCGGACCAGTCAGGCGTTGCCTGAGAACGTAACCTGAGTAGATGCTGAGAGGCGGACGGCGGCAAGGCCAGCGCGCCGGGATCGGGTTCAGACGTGGCGTTTAGGACCAACCCTCCGAAGCCAGCCCAGGCAGCTACGCGGCTGATTCAGCGCGGAGACCTTCTCGCGTCCCTGGACCGCGCGACGGCAGCGAAGGTAACGCTCATCTCGGCCCCCGCAGGCAGTGGCAAGACGTCGCTGCTGCGGGCCTGGGCAGATGGTCCGGGTCAGCCATATCGGCTGGTAGTCGTGCAGGTGCGACGCGATCAGCGGGACTCCCAGCAGTTCTGGCTTGCCGTCCTCAGCGCCATCCGGCAGGCCTCGGGCACGCCCGGCGAGGGCGAACAGCTGGCAGCGACACCCGACTTCAATGAAGCGGCCATCGGCGAGAGAGTTCTGTCGGAGGTCGCCGCGCATCGCGATCGCACCTTCCTGGTCATCGATGATCTGCACGAGCTGACCTCGCCGGAAGCGCTCACGCAGCTGACCCGGCTGCTGGAGAAGCTCCCCCCGCATGTGCACGCGGTCCTCGCAACGCGGCGTGATCTGCCCCTGCGGTTGCACAAGCTTCGTCTTGCCGGCGAGCTGGCCGAGATCCGCGCGGCAGACTTGCGTTTCACTGAGCGTGAGACCCACCAGTTCCTGGAGACTTCAGGCATCGCGCTGTCGGGGGCCGGGGTCGCCAAGCTGCACCAGCGCACGGAAGGCTGGGCTGCCGGCCTGCGGCTCGCGGCGATCTCACTGGCGAGCAGCCCAGACCCGGAAAGATTTGTTGCGGAATTCTCCGGCAGCAGCCGGACAGTGGCCGAGTACTTGCTCGCCGAGATGCTGGAGTGCCAGCCGGCCGAAGTCCAGCAGCTGCTTTTGCGCACTTCCCTGCTAGACCGGGTCAACGGCGAGCTGGCGGATCTACTGACTGGTCACCCTGGCTCCGAACGGATCCTGCTCGACCTCGAAGACGCCAACGCGTTCGTCGTATCGCTCGACCCGGCCCGAACCTGGTTCCGGTATCACCACCTGTTCGCTGACCTGCTCCGGCTTGAGCTGCGCCGGAGGCTGCCCGAAGAACTGCCGGCCCTGCATCGGCTGGCCGCGAAGCGGCTGATCGGGCACGGCGAGATCGTTGACGCCATCCGGCATACTCAGGCCGCGGGTGACTGGTCCGACGCGGCGCGACTGCTGGCCGACCATTCGTTCGGCCTGACGCTTGACGGACAAGCGCAGACCATCGAGTCCCTGTTGCGCGCGTTCCCGCCAGGTGCCGTTACCGAGGGCCCGGATATCCCTCTCGCGCGCGCAACCAGCGAACTTGCGCTGGGGCATCTCGACGAGGGTGCCGCCCATCTGACCGTGGCGGAAACCGCGATCACATCGATGCCGCCAGACCGCAAGCACCGCCTCGAAGTGGCGATCGCAGCACTGAAACTGTCGCTCGCGCGCAAGCGCGGCCACCTCGCGGGGGTAGTCGAGCAGGTCAGATTCCTTGCCTCACCGATAACCGGGCAGTCTGACGAGGACATCGCGCTCGACAGCGACCTGCGCGCGGTAGCGCTCATGAATCTCGGAACCGTCGAAGCATGGTCGCTGGGAAACCAGGACAGCCAGCGGCATCTGCAAGAAGGCGCCGACCTTGCGCGGAAGATCGGACGTCCTTACCTCGAAGTGGCATGCCTGGCTGAGCTCGCCTTCGCATCGAAGATCGAGCCCTTCGCAACTACCCGGCAGCGGTGCCGAGAGGCGATAGTCCTCGCCGAGCAACATGGCTGGGGCGCTGAGCCAGTCATCTCGCCGGCGCTCCTGAACCTCGCAGGCGCTCTCATCTGGGTTGGTGAATTCGACGAGGGCAATCGCTGGCTGCAGCGCACCGCTCGCGCCCTGGAGACAGACACCGGGCCGCGCATCAGGCTGCTGCTGCACATGGCCACCGGCATGCTCTTGTCCGGCCGCCGCAGGCAGCGCGAGGCACTTGCCGAATACAGGGCGGCCGAGCACCTGCAGGCGCAGCTGCAAGGCTCACACGCACTGATGCGTCAGCTGACCAGCTGGAGGCTGGCCACCCAAGCTCGGCTCGGGCAGCTCAGCGAGGCCAAAGCCTCGCTGGCAGCACTCGATGCGGAACTGGCAGGCTCCGGCGAGATCGGTAATGCCCGCGCGGCCATCTGCCTCGCGGCGGGCAACCCGGCCGCCGCTCTCGCCGCGGTCCAAGATGTCCTGAACGGGAAAGCTCCGTCCATCGGCTACGTGTCAGTCGTTGAGGCAAACCTCTTGGCCGCGCTCGCGCACCGCGAACTCGGCGACCTGCACGCTGCCACCGCGGCCGCCGAGTGCGCACTAGCCCTAGCGGAGGCGGACCGGCTCGTCCTGCCGTTCGCGATGACGGGCTCACTCGAGCTACTCGAGGCCATACGGCGGCATGAGACGGCTCACGCAGCCCTGCTGGCCGACATCCTCGACGTCATGCGCGGATCATCCATATCGCCGGGCAATGAGTCTTCGCTGGCAGAGATGGAGCAGCTCAGTCCGAGCGAGCTGCGGGTGCTGCGGTATCTCCCGACGAACCTGTCCCGGCCGGAGATCGCCAGCGAGCTATCAGTCTCGGTGAACACCGTCAACACCCACATCCGCAACATCTACGCCAAGCTCCAGGCTCAGGATCGTTCCTCGGCGGTGCAGCGCGCGCGAGAGATGCGGCTGCTCTCGGCCAGCCTGAACAGCTAAAACGCTAGCCGGACATCGGCGAGCGGCCAGCCCCTGCTGAAGCACAATCACCAGAACTAGGTGACAGTCGCTCACCCGGCTGCTGCCTAACGTTGGCCAAAGCGATTCCCACGGGAGGCGATGACGCCAATGACCAGTCACGGGCAGCGCTATCGGCTGGGGCCGGTAACCGTGTCACGCATCGGCTTCGGCGCCATGCAGCTGCCAGGTCCGGGGGTATTCGGGCCGCCGCGAGACCGCGGCCAGGCGATTGCGGTTCTGCGCCGCGCCGCGGAACTCGGTGTCGATCACATCGATACCGCCCAATTCTACGGTCCGGATGTCGCGAATGAACTCATCAAGGCAGCGCTGTATCCGTACCCGGAGGGACTGGCGCTGGTCAGCAAGGTTGGCGCGCGACGGGACCCGTCCGGCCGAGTGCTGCGCTTCGATTCGCCGACGCAGCTCACACAGGGAATCGAGGACAACCTGCAAAGCCTGGCCGTCGACCACCTTGCCGCCGTCAATCTGCGCGTCATGGACGATGCCAGGCCCGGCCAGCGATTCGATGACCAGCTCACCGCGATGGTGAAAGCGCGCGACAACGGCCTGATCGACGGCATCGGCCTCAGCAACATCACTCGTGAGCACCTGGTGCACGCGCTGGCGATCACCGACATCGCATGCGTGCAGAATCCCATGAACCTGGCAGACCGGCACTCCCTGCCCGTGCTGGAGGAGTGCGAGGCACGGGGCATTGCCTTCGTGCCGTTCTTCCCGCTTGGCTCGGCCTTCGCCCGCGGTAACCAGGTCCTGCGCAGCCCCCAGGTCGCGAGCATCGCAGCTCGCCTCGGCCGCACTCCGGCTCAGATAGCCCTGGCGTGGCTGCTGAGCTTCCGGCCCAACATCCTGCTGATCCCCGGTACGTCATCAGTGCGCCACCTCGAGGAAAACATGGCCGTCCGGGACATCGAGCTCGACGCAGCAGCACGCGAGGCCCTGGCCTCCGCGGGTTAGCACGGCCCGTCATCCCCTCAGCCAGCGTGTCCCGGGACCGGCTGGCCGGCGGCAGCGACCGTCGAGATGGTTCACGCTGCGGGCGGCAAGATGGTGTCGCTGCATCCGGGCCGTCTCAACGATCCGACCGAATGCGAGACTCGTCGAGCTGGCGGTGAGTACGGCCGGATCGACGTGGTGTACAACCGCGCCGCCAGATCCCACTTCGACTGGCTCGAAGACTTCACCGACGAGGAGCGAGACGCCGCCCGCCGGGACGAGGTCGACCTGGTGTCGTACCTCACCCGCGCGGCATGGCCCCATCTGAAGGCCAGCCGCGGCGTGGTCGTGAACATGGCCTCTCTGAACGGATCCCTCAGCTTCAAGAAATCCTCCCGTCGCTAGCCCGGTCAGGCCTTGATGAATTCGAGCAGGTCGGCGTTGATGGTCTCCGCCTGGGTGGTGGGCATGCCGTGCGGGAAGCCGCGGTAGGTCTTGAGTGTCCCGTTCTTCACGAGCTTCGCGGACAGCGGCCCGGAGTCGGCGTAGGGCACGACCTGGTCGTCGTCGCCGTGCATGACCAGGACGGGCACCGTGATCTTCTTCAGGTCCTCGGTGAAATCGGTCTGGGAGAAGGCCACGATGCCGTCGTAGTGCGCCTTCGCCCCGCCCATCATTCCCTGCCGCCACCAGTTCTCGATGATGGCTTCCGAGGCTTCCACGCCCGGGCGGTTGAAGCCGTAGAACGGGCCCGCCGACAGGTCGCGGTAGAACTGCGAGCGGTGTTTTGCGACCTGGTCCTGGAACCCGTCGAAGACGCTCTTAGGCAGGCCGCCGGGGTTGGCCTCGGTCTGCACCATCAGTGGCGGCACCGAACTGATCAGCACCGCCTTCGCCACCCGGCTCTCACCGTGCCTGGCGATGTAGCGCACGACCTCGCCGCCCCCGGTCGAGTGCCCGACATGAACCGCGTCGTGCAGGTCAAGGTGCGCGGTTACCGTGGCCAGGTCATCGGCGTAGTGGTCCATGTCGTGGCCGTCGGCGACCTGCGCGGAGCGTCCGTGGCCGCGCCGGTCATGGGCGATGACACGATAACCGTGCAGCAGGAAGAACATCATCTGGGTGTCCCAGTCGTCGCTGGACAGCGGCCAGCCGTGACTGAAGACGATCGGCTGCCCCGATCCCCACTCCTTGTAGAAGATTTCCGTGCCGTCCGCGGTAGTGATCGTGGGCATTCTGAGCCTCCTGTGAAATCGGGTTGCGTGTCGTTCTCGGAACTGTTTCGAGAAGATGTGCTTGGCTGAACGTTGGGTATGCCCATCATCCCGCGCGGAGACAACGACACGGTATAACCCCGCAGCATGGCTTTCCTTCAGATAATTTGTTTGCGGTGTTTCCGCTCGAAGTACAGCGCTGCCCCTCGTTACGTACCAGGAGCCACCGCCTATTTGGCTATCGACAGCTCCTATCGCACCACGATTGGCAGGCGGCTGTTCAGCCGGGCGTGGTGTACTCCTCGGCGCGTGACGAGAGGTAGGCGATCTCGGCGGGTGTCTGGGCGAGTTCGCTGGCCCGCCGGTAGGCCTCTGCGGCGGCGGCGTGACGTCCGAGTCTCGCGAGTGTGTGGCCGCGGGCGGCGTGCCAATGGTGCTGGCGGGCCAGGCCGGGTTCGTCGGAGAGGGCTTCAAGGTGGGCGAGGCCGGCCTGCGGGCCCTCATGCCAGGAGATCGCGATGGCTCGGTTGAGGGCGACGACGGGGGTCGGGGTCAATGCGAACAGCTCGTCGTAGAGCAGGCGCACTTGGCGCCAGTCGGTCTCCTGAGCAGATGGCGCCTCGTCGTGCAAGGCGGCGATTGCGGCCTGGACGGACCAGCTGTTGGGTGGGTGGTGGCGTAGGGCCTGTGTTGTCAGCCTGGCGCCCTCGTCGATCATCGAGGTATCCCAGAGGCCGCGGTCCTGGTCTTCCAGCGAGACGGCGAAGCCATGGCCGTCGACCCTGGCCTGACGTCTGGCGTCAGTGAGCAGCATGAGCGCGAGCAGGCCAGTGACACGGGGCTCGCCGGGCATCAGCCGGTGGAGGATACGGGCGAGCCGGATGGCCTCGTCCACCAGATCGCATCGGACCAGATCGTGGTGGCCCGTGGCCGCGTAGCCCTCGGTGAAGATGAGGTAGACGACGTGCAGAACCAGGCCCAGACGGCCTTCGAGCTCGTCCGGGCCGGGCACGCGGAAGGGGATGCGGCTCTGCTGGATCTTGCGCTTGCCGCGGGTGAGGCGCTGGGCCATGGTCGCCGGCGGGACGAGGAAGGCCTGTGCGATCTCAGCGGTGCTGAGGTCCGCGATGTAGCGCAGGGTGAGTCCGGTCTGCGTGTCCAGGTCGAGAGCAGGGTGACAGCACGCGAACATGAGCTGCAGCCGGTCGTCGGGGATGTGCTTGTGCTCTGGGACCGGCTCTGTGCGGCGCGCCGGATCGGCATCGGCGTGCAGAGTGGCGAGCTTCGTGGCCAACGTGGCGTCCCGCCGGATCCGGTCGAGGGCCTTGCGCCGGGCCGTGGTCGCCAGCCAGGCCAGCGGCTCGCGCGGGACCCCGGAGCGTGGCCAGGTCTCTACCGCGGCCAGAAGGGCTTCAGCGGTAACCTCCTCGGCGAGATCGAGGTCGCCGAATCGGGCCGCAAGCAGGGCCAGCAGACGGCCGCGCTCCTCTCGAAACACTGCCTCGATTGGTTCGCCTGCCGGCCCCATCGCCTTGGTCCTCAGAACTCGGCGAGCGGACGCACCTCGACGCGCCCGTACTTCGCGCCGGGACACCTGGCTGCCCAGTCAAGCGCTGCGTCGAGGTCGGGGACGTCGATGATCTGATAGCCGCCCAGGTACTCGCGGGACTCTGCGAACGGCCCGTTGGTCACCAGCCGCTCGCCAGCATCGTTGACCTGCACCTGGGTGGCGTCCTCAAATGAGTGGAGCACTGCGGAGTCAACGTGCACACCGGCCTGCCCGAGCTCTTGCTGGTATTGCATGAACTCCTCCACCGAGGGTGCTCCGCTGCTCGGCGGCTGGGGCATGCCCTCGCCTTTGCGGAAACCCATGATCAGCAGCATGTACTTCACGCTAGCCCTTCCTTTCGTTCGGTGGTTCAGACACCTAGGAGACGGTCAGAGAACCGCGCCATCGACATCAGGAACGAACAAATTTCGAGAATCCCGCCGGGTGAGTCACTCCCACCCAGCAGCACGTCCCGCTCCTGGCCGCGAGTCCGTGAGGGCGCGCTCTCACTCAGCTCGTCCTCGATGTAGCTGGTGCGTGGACCGGCCATGGCCGGGAAGTTCCGGCGTGTCGGCTTGATCACGGACTGAACATCCTGATCATGGTGGCATCGTGCCCGCTGCGCAGCGTGTCCCGCCATCTGAGGAGGTGCCGTGGCTGCGTGCCCGGGTGGCGGAGCTGGAGGCGGACAACGAGGTTATGGCAGCGCAGCTTGCCGCCAGGGACGCGCAGCTTGAGGCGGTGGCGCGGGTACGAAAGACCGTCCCCCCGACCGGCCAAGAGTCCCATTGCCGGCTCGTCAGCCGCGAGGATGTACGCAGAGCACCACCGGTGGCGCCGGTTTAGTGAAGCGCGACCAATGCCGAGAGGCGACGTCGACCGTAGCGTAGGACAGCACAAACCCGGGCACGGCGCGTGAAACCGCTGTGATGACAATGTGGAGCGGATAAATGTGGCAACTGGCGCCGTGGACTCCTGCGATGGCAGTTATCGAGATCGGGCACGGCAGCCCCCGCCCGGCCGCTTCTTCTTGACCCGCCCGTCACAGGTGCCGGCCTGATCGACAGGCTGGCGGCGGTCAGGCGTGCGGGATGGTAACGGTGATTTGGGTGCCTTGCCCGGGCGTGCTGATGACGTGCAGCTGGCCGTGGTGGGCGCGGACGAGCTCGGCGACGACGGTCATGCCGATGCCGCTCCCGGCGAGTTGGTGATCACCTCATGCAGCCGACCCGGGTCACCTATGACCCGCACGTCGCAAACCCAGGGATGATCGGCTAGTGGATTGTCCGCGCGCCGCGGCAGCACTTGCCAGTCAACAAGCCGGGCGCAACGTCCAAATGAGCTGGCAGAAAGATAGTCATTGTGGGTGGACGACGCCGACGGGGCAGGCTGCGTGGTGCAGTACCGCCTGGCTGACGGAGCCGAGCATCATTCCCCGTACGCCGCCGCGGCCGCGGGAACCCACGACGAGCATCTGGGCGTCGTATCCTGCCGTCAGCAGCGCGGCGCGCGCCGCACCGTCGGCGACATGGGGGTGGACGGTCACCTCGGGATGTTCCTTCTCGCAGCGGGCGATGGCCTGCCTGAAATCTTCCTCGAGCAGATGCGCGCCACCCAGGCTTCCAGCACTATCCGCCAGTGCGCACACGGCCAGCAGCACAGCTTCGCGCAGCGCGGCCTCCTCGGCGGCGAACGTAACCGCAGCCTGCGAGACCGCGGATCCGTCCGCGCCCACCACGACGGGGCCAGGGACGTAGCCGGCGGCCGGCCGCCAGTGCCCGCGCACGACCACTACCCGTCCGCGCGCATGCGCGGCGACCTGCGAGCTGACCGACCCCAGCAGCAACCCGGCCAGCCCGCCACACCCCCGAGAGCCCACCACCACCATCTCGGCGCCGGCGCTGCGCTCGCACAGCGCGGCGGCAGCCGGCCCAGCGGCCAGCAGCGGCCGCACCTCCAAGGATCCCATGACCGCCCTGGCATGCCGCAGGCCCCGGGCAAGGGTCTGTTCACCGCTTCGCCGCGCGAGATCGAAAGCAGCCACCTCGGTGGGCGGCGCCGGGTACCCCAGTGCCCACGCCTGGCAGACAGTGAGCACGGCCTCGCGTGCCCGGGCCTCCCGGGCGGCCCAGGACAGCGCCTTCTCGCTACCAGGTGAGCCGTCGTATCCCACCAGAATCCCGTGAGCGGTACCAGCCAAGGCGGCCTCCCTCCCATAGGGCGCCTTCAACGATCGCCGGCCGTGACTGGCCAGCACAGAGACAGTCGTCCCCACCACGCGGGACGTTCGGCTATGAGTGGCTGGTTGGCTGCTCAGGAGCACCGGGCGGTGCCGCACGTCGCGGGAGGCCCAGGTCGCACCCTCCCTGGCGAACACGAACGCCGGGTCCACTCCCATGCCCGATCGCGGTCGTCGATCAGCATCGGCGCCCCCCGCGTGGCGGTCGCCCGGCTGTCCGCCAATGCGCATTCGGCTCGCCTGCTAGCTAGGTCGGCCGTCAGCAAGCGCAGAGACGGCACGACCGCTGGCCTCCCTACGGACATGCGGCGGGACACGGCATGGCCCGGATGACCCCGGGACGGAACGACCTTAACCTGTGGCAGCGGGAGATCAGGATCTGCGGCAAGGAGCGGATCGGGTGGCCGCTAGAGCCGTCCCCCCCGCCACCAGGTGCCCGCGGAAGCTGACTGCCGCCTGTTCAACGAACATGGGCACCCAGTCGTCCGGCGTGCCAGCCAGAGACAATCCATGCTGCCCGGTGCCAACCTTCCACAGCACCACCACTCCCCTGCCTGCATGCTGTCCCGTCACCCGAGGTCACAAGTAGCAGGACCGAACACGATGAAGCGCAGGGGAGCCTGGCTGAGCAGGACGGGCTCCCATTTGCGCTCCCATTTAATGATCACCAATACTGGGCACGTCCCACCACGCGCAGTAAGTACGGGAACCATCCAGGTTGTCCCATCTTCGCCGACACGAGGGACGCCGACCGCCCGCACACCAGGCGGCCAGGAACCCCTCGCCGTCATCCGCCAGCGCACCCGCAGCGACCACCACTACCCCGACATCGGGCAGATGTACTGGGAACACACCCCATGCTCGGCAGCGACGCACGAGGCATGCGGTACGTGCCCCTGAGTATCTGTCAGCAGGGTCCTGCGGCGGGGGTCTGTCTCATCCACCGCGGGCAGCCCAGACAGGGCGATCTGGATCTAATCCCACTGTAGGAGCCTTGGAGTCCGGGCGGCTGCCGTGCTCGGACAGCGCAGCGCAGAGCCTGCGGATCGCCGCGAGCATCGCCGACGGCATTCCGGTGGCCCTGCGGGACGCGGCGTCCGGGCTGGACGTGACCAACGTCGTCTTGGTCGCTCAGGCCGTACTTCACGCCGGTGGCAGCCCGCGGCGGCATGGCCGGCTGGAGCTGTTGCTGGTCCTGCCCGACGGCAGCAAGTCGCTGGTCCCCGCGGTCTGGACGGATCCGGAGGGCGGCATCGAGATCACCGGCGAGGCGCCGGCGAGATGGCCACGATGCCGGGGTCGCTGGAGGATCTGCTGGCCGCGGCTGGTTCCGCTCTTTCCGCCCGGGATCTGCAGGAGCGGGAGCAGGCTGGATGGCAGTCGCCGTGCAAGGAGGACTGCCAAGCAGCCTGCGCAACTCAGTCTGCTGCCGGATCAGGTTCCGGCGCGACCCCGACCCTGCTGGCACAGCTCTCCGAACGGCAGGTCGCGGCGGCGATCACGTTGCTGACCCACCTGATCGCCATAGCGTCCGTCTGGAGGGCCGTGCCGGACACGACGCCGATGAGACGAAGGGGAGGGGCGATGAATGAGCTGAAGGTCACTGCCTCGCACCTGCGGCGGACGGCGGTCATCCATGTCCGGCAGTCCACCCTCCCCCAGGCACCGCCTCGTTCCGGCCGACCGGCCACAGTCGCAAGGCGTCCCCGGCTGCGTGTCGGCTGACTCGATTTGTCGGCTCAGCCCCCCAATCCTGCGCTGACTTCCCAAAATGGCTACTCGTCACTTATAGTTATGTCATAATTACTCTGGGTCATAGTTAGGTGGCCCGTCATCCGAGGGGGAAAAACTTAATATGCGCACACCAATGCCCGCCACCGAACTGCTGCTCACACCGGGAGAGGTCGCGGGGATGTTTCGAGTCGACCCGAAGACCGTCACCAGGTGGGCGCAAGACGGCAAGCTGACTTCCATCCGCACACTTGGGGGTCACCGCAGGTACCGGGAAGCCGAGGTCCGCGCCCTGCTCACAGGCCTGCGGCAGGGCGAACCTAGACGCGTCGCCTGACCGGGGCCACCGCACGGAATCCCGTCCAACGACGGGATTCCGTGCGGTGGCTGAGGTGGTAGCCGAGCACGCTGCTGACCGGGCATGTGCTGATCACGTTCTACCCGTCTGCCGGCCCGAGGGGTACTTGAACCTTCCCGAGGCCGGCGAGGCCGCACTCGATGCCCTGTCCAGGATCAGGAACCGGGCGCCTCTGGGCTAAGGATGGGGGTCCCTGGTCGTTGCCTTGGGCTTCCTCCGGTTTGACGGACATCCACCATTAGGGGGGTCTGCCTAGAAAGGATGTTCATCATGAGGCCTATTCAAGCACCCTCACATGATCTTGCTTAGCGGTCTGACCTGCGGATACGCGACCTCGTCAGTTTTGTTGGCAATGGTTTTGAACAAGCTTCCATGAGACCACGGGGCGGAGGAGGCCCGCTTTCACGCCGGAGTTCAAGGCGAGCTCGTGGAGCGGCGCCGTGCTGGTGACCGGACGGTCGGGCAGGTGACCCGGGACTCGATCTGACCGAGACGGCGGCCTGCTCATTGGGGAAGTGCCCGCAGCGCGTGGTCGCCTGCCGGAACCAGGCGTTCAGCGACTCCTGGGTTATCTGGAGTCCGGTGGCCGGGCAGGTCTGTGACCTGGGCTGCTGCGTCGGGGAAATCGTTCTCGACGCAGCAGCGTGAGGTGTTCCAGGGCTCGTCAGCAGGGTCTGATTGTTACCAAAGAGCGAGGATGTCCGGGAGCCCGTAGCTGGCCGAGTGCCTCGGCGAACTGGTGGCGGAGACGTTTGTTGTCTTCGGTGAGCTGGCGGTTGCGTTCACCTGCGGCCTGCAGCCACCGGGGCAGGGACGTGTCGGACGCGCGTTGGGCGGCGGGAACCGGCGGAGACGAGGTTCGCTGGGTCGCGTCTCGTAGTTGCTGGATTTCGGTGCGGATGTCGGGCTGGGAGTAGAGCCATGACCGGGACACGCTCTGTTGACTGAACAAGATCATGAGTTTCAGCAGTTCAGCGGGTAGGTGGCTGTTTCTGGCGGTACGTTCTCCGGCCATGATCGGAGACAGTGATCCGGAGCGGGATCTGGCGGCGCTGGTGGTGCCGCAGTCGGGTCGGCTGGTGGCCAAGGGAACCGGTACGAGCCTTACCAGTTGCTTGATCTTTATGGGACGGTGGTGGAGGCCGCTGGGGTCTACTTCCGGGATCTGCTGGCGGCGGGAAGGGCAGCGTCCAACCCGGCCCCTCATACCCTCGTGATCAACATCTAGAACAGCCCCGTGAACACTCCAGATAACGATCGCGTTGGTCGTGTAGATGACCGCCTGATTTCTGGCCGGAACGCCAGCAACGGCGTGAACTGCTCCCAGGCTGATCGCCAGAGCCGGGATCGCCGGGTCCCGCTGATCCCAGATGCGGTCCAGCGGCCGCGGCGGTCGACTCCGTAGATCCCGGCGAGGTGCGCGGATCTCCCCGGTTGTGAGCCCTTGGCCAGAGCGACACGATGGTCTCGTCGAACCCCTTGTCAACGCCGGGCCAATTCTGACCCTTTTCCGCCGCTTGGGTTCCAGTGCTTGTCGCAACACACCTGTTAGATGAGGGGCGTGTTGATGGCGAGACGTGGCGCAAGAGACATCTGGATGCAGATTCGTTGTACTGGCAGTTGCTGCTGTCGGGTATCGGGACGGTGGCCAACGCGATCTTCGAATACCTCGAGATCTTCCACAACCGCCAGCGCCGCCACTCCGCACTCGGCATGCTCACGCCGATCGAATACGAACTGCGCCACAGCAAGATCGAGCCCGTAGCATGAGCCCACAGTCCAGCATCCTGACTCCGGGAAACCCAGGGCACATCAGTCCTCTCTCCGGAAATACCGGCGCGGCTCAAAGAGCCATCTTTCTGACAGTCCCACAGGCGGCTTGACAGGGCAGCTCAGAGGTTCTTCCAGCGCAGTTGGAGCCAGATGGTGCGACCATGCTCGTTACCGCAGTGGCCCCATCGGTCGGCGATCAGCTCGACTAGGCCGAGCCCCCGTCCGTCTTCTGCCATCTCGTCGAGCGGACGGGGGGCAGGGGCGTCGTCCGAGCCCTCGTCCCTGACGGCAATAACTACTAAGGTTTCGTCGCGGTAGATGGTGACGTCGAAGTGGCCGCCGCTGCCGGTTACGGTGTGTGCCACGGCGTTAGCAGCCAGTTCGCTGGCCAGGAGAATTGCTTCGTCGAGGACCGGGCATGGGGCAAGGACGCGCCGGGTGAAGTCGCGTGCCTGAGCGATCTGGTCGGTGCGGCCGGGGAAGATGCGCCGTTTGAAACGGGCCATCAGCACGGCGGCTCCGTCATGGCCGGAGACGGTAGGCGCGGACGCTGAGGTCACCGGAGCTGGCCGTAGGCTCTTCTCGTTGTGGCAGTTCAGGCAGGAGCAAGCCGGCACGATTGTGCGCGTCGGCGGGGTCAGATCATGCCAGCGCGGCGGCCCAACGGTCGGAGTTGCGGCTGCCGTCCTAGATCGGGTGCACGTTCGGCGGCATGGGCGCTGATCGTCGCTCCCCCAGGCGCACTTCAACCCACCCACCAGCACCCTGAGGCCGCTGGAGTCGACGTCCTCCAGAGCCGCCAAGTCCACGATGACCCGCAGACCATCCGCCGCCACCTCAGCCGACAGATACGCGGAGATACTCGCCGATACTCGGCGCATCGGCGAGATAAACTTGGCAGTGAAAGGCCACGAGCCGTGGCTGTTGAATTCACACGTGAGAGACATCACTTTAGGCATTGGGCCCCCTTGCCGATCGAGCAGCTAGGCGAGGTCTGGACCCAACAGCTATTCCGAAAGCCTCCAGCCTTGACCTTACTCCGCCTATCCGGTCCGCGTCCAACCTATTTCAGCAAGGAAACAGATCAGAGAGCCCAGGCAGATCCACGACAGGTCAAATACTAATTTGGCAAAAGCGATTTATCGGCGATGCGCTTTCCGTATTGCCTGGAAAATACTGGTGTACTTGTTGATCAGTTCCTCACACTCACCGGTTCCGGGCAGCACGGATAGGGCGTGGACGCGATCCGTGCCGCCCGCCCGGGCCGCGTCCACACCGACTTCCTGGTAGACAGGGATCATCCGTGCTGACCGGATGGCAACGATTCCGGCCCCGGCCACCGAGACCTGCGGAGAGCCGGATGCGGGGTCAACTCGTACATCCGGTTCGGGCGGGCGGTACGGAGAAACGGGCCGGGCGAAGTCCCGGAACCGCGCTCCGTGCCGCCCCACCACGACGTCGAGCGGATGGTTCCGCTGGGCGGCGGCTGGCGAAGGCCCGGCTGCCGGGGGCGTGGCAGATATCACCAGGCTGCAGGTGATGATCGGCCAGCAGCCGGGCGAGAACGCTGAAGAGGAGGACGTCGGGCTGGTCGCGGTGGGGATCGAGACGGACGGGGCCCGTGGGTGGCCGCGCTGATCGCGGCCGGGTACACGGCGCATGCGGTCAACCCCCTGCAGACGTCCAGGTCCCGGGACGGCACGGTGTCCGGCGCGAGGAGCGACGCTGAGGAAGTCCCAGAGAAATGCATCTGGCTTCTGCGGATTCGGCAAATGGCGCGGCAACAATCTGGAGGCTCCAACACCTGCCGACAGCCACCCTCATCTGCCGCCATCCGCTTCTCTCGATGCTGCCCACCGCTCGCTCGATCTTGCCGATGCGGGCGGGCGTCGAACTGACCAGCGGGTCTTGCGAAGTGGACCCAGACAGCTGGCGATCGCATTGCTACCGACGTGAGAATGCCATCAAAGGTTCGAAGTCTCCGGCTGTGTCTGCTGCTTGAAGTGCCGAGATGTAATCGTGGCGGAGGGGTGCCCGGTTCCGTCAAAGAAGCTCCTCCCCATCGCCTAATCCCGTTGTTTGACGGGATTCCGTGCGGTGGCCCTGGTCAGGCGACGCGGCTCGGTTCGGCCTTCTCCGGCGGCGGGCCTGTGAGCAGGGCGCGGACCTCGGCTTCCCGGAACCTGCGGTGGCCCCCGAGGGTACGGATGAAGGTCAGCTTGCCGTCGTTTGCCCACCTGGTGACGGTCTTGGGGTCGACTCGGAACATCTTCGCGACTTCTGCTGGTGTGAGCAGTGGGTCAGTCGCGGGCGGGCGTGTGCGCATATGAAGTTCCCCCTTGGATGGGGGTCCTTTTGTGGACCCAAAGTAACTATATAATTACTGTGAGTAACGAGTCAGCCGGTTCGGCAAATTGACGCCGGATAGGGGGCCGTGCAGCCAGATCGAGCCGGCGCAAGTCGAGCACGCGGCCCCGACCCTGGGCACCGGCATTCCGTGTATTTCGCGTACGCGCGTTGGCTGTGGAAGCGGGCGCGAACGATAAACCAGCGGGCGGGAGTAATTCCGAAAGGCACGGGTATTACCGGTGACATCCGTTACCTGAATGCGGTGGCTGGCGAGATAATGACCGTCTGCGTGCTATCCTCGGCTCAGTACGTCAGCAGAAGTGTCCGCAGAGCTTTCCTCGCCGCTAGTCCCGTGGATAACCTAAGCTCAAGTGCTTCCGCCGGCTGAGACCAGCTACCCTATCGATAGGCGTCTCCTTAGTGCTGGGAACATTTTCAGGGACACGAATCCCGGGGACCGACTGGCCTCATGGCCTTGACCGTTACGCCCTAAGCCTCCGAGGCAGCCCGGCGAGGAGTGGGTATGAGCCACTGTCACGGGCTGGGTTGCTGGGCTTGCTTGCGCCGAGGGATCTGGAGATCGAGGAGCTGCGGGGACGCCTGCGCACATTACGCGTGCGACCGGCCTTCGCCCGGGGCTGAGTTACGCCGAGCGGACTAGTTATCGGGCGCCGGGATCAGCAGCGGCGTGGCAGGCCATCGCGAGCAAACCAGCGGTTCTGCATGCGTCCGATTTGCCAGCGACCTAGTCGCGCGGCCGGGGGCCGGAAGACCTGGGCCGGAAGGACCGGGCCGAAAGGCGAGGACAATGCCTCGCGCAAGATGGAGATCTTGGGAACCGCACAGTAGATCACTGAGAGTGAGCACAGAATGAATATGAAGGAAACGCCCACAGAGAATTCCCGCCACCACCACCTACGGGTGCCGGCCGTTGCGTGCTCTGAGTCTCGGAGAGAGGATCACGTGACGTCATGTAAGGGCAATGTCATCGTCGGTGTTGTCGCCGCCGGACTTGCCGCAGGACCCGGCGGGGAGAACATTGGCCATTCCGGCGAACTGCTGCAAGCAGGCAGCCTCTATGCCTGCCACGACGCAATCTTTGACCAGATCACAAAGTCGCACGTCTGCCCATGAACATCCAGAGACTCCTCACAGCAGCAGCAAGCAGCCTCGGTCTTGTGGCAGGGATCCCAGCCACCAGCGAAGTCGCGTCAGCGTCTACCCCACCTGTCGTCGTTTACAGCAACGTGGCCGGCTGGTCGGACTCCACAGCAAAGCCCGCTTCCATCTACGTCGGTCAAGGTGGAGCACCTACCGCCTCCAAGCTTGAGTGGTCACACTGGACTACCAGCGCCTACGCTCGCGGCACGCTCACTGAGCAGGCTAATCCCGGCTGCTACCCGACATACTTGTGCCTATACGTCCGTTACGGAGTTGACGTCACACTTGAGCATGTGAAGACCCATGATGGCCGCCAGTATTTCGCCACGGTGGAATGGAGTTGGCACTCCGGCGGCAGGCACCATGTCCTATGGTTCGTAATGAGCAAGAACGGCTTCTTTAACGAGCTGGGCTGAACAGTATGAGGAATCCCACCAAGGTTTCTCACTGGCGGCACGCCAGAGGGCCGCCAAACCGCGTCTAAGCTGGGCAAACGCCTCCGAGGCACGACCTCAGAGCACTCGCCCGATGTGCCAGTGCTCAGCCTTCAAGGCCGTTCAGGGCCGCCTGCAACGCTCTGACCTGGGTGGGCGCAACAGGTTTCGAACCTGTGACCCCTCGCTTGTAAGAATTGCCACCACCACTCCCCTGCCTGCTGCAAGTTCCATCACCCCAGGTCACAAGCAGCAGGTCCGAGCAGAACGAAGCGCGAGGGAGCCTGGCTGAGCAGAACGGGCTCCCATTTGCGCTCCCACTTCATGATCACCAACATGGGGCCAGCGCAACCGGCGCCATCACTCGCGCCCGCGCAGACTGTCGGCGACGGCCGTTTCGGTCTGCCTCGGACAGGCTCAGACAGCGCATGATCCAGCCTGACTACCCAGGGTGAGCGCCACCGCAGGCGTTTGGTTCTCGCACAAGCGCAACGCCGAATAGGCGCTCGTGGTCACCCAGCCACTCGGGCCTAGGTGGGTAGAACCGATCAACCTATACTGTGGCGCTCTGGTCCCAGTTGTCCCTTGCGTGCTCGGCGAATCGCAGGTCAGGTTGGTATAAGGCGTCATGCATCGCGGAATTTCAAGGCAAGTGCGCCGAGGAGGAGGGCGCCGGCGGTCCAGAGGGCGACGATGCCTAGGCCCTGCCACGGGGTGAGCGGCAGGGCCTTCACCCCGATCGTGGCCTGGACGTCCAGGCCGGCGGACAGGGGGCCGATCTGCTGCAGGCGCCGGGCGAGGGTCACGTCGGAGACGACGGACGCGACGATCGGGAACAGGAACAGCAAGCCGAGCACCAGTCCGATGGCCACCGCGGAGTCGCGTACCGCAGCGGCGACCCCGAGGCTGAGCAGGGCGATGAGCGTCAGGTACACGACCGCGCCGGCGGCGGCCCGGATGTCGGCGCCCGAGGTGAGGGACGCGTACCCGTGCGCGGGAGTGAAGCCGTGGCCGCGGAGGATCAGCAACCCGGCGAGCGCGGAACCGGCCACCGCCAGCGCTGAGGCGATGAGCACCGGGACGGTGAGCACCGCCGCCTTGGCGAAGAACCACGTCAGCCGCCGGGGCACTGCGGTGAGCGACAGCTTGATCATCCCGGTGCTGTATTCGTTGCCGATGGCCAGCACGCCGACGACGGCGGCCGCCGCCTGGCCCAGGTAAATCCCGGTGAAGCTGACCTTCGCGGGGTCGATCCCGCACGTGGCTGACTGGCACTGGGCCGCGCCGGCCGCCGCCACCCCCACGGTGACGGTCAGCGCGACGACTCCGGCCAGCAGCCAGAACGGGCCGGCCACGGTGCGGAGCTTGGTCCACTCGGCGTGCAGGGCCTGGACCAGCGGATGAGGCGGCAGAGAGACCCGGGCCGTGAGGCTCATGCGTCCCTCCTGCGCAGCAGGTAGAAGGCCAGCGCCAGCGCGGCGGCGGCCCACGCGCACTCCACCGCGAACCCCGCCCACGGCGCGAGCGGGTAGTACCCCCAATCCGGGCTGTAGCTGGCACCGGCGACCTGCGAAAACTGGGGGACCACCTGCTGGACGGAGAAGCCGGCGGCCGGGGTGATCCGCAGCAGCCACTCGCGCGCGACCAGAGAGAGCCCACCCCCGCCGAACCCGCCTCGCCCGACGTGCCCAGGGAGCGGGGGCGGGACCAGGACGAGCAGATACGGGACGAAGATCACCACGATGGCGGCGGCGACCGCCGTCGCGCTGCGCCGCGCGGCGGTGCCGACGGCGAGCGCGAGCACCGCGGCCACGGCGAGCAGCGCCCCGGTGCCGACGAGCATCCGTGCCAGGGTGAGCGCCGGAACCGGCCAGAGCGGAACGCCGGTCCCGGCGAGGATGCGCGCGCCGACGGCGACCGCGAGGGCGGCGGCGATCAGCCCGGTGGCGAAACTGACCGCGCCGATCACCACGGCCTTGGCTGCCAGCAGCCGGCCGCGGCGGGGTGAGGCGGTCAGCGAGACGCGGATCAGCCCGCGCCGGTACTCGGCGGTGATGAACATCGCGCCCACCACGATCAACGGAATCAGCCCGATGGGCGTCCCGGCCAGCGCCCTCTGGAGAGAGAGAACACTCCCGTCCCCGGCGAGGGGAGTGATGTCGCCGGCACCGGTTACGGTGATCGTGCCGGCGCTCTGGCGGAGCGTGCCGGGCTGTGGCACGCCGTTCGGGCCGGAGCCGCCCACGTTGGTGCCCGTCCACCTGGCAGCGGTCCAGGAGAGCCCGATGTGGCGGAAGATGCCCGTGGCCGTGGCGGTGTTGCCGTTGCTCGGGGCGGCGGCGAACAGCCCGGCTTGCACGGTGGAGGTCAGCCCGGGGAGGGCCGCGGTGCCGGCCAGCGTCCAGTGCGTGCCGTCGGCGGAGTCGTATCCGGTGATCGTGGCGCCGTCGCGGACCAGCCGCAGCCAGCGCGGCGATGCCGCGGACACGCTTCCCGTCAGGCCGGGCGTGTCGTTGACATAGTCCCATTGCATCCGCACGCCGTGGGACCCGGTGACCATCATCGCCGCGTAGGCCGAGCCCTGCGACGTGTTCTGCTTGATGATGATCCCGGCCTTGGACCACGGCTGCAGGCCGGGCACCGTCTGGGACGGGCCGACGGCGACCTGGCCGGTCAGCGACGTCATCTGCACGGTGATCGTGCCGTTGCCGGTCAGCGGCTGGTGCGCGAAGTAGAACGCGTCCTGGACCGGCTCACCGCCAGGCCCAGGCGGCGGCGCCGGACAGGCGGACCCGCTGCACGAACTGCTGACGTTACTGGCGAGGAACACGAAGGCGGTGATCGCCATGACCGCGACGATCATCGCGATCATCCAGCCGCGGACAGTGCGGAACTTGGTCCACTCGGCATGCACGAGGTGCCAGAAACTCTCGCGCCCCGCGGCCGCCTGAGAGCGGTACGGTGTCACGGCACCTGTCGTCATGACGTCTCCTCCGCGCGGAACTCAACCGACGCGTGCGTTAGCTCCATGTAGGCCTGCTCGAGGGTGGCCCGGTGGGCGGTGACCTCGCTGAAGGGGACAGCGTGTGCGGTGAGAACGGCCACCGCTTTTTCTGCTGAAAGATTTGAAATGGTGAGCGTGTCGGGTCCTGTGGTGGCGACCTCAGCCCCCGCGTTGGCTAGCGCCGTCATGGCCTGTGCGCGGGCGGTGGTACGGACGGTGATGCGGTCGCCGGAGGCGGCGGCGATCAGGCCGGCGACGGAGGTGTCGGCGATCACCCGGCCGCGGCCGACGACGACCAGGTGGCCGGCGGTGTCCTCCAGTTCGCCCATCAGGTGGCTGGACACCAGGACCGCGCGGCCCTGCGCCGCCAGCGATCTCAGGAAGCCCTTCATCCACACGATGCCCTCGGGGTCCATGCCGTTGAACGGCTCGTCGAAGATCAGCACCGGCGGGGCGCCGAGCAGCGCCGCGGCGATGCCCAGCCGCTGCCGCATGCCTAGGGAGTACCCGCCAGCCTTGCGGCGGGCGGCGGGCTCCAGGCCGGCCAGCGCGATCACCTCATCGACCCGGCCGGCCTTGATGCCCTGGGAGTGGGCGAGCCACAGCAGGTGGTTGCGCGCGCTGCGGCCCGGCTGCAGCGCGCCCGCGTCCAGCAGCGACCCGACGTGAGTCAGCGGGTTCTGCAGCGAGCGGTACGGCCGCCCGCCGATGGTGGCGGTGCCCGCGTCGGGGGCGTCCAGGCCCACGACGACGCGTACGGTGGTCGATTTGCCGGCGCCATTCGGCCCGACGAAGCCGGTCACGTGGCCGGGCTGGACCGTGAACGTCATCCCGTCCAGCGCCTGCACCGGGCCGAACCGCTTGCGCAGTCCGTCAATCTCGATAGTCGCGTTCATGTGTCATCCGCTCCTTAGCAGGCCGGCCCGGCGTGGGGCAGCGGGTAGGCGGGCGGGCGCTGCTCCCGGAAGGTGTCCAGGGGCGGGCGGGTGCTCTTGGCCTGGATGGCGTTGCGGCGCTCGAGCTCGGCCCAGTACACGGGGTCGAGGTAGATGGCCGGGTCCGGCCATGCCGTCGTCAGATCCGCGGCCTGGCCGGCGTACAGCCCGGCGTCCGCCAGCTGCCCGAACGTCATGCCGCACCAGGAATTGACGAACTTGGGGGCCTGCCCGTTCACCGATGCCGTCGCGCCGGGCAGGATGTCACCGGCGCTGACCTGTCCGAGCCAGGTGCCCGCGGTCGGGATGACGGTGCCGCGGGGGCAGGCCGCGAGCCTGGGGAACACGCCGCCGGGATCGGTGGCCAGCGGGCTCAGGGGCACGATCACGTAGGCCCGGGCCCCGGTCTCCTGCTCGATGAGCCTGGTGATGGTCCGCCCGTGGGGCGCGTGGAGCAGGTGCATGCCGCCGTAGATCAGCAGCACCCGGCGCCCGCTGGCCAGCGACTGCCCGGCCAGCGACGCCGGGTAGAGGTTCCGCTGCGGGAAGGGGATCTGGTGGGCGCTGGTGACCGTGGACCAATCGAACGGCGGGTCGCCGGCCAGCACCCGGATCTTCCCGTCCGCGGGCAGGGTCCAGTTGACCGCCCGGACCCGCCGGTAGACCTGCTCGTAGACCGGGGAGTCGACGACGATGTTCGGGGACTGGGTGGTGTCGCGCCAGACCACGCGCAGGCCGGCGTTGCTGACGGGCTCGCCTGCGAGGATGAACTTGTCGAGGGTGTCCTGGTAGAAGGCGTTCCCGAACTCGACGATGATGTCGCTGGCTGCCCCGTACAGCCGGGGATCGCTGAGCATCGTCAGCAGCAGGTCGTGGACCTCCTGGCCCGCGTGCGCGTCGCCGATGGCGACCACCCGGTGAGTCTGGAACGCCGCCAGGACCGCCTCGATGAGGCTGCTGCCGGGTGCGGCGGTGGCCGCCTGGGCGTCGTCAGGGGCAGTGAGCCCGGCCGCTGCGGCTGCCGTGCCGGCCGAGGCGGTCGGGGATCCGCGCCGGTCCGGCCCTGGCACGTGGAGTGCATTCACGGTGCGCTCCTCTTCTGTTTCCGCGAGCGGTGATCTTGTACGGGGAGGGGAAGGGAGACGTTCATGGGAAAGAAGGTGCCGCAGTCCGGGGGCGCGCCGCATCGGCCCGCGGACACATCTGCACGGTGCCGCGGTCTGCCTGCGGGCGTATGCCCGCGGGCAGACGACCCGGCCCCGCGAGGCGGCTACGATCGCTGCCGTGAGCCATGACCTAGCAGGCTGGAGGCGCCTATGATCATGTGGGCATTCCCGGTGCTCGGCTGCACCCTGCTGGCTTCCGCCCTCCTGCTGCGCCGCAGGCCGCTCACGGCGCTGGCCGTGCTGCTCGGCGGATCGGTGGCCAGCATGACGCTGCAGCCACCGGTACCGGCGAGCACCCTGCAGATCGTGGCCGCCTGCGCAGCGGGCCTCGAGCTCTGCTACATAGCGGCAACCCGCACCCGCAGAGTCTCGGTAACCGGCGTAGCCATGGCCGGCGCCGGCCTGCTGATCCTGCTCCTGGGAGTGCCCTATTCGGGCACGCACCGGGCCGGCATCGTGGCGCTGGCCGTAGCACCTGTCACGATCGCCGTACCCCTCGTCATGGTCATGGTCATTGCCTGGCTCATCGGAAACTCGATCCGGCAGGCACACACCCGGGCCGAACTGGTCCGCGCCCAGGCAGCCGCCCAGACCGCGATGGCGGAGCGGCTGCGGATCGCCCGCGAACTGCACGACATGGTGGCGCACAGCATCGGCATCATCGCTATCCAGGCAGGCTCGGGCCGCAGGGTCTTCGACGCCAGCCCCGGCGAGGCGTGCGACGCCCTGGCCGCCATCGAGGCCACCAGCCGGGAAACTCTGTCCGGACTGCGGCGGATGGTGACTGGGCTGCGGCGCGCCGACCCGGAACCCGGGCCGGGGCAGGCGCCGCTGGACCCGGCGCCCGGCCTGGCCGACGTCGACCGGCTGGCCGCCATGACCCTGGACGCGGGCGTGCAGGTCGAGGTGGACTGGCGCGGCAGCCGGGAGCCGCTCCCGGCCGACATCGACCTGTCGGCGTTCCGCATCATCCAGGAGGCCGTCACCA
>CAYPQM010000102.1:0-24672 GCA_964412845.1 uncultured Streptosporangiaceae bacterium
GGGTCAGGCGAGGGCGGCGGGGCCGCGCTTGACCATCTGGCTGGCGATGATCGCGCGTTGGATCTCGCTGGTGCCTTCCCAGATACGTTCGACGCGCAGTTCACGGAAGAAGCGTTCGGCCACGTTTTCCCGCATGTAACCCCGGCCGCCGAAAACCTGCACGGCCCGGTCGGCCACCCGCCCAGCCATCTCCGAGCTGTAGAGCTTCGCCATCGAGCACTGCGCGTGCGCGATCTTGACGTCGCCGCCGCGGTCGATGTTGCGAGCGGTTTCGTAGACCAGCGAGCGGGCCGCGAACAGTTCGGTGAGGCTGTCCGCGAGCATGGCGCCGACCAGGCCGAATTCGCTGATCGGCCGGCCCTGTATCTGCCGCTGGGTGGCGAATGTGGTCATCTCCGCGGTCAGCCGCTCCGCCGCGCCGAGGCAGCGGGCGGCGACCATCAGCCGCTCGAAACGGAACCACTCGTAGGCGAAGGACATGCCATCGCCTTCGGCGCCGACCAGGTTGGCCGCCGGGACCCGGACGTCGGTGAAGCCGACGATCGGGTGATGGTGACTGATCGTGTGGCTGTAGGCGGGGGTGCGCAGGATGGTGACCCCGGGGCTCGGCAGGTCCACGAAGAACATGGCGTGCTCGCCGTCCTGCGCTCCGCCGGCCAGCCGGGCCTGGAAGAACGCGAAATCGGCCGTATTGAACGAGGTGACGTGCCACTTGATCCCGCTGAGCAGGTAGTCCCCGCCGTCCCGGCGGGCGGTCGCCTCAATGGCCGAGACGTCGGAGCCGGCTCCCTCCTCGGTGATCGCGTAGCATTCCTCGCGGTCTCCGGCGATGGCGGGCCGCACGTAGCGGTCGATCTGGTCCGGCGTGGCCACGGCGGGCAGCCAGGACGGGGGAGTGGACGCCACCCAGCCCAGTGCGTTGGTGACCCGGCCGCACTGTTCCTGCACGAGCACCTGCTGCAGGGTCGTGCAGCCGCCCCCGCCGAACTCCCGCGGCATGTTGGTGGCGCAGAGCCCGAGTTCGCGGGCCCGCTTGGCGTGCCCGGCGACGACGTCGGCAGGCAGATTGCCGTCGTTGTGCTCCGCGCTGACCTCAAGCGGGATCAGCTCGTCAGCGAAGGCGCGCGCCCGTGACTGGATCTCGACATCGTCATCCGACAGCCCGTACATCGCGCTCCTCGTGCGTCGTGACCTGAGCGTGCCGCCAGCCGATTCCCCGGGTTCGCGGACCTGCCCCACCGGTCTTGACTGACTGTTCAGTCTATGCCAGCATCGGGCTCGTGCCAATGCCCGCCGCTGGCCATCCGGATACCGCCGACGTCGTGGTCGTGGGCGGTGGAACAGTCGGTGCCTGGTGCGCCTATTTCCTGCGCCAGGCCGGCCTGCGCGTGGTCCTGCTGGAGAAAGGCATCCTCGGCCAGGGCGCGAGCAGCCGGGCGGCCGGAGTGGTCCGCACCCAGGGCGGTACCGCCGAGGCGGTCCGCCTCGGCCAGTGGTCGCGCGACTTCTACCTGGGTCAGCGCGGTGAGATCGGCATCGACTCCGGCTTCGTCGCCCAGGGGTACCTGCTGCCGTGCTTCACCGAGGCCGAGGTCGCCGCGGCCCAGGTGCGGATGGCCATGCAGAAACCGCTGGGCGTGCCGGTGCGCTGGCTGAACCCGGCCGAGGTTGACGCGGTCAACCCGACCCTGGCCCCCGGACTGACCCTCGGCGGAACCTATTGCGCCGACGACGGGTACATCACCCCGCCGCGCAACGTCATGGCCTACGCGGTGGCTCTGGCCATCAGCGGGGTGCAGGTGCGGGAGCACGTCGCGTTCCGCGGCCTGCTCCGGGCCGATGGCCAGGTCACCGGGGTGCAGACGAGCGAGGGGCCGATCAGTGCCGCCCGGGTCGTGCTGACCGGCGGGCCGAAGCTGGCCGAGGTCGGACGGCTGGCGGGCCTGCGCATCCCGGCTGGCGGGGCCCGGCACCAGGTCGCGGTGACCGAACCGCATCCGGAGCTGCATCCGTCCCGGGTGCCGATGGTCTTCGACGTGACGGCTGGCCTGTACTGGCGCCCCGAGGAGGGCGGCCTGCTGTTCGGCATGAGCAATCCCGATGAGCCGCCCGGTGAGGCCGGTGGCGTCGACGAGGCGTACCTGGCCACGATGCGCGAACGGCTGGACCGGCTGGTCCCGGTCGTCACCGGGCTGGGGCTGCGCAGGCTCTGGGCGGCCACCATCGACTACACCCCTGACCACCTGCCGATCATCGGGCCCGCGCTCGGTCCCGAGGGCCCGGTGGACGGGGTCACCGTCGCGTGTGCGGGCGGGGCCGGCATGATGTGGGGCCCGGCGGTCGCCCGGATCGCGGCCGACCTCGCCCTGGGCGCTCGCTCCGAGGTGCTGGACGCGTCCCAGCTCGGCCTCGGCCGGTTCGACGACCGCGGCCGAAGCCGGCTGGCGGCCGACCCGATCGCCCTGCCTTTCCCTGAGACGCCGCAGCCCTTCCCGGGAATGGCGCCGGACCAGGCGCCAGGCAAGCTGACCATCTCCTGAACGCTCCTGAAAGGACCGCACCGATATGACTGACGCCACCCCGGTTACCCCGTTCCTGGCCGCCGCCACGCTGGCCGGCGAGCTCGAGGACTGGGGCCCGCTCGCCGAGGCGACCGGCGACCCGATGCAGACCTCAGGCAGCACCCTGTGGGCCGACGGCGAGCAGGAGGTCGGGGTCTGGGCGTGCACCGCGGGCCCGTCCTACTGGAAGCTGGAAACCCACGAGGCGATCCACATCGTGTCCGGCCGGATGACGGTCACCCCGGATGGCGGAGAGCCCCAGGACATCGGCCCGGGCGACAGCGCCGTGTTCCCGCGCGGCTGGGCCGGCACCTGGCAGATCCACGAGACGATCCGCAAGCTCTACGTCCTCTTCTGACAAATACGGGCTCGTCCTACACCGAGCGCCAGGTCCCGGGGCTGCGGGCAGCCGCGTAGAGCGCTTCGGCCTCCTCGGCTGACAGGACTGGCCGGGCTGGCATCCGTAACCACCAGGTGACTGCCCGGGAGGGGAGGACTTGGACCCCGCCCGGGTGGTGCCGTAACCAGCCGGACAGGCGGGCGTGCCCGTGGATCACTACCAGCGGTTCAACGTTGACCGGCCGTCCTATGGCCGCCGATAGGGCCGCCCGGACCCGGCTGGCTTCACGGCGTGCTTTGGCGGCGTAGGGCTCCTGCCCGCCCCGGACGAATACCACTGACCGGCCGACCGTCACGTGTGCACCGCGATGGTGCTTGGTGTTCACGGTGAACACGCCCCAGCGGCTGATCAGGAGGTGGTCGATGTCGCCACCACGGCCGAACTCGACGCCGTGCAGCACATGCCACCCACGCCTGCTCAGCCGGTCGAGTCTCCGCCCGACCTTCCTCTCCCCGTCGGCGCCGATCCACCAAGCCTGGTCACGGGTGCGGACGCCCAGGGCTCGGGCTATCACCCGCAGCAGCGGGTTACTGATCTGTAACTGCTTGGCTCGCCGGGCAGGACCCTCGCCAGCCCGTCGGCTCGCCAGGTCATCATCACCATGCCGCTGAGCCGACGACCGCACCGAACCCGGTTGGTTCTGGTTCTGCCGACGGCGCATGCCGCCCAGGCTACGCCCGCCTCGGTCGTCCTGTGCCGTACACGGTGGTCTCCCACGGTAGAAGCCACAACGTTGTTCCGCCGACCGCGCGGATGGACCTGCAGAACCTTGAGCGGCAGGAACTGCTCACCAGGATTACCCCGAATCGGGGCTTCGCCTGGATTCCCGCAGAGGATCTGGATCGTCGCCTGTGCCCGACCTGAGATCTTGGCTACGGCTCGGGGATCACGGGGTGCCGGGAGCGGCCGATGCACAGCAGCGGGCCGTCCTCGTCGCAGACATGGCCATCGCGATCCGGGGGCAGGCCGCGCAGGGCGGCCATGGCGTCCTCGTCGATCTGGACCTGGCCGTCGCCGAGATCGGTGATCAGGCCGTTGATGCCCGGCCCGTAAAATCCCGCCGCGCTGAGCGGTCCGTGGGCCGGGTCAGCCAGCCACCGGGCTTCGGCGCGGCCGACATTTGCCGTGTAGGCGGTCATCCGGCCCCTCCTCAGGGTGATTCCTCACGCTGATGAAGCGCAGTTCGCGGCCCCGGCGTTACGCACCGCCTGGCCGGCCGCTGCCGTCACGGAAGAAAAACTACCCGGCGGGAGGGTCGGCCCGCCGCAGCAGCAGGGCATCCACCGCGACCGCACCGGTGGGCCCGCAGATCAGCGGGTTGATGTCGAGCGCTTCGAGTTCGCCGCCAAGTTCGCAGGCGATGGCCGACAGGCCGGCGATGGCGTCCGCGACGGCGTCCAGGTCAGCGGGCGGCTGGCCGCGCAGGCCGCCCAGCAGCGCGGCGACCCGGAGGCGGCCGGTCATCTGGCGGGCACGCTCCCGGCTCACCGGGGGCAGCGCGACACAGCGGTCGGCCAGCAGTTCCACCAGGATTCCGCCGGCGCCGACCACGACGAGCGGCCCGAGATCAGGGTCGCAGGTGATGCCGAGGGCAAGTTCGGTGCCGGGCGGGACGGCCTCGCAGACGACCGCGGCGGAGCCGAGCCGCTCCGACAGGTCCTGGTAGGCGGCCCGCAGGGTGCCCGGATCAGCAATGCCGGGCACGACGCCACCGACCTCGGACTTGTGCGCGATCCCTGGCTCACCGGTTTTGAGCACGACCGGGTAGCCGATGTCCGCCGCGGCGGCCACCGCCTCGTCGGCACTGGCGGCGGCCAGCGTCCGCGCCGCGGCGATTCCGTAGTCCCGGAGCAGGTCGAACAGCAGGGCCGCGCTGGGCGCGCGGTCCGCGATCAGCCCCGACCAGCGGCGCTGCCGGGCGCGGTGGATCCGCGGCGGATTGACCTGGGCGTGGCCGCCGGAGTGATCGAGCAGGTGGCGCAGGGCCAGCAGGCCGCTGCGGGTGCCCTCCAGGACGGGGACACCCAGGTCGCGCAAGCCCGCGGCGATGGCCGGGTCCACTGCGCTGGCCACGTTGCTGAGCACGGCCAGTGGCTTGCCGGTACGCCGCATGGCGTCGAGGACCGCGCGGGGGTAGGACTCGTCGGCGTCGAGTTCGGGCACCAGGTCGACAGCCAGCGCGACGGTGGCGACCGCCGGGTCGCCCGCCAGGGCCAGCAGCGACTCGGTGAGCTGCCGCTGGGCGTGCGCGCCGGTGCCCCACACGTCGAGCGGGTTGGCCGGTTCCAGGCCCGGGTCGAGGATGCGGCCCAGGCGTGCCCTGGTCATGCCGCCGATCTCAGCGAACGGAACACCCAGTTCATCGGCGAGGTCGGCGACATGCGCCCGTTCCAGGCCCGAGTCGTGCACGGTCGCGATGCCTCGCCGGCCCGCTGGCCGGCCCGCGGGCGGCGCGGCGCGGCGGCCGATCGCGAACAGTTCCAGCGTGTCCGCCATCTCCGCGAGGTCGCCGACCCGGTGCACCCCGTAGGCGTCGGCGAGTGCCTCCCAGCCGCCGTCCCGCGCGGCGAGAGCGCCCGAGTGGGCGGCCACCATGGCCCGGCCGCCGGCCGAACTGCCCGCGGTGAGCAGCACGACCGGGATGTCCCGGCCGGCCGCCGCGCGGAGCACCCGCTGCAGCCGGGCCGGGTCCCTGATGGCCTCCAGGACCAGCGCGAGGACCCGGGTCTCCGGTAGCCCGAGGGCATACTCGGCGTACGACGCGGCGGCCGTCACTATCTCCTGGCCGGAGGAGACCGCCAGGGTGAAGCCCAGTTTCCGGCGGCTGCGCAGCAACGCGGAGAACACCGAGCCGGAGTGGGTGACCAGGGCGATGGGACCGCGGGGCAGCGGGTCCGGCTCGACGTAGCCGATGGCCCGCAGCCCCCGGGTGACGTTGACGAAGCCCATGCACCCGGCGCCGCACACGGCCATGCTGGCCCCCCGCGCGGTGGCGGCCAGCCGGGCCCGCAGGCCCGGGCGACCCGGCCGCACGGGCTCATGGGCGTTGCCGAAGATCACCGCCGACCGGTCACCCCGCTCCGCCGCCAGGCTGAGCTGCTCCTCCAGCGCGGCATCGGGCACCCCGAGCAGGACGAGGTCGACCGGGGCCGGCAGGTCGTTCAGCGAGCGGAGGCAGCGCATCCCGCCGATCTCGTCATGCCGCGGGTTGACCAGGAACATCCGGGGCGCGGCCGGGCTCTTGCCGACCTCAGCGACCATTCGCGCACCGAAACTGCCGGGCCTCGGGCTGGCCCCGACCAGAGCGACACTCCTGGCTTCGAGCATGGCCAGAAGGGCCACGCGGCCGGTTGCGGCAGCCCGGGCGGGTTTCCGTGCGGGAACGCTGTTGTGAATCATGACCTCCTGGTCAGGCGGCGAAGCGGGCCGTAGCGGCGGGCCGATCTGGCGTCGGCGATGGCGGCCTTCGCGGCCTGCCAGCCCGGGATGCCGCACACCCCGCCGCCGCCGTGGGTGGCCGAGCTCGCGTAGTACAGGCCCGCGACCGGGGTCCGGTAGTCGGCGTAACCGGGGGCCGGCCGCATGTGGAACAGCTGCTCCAGGGACAGCTCGCCGTGGAAGATGTTCCCGCCGATCAGCCCGTAGTCGTGTTCCATCTCGTAGGGGCCGACGATGTCGGTGTGCAGGATCGAGCTCTTGAAGTTCGGCGCGAGCTCGTTGTAGCAGTCGATCATCCGGTCCACGTAGGCCTGCAGTTCCTCGCGGTGCGGTTCCTCATTCCAGTCGGCCGGGACCCACTGGGTGAACAGGGACATGATGTGCGTGCCGTCCGGGGACAGCGTCTTGTCGAACGCGGTGGGGATGACCCCGTCGCTGAACGGGCGCAGCGCCGGCCTGCCCTCCCGGGCATCCTGGAAGGCCCGCTCGATGTACTCGACCGTGGGTGCCATCTCGACCGAGCCGGTGTGGTGCTCCTGCAGGCCGGTGCCGGGATCGGCGGTGAAATCCGGGAGTTCGCCGAGGGCCAGGTTGATCTTCACGACACCGCTGCGGCTCTTCCAGTGCTCGATGTCGCTGACGAAGTCATCGGGCAGGTTCTCCCGGCCCACCTGGTCGAGGAACGCGGTCTTCGGGTGCAGCGAGGTCACCACGGTCCGCGCGCGGATCTCCTCGCCGCTGGCCAGGACGACGCCGGTGACGTGGCCACCGGAGATGAGCAGCCGCTCGACCTTCGCGCCGGTCCGGATCTCCGCTCCGTGCTCGCGGGCCGCCCGGGCGATCGTGTCGGCGACCGCGCCCATGCCGCCCTCCTGGAACCCCCAGTTACCCAGGTGCCCATCACCGACGTCGCCGATGGAGTGGTGGGCCATCACGTACGCGGTGCCCGGCTCACAGGGCCCGGCCCAGGTGCCGATCACGCCGTTGACCGCGAGCGCCCCCTTGACCTGCGGGGACTCGAACCAGTCGTCGAGCAGGTCGGCGATGCTCATGGTCATCAGCCGGGTCACGTCCGCGATGGTCCGCACGTCGAGCCCGCGCTGCCGCCAGGCCAGGCGCAAGGTGCTGGCCAGGTCGGCCGGCTTGTGCGAGCCGATGTTCGGCGGCACGGTGAGCAGCAGCGGCCCGAGGACGTCGGCCAGGCCGGCCAGCCAGGCGTCCCAGCGGGGCATGGCGTCGGCGTCCTTCTTGGACCACCGGGAGACCTCTTCGTGGTTGCGCTTGGCGTCGTCGGCGTAGAGCTTGATCGACCCGCCCTCCGGGAAGGCCTGGTAGTAGGGGCCCATCGGGTAGATCTTGTAGCCATGCCGGGCCAGGTCGAGGTCGTTGATAATGGTCGGCGGCATGAGGCTCATCACGTACGACAGCCGAGTGACCCGGAACTCGGGGGCGTCCGGCCAGGGCGCCTCCGTGGTGGCGGCGCCGCCGGTGTGCTCGCGGCCTTCGAGGACGAGCGTCCGCGCGCCCGACCGGGCCAGGTAGGCGGCCGCCACCAGCCCGTTGTGCCCTCCGCCCACGACGATCGCGTCGTAGGCCCGGGCGCTCGCCGCCGCGGGTGCTCCGGCGTGTGCTGCTCCGGCATCTGCTGCGGCCATGAGCCTCGTCCTCCCTGAGTCGTCCCTGGGTCATCTGGGGCGGCGCTGAGCCATCCCAAAAGGTTTGACTGAATGTTCAGTCTAGAAACCTGCTACCTTGGCCACAAGAGCCTGAACCAGATCGGGGCAGTCTGGGCGGCCGATCATGTGAGCCCGGATGCGATAAGGATTTAGTCTGGACACTGGTCGCCGAGGGCGGTGGGCATGTGGCTGTGGTCCGCGAGGATGTGCGCATGATGGAGCAGGCTGAGGACGGCGTGACCGGCACGGCCGACCAGCGTCGCGAGCAGATGCTGCGCGCCGCACTGGACGTGATCCAGGAGCGGGGTTTCCCGGACACCCGGATCGCCGACGTCGCGGAGCGCGCCGGCATCAGTCCAGCATTGGTCATCTACTACTTCAAGACCAAGGATCAGCTGCTCACCGAGGCGTTCCGGTACTCCGAGGACCACTGGTACGCGGCTGGCACCCGCCGCATGGCGGCAATCCCGACCGCGGCCGGGCGGATCGAGGAACTGGTCGCCATGAGCTGCCTGCCCGAAGCCGACGCGGAGCCCTCGACCTCGTGGGTGCTATGGCTCGACTTGTGGGCCCAGTCGGCGCGGCATCCGGAAGTCGCCAGCGTCCGGCAGAAGTCCGACGAGCGGTGGCGGGAGACGATCTGCTCGCTGGTCGTGGAGGGTCAGGCGGCGGGCGAGTTCGGCCCGGTGGATCCCGGTGACTTCGCCGACTCGCTGTCCTCGATGATGGACGGCCTCGCCATCCAGATCGCGCTCGATGACCCGTCGGTGGACGCCGGCCGGGCCTTCGAGCTGAGCATGCGCTTCGTGTCCGGCCAGCTGGGGTTCAGCTGGACCCGGCGGCCGCGTGACAGCGGCGCTGGGCACGGTCGTTAGCGGAGGTGATCGGGTGCCCGGTGGACACATCCAGCTGGTCTCGCTGACCAAGCGCTTCTCGGAAGTCGCCGTGGACGCCATCGACCTGACGGTGGAAAGCGGTGAGTTTTTCTCCCTGCTCGGCCCATCGGGTTGCGGCAAGACCACCACCCTGCGGCTGATCGCCGGCTTCGAGCAGCCCACCGGCGGGCACATCCTGCTCGACGGCACGGACATGTCGGATGTCCCGCCGCACAAGCGCAATGTGAACACGGTGTTCCAGAGCTACGCGCTGTTCCCGTTCCTGTCGGTGTTCGACAACGTGGCGTTCGGCCTGCGGCATCGCGGCATCTCCAAGGCGGAGATCAGCAGCCGGGTGCACGAGGCACTCGACCTGGTCCGGCTGCGCGAGTACGCGAAGCGCCGGCCGGGCATCCTGTCCGGCGGGCAGCAGCAACGGGTCGCGCTGGCCCGGGCGCTGGTCCTGAACCCGGCGGTGCTGCTGCTCGACGAGCCGCTGGGCGCGCTGGACGCGAAACTGCGCCGGTCGCTGAAAGTCGAGCTCAAGGCCCTGCAGGAGCGGGTCGGGGTCACGTTCCTCTACGTCACCCACGACCAGGAGGAAGCGCTGACCATGTCCGACCGGCTCGCGGTGATGAACTCCGGGAAGATCGTCCAGATCGGCACGCCCCGCGAGGTCTACGAGGAGCCGGCCGACACCTACGTGGCGGATTTCCTCGGCGCGTCCAACCTGATGGAGGTCGACGTCGTCGAGCGCGGGCCCGGCGCGCGGTGCTGCGTCCGGCTGGGTGAGTCCACTCTCGATGTGGACCGCGGCGGCGTGGACAGCCTCGGTGCCGCGCACGCCGTGATCCGCCCGGAGCGGGTGCGCATCGAGCCGCACGGCTCGGCGGGGCCCAACCGGGTCGCCGCGATGGTCGAGCGGCTGGTCTTCCTCGGCGCGGGTACCCAGGTCATGCTGCGCCTCGCGGCCGGCGGCCAACTCCAGGCCCTGATCCAGAACGACGGCGACCGCGGCGACCTGGCCCACGGCACCCCGGTGCACGTGTTCCTGGCTCCGGACGCGCTGCGCGTGCTGGCCGGCGACGGCGCGCAGGCGCCCGCCGAAGAGGAAACCCCGCTCGCCTTCGGCTGATCCCCGCGAGGGACGTGGGGGCAGCCCTTATCAGTGAACTTTTTGGCCCCTATGAGGGAGAAAAAGTTCACTGATAAACGAAGCTCTTGGCTCAGCCGCCGTCGGCGGCCAGGCGGTATCCGGCCCCACGGACCGTCTGCAGGGCCTGACGGCCGAACGGGGTGTCGACCTTGCGCCGGAGGTAGCCCGCGTACACCTCGACCACGTTGAGGTCGACGCTGTCGTAGGTGTCCCAGACGTGCTCCAGCAACTGGGACTTGGATACCACCTGGCCGGCCCGGCGCATCAGGTACTCCAGCAGTGCGAACTCGCGGGCGGTCAGCACGATCTCGCTCTGGCCGCGGCGCACCCGCCTGCTGCCCGGGTCCAGCGTCAGGTCCCCGGCCTGCAGTTCGCAGGGCCGGGGGACCGCCCCGCGGCGGAGCAGGGCGCGGAGCCGGGCGGCCAGCACGATGTAGGAAAAGGGCTTGGTCAGGTAGTCGTCCGCGCCCAGGTCCAGCCCATCGGCCTCGTCGTACTCGCCGTCCTTGGCGGACAGGATCAAGATGGGCACCCAGTTCTTCTCGGCCCGCAGCCGCTGGCACACCTGGTACCCGGAGACCTTCGGCAGCATCAGGTCGAGGACCACCGCGTCGTAGCCGCCCTCCCGGGCGCTGTGCAGCCCGTCTTCACCGTCGTAGGCGATGTCGACGGCGAAGCCCTCGGCGGACAGTCCCCGGCGGACCGCGGCGGCCAGCCTCCGCTCGTCCTCCACCACGAGCACCCGCACGGCCGTGACTCCCTTCCCGTCCGATGACACGTTCCCGGCCCGGTCTTTACGCACCGGGCCCATCACCCAGTGTGGCTCACAGGATCAGCACAGGAGTCATCCGGCAGGATGGTCTTTACCCGCCGGAAACCCCCCCTCGGCGGGACGCGGACCGGGCCCGGCCGCCCCCAGCGGGCCTGGCCGGGCCCGATCTGACTGGTCAGTGAGGTGTGATGAATCCGAAGCTGAAGCTGTCCCGCCGGGTGCGGTGGGCAGTGCCGGCCGGTGTGGTGGCGGTCACCGCCGCGGTCACCGCCGGGTCCATGATCACTATCGCCCAGGCGTCCCCCGAGCTGCCCGCGCGCAGCCCGGCCCAGCTGCTCGCGGCGGTCGCCGGGCACACCGGCCTGCCGCCCGCGCTGACCGGCACCGTGGTGGAAACCGCGTCGCTCGGCATCCCCAACCTGCCCGACACCGGCGATCCCACCTCCATCACCTCGCTGCTGGCCGGCTCGCACACCATCAAGGTCTGGTACGCCGACCCGGCCCACTTCCGGCTGGCCGTGCCGGTGACGCTGAGTGAGACTGATCTGGTCCGCAACGGGTCCACCGCCTGGTTCTGGCAAAGCCAGACGAACACGGTGACCCGGATGCAGCTGCCGGCCAAGGCCGGGGCGCAGGACATCCCCGCCCCTGGGCAGGCGCCGCTCACCCCGCAGCAGGCGGCGCAGCAGGTGCTCGCGGCGGTCGGGCCGACCACCGCGGTCAGCGTGGACCCGGCCGTGACGGTCGCGGGCCAGGCTGCGTACCAGCTCGTCCTGGCCCCCAAAGACAGCCGGTCGCTGGTCGGCCGGGTGACCCTGGCGCTCGACGGGCAGCACACCGACGTGCCGCTCCGGGTCCAGGTGTTCGCCCGGGGCGCGACCACGCCGGCCTTCCAGGTCGGGTTCACCGCGGTCGCCTTCGTCAAGCCGGCCACGGCCAACTTCGATTTCACCCCGCCCCCGGGGGCCAAGGTCTCCGTCACCAGCCCGGCCAACGGCTGGAGCGGTCTTCCCCCGGCCCAGCACAAGGCAGCCCAGAAGGCGGCCCAGCGCAACGCAGTCCGGCAGAAGCTGGCCGCGACCGGTGGCCCGACGGTGATCGGCAAGGACTGGCTGTCGGTCGCGGTGCTGCCCGGCGACGCGCTGGCCGGGATCACCGGCGCGGGTAATGCCGCGATCGCGGCCGGGCAGGCCGCACGGAGCGTAGCGGGCGGCCCGGGGTCCGGGTCGGTCGGCGGGCCGGACAGTGCCGTCATCCTCGGTGCCCTGCTCAAGGCGGCCACCCCGGTACACGGCGCCTGGGGCAGCGGCAAGCTGCTGCGCACCAGCCTCATCTCCGTACTGATCACCGACAGCGGGAAGGTACTGGTCGGCTCGGTCACCCCGGCGGTCCTGTACAGCGCCGCGGCGCAGGTCAAGTGAGCGGTGCACCGGCCGTCAGCACTACCGGGCTGACCAAACGGTTCCGCGGTGGCCAGCTCGCGGTGGACGACCTTGACCTGGTGGTCCCGCGCGGCTCCGTCTACGGGTTCCTCGGGCCGAACGGATCGGGCAAGACCACGACCATCCGGATGCTGCTCGGCCTGGTGTTCCCCACCCGGGGCAGCCACCAGCTGCTCGGCATACCCATGCCACACGGATCCGCCCAGGTACTCCCGAAGGTCGGGTCACTGGTCGAAGGCCCGGCGTTCTACCCCCAGTTGTCCGGGCCGGCCAACCTGGCCCGGATCGACGCCGCCGACCGGACCGCCGACCCAGGCACGGCCCGGGAGCGGATCACCACCTCCCTGGAGCGGGTCGGCCTGCTCGCCGCCAAGAAGAAGCACTACCGGGCCTACTCCCTGGGCATGAAGCAGCGCCTCGCGATCGCGGCCAGCTTGCTCCAGCCGCGTGAGCTGATCATCCTGGATGAGCCCACCAACGGACTCGACCCGCAGGGCACCCGCGAGGTGCGCGGCCTGATCCGCGAGATCGCCACCGAGGGCGTCACCGTGCTCGTTTCCTCGCACCTGCTGGCGGAGGTCGAGCAGATCTGCAGCCACGTCGGGGTCATGCGCACCGGCCGGCTGGTCTTCCAGGGCCCCCTGGATGAGTTGCGGGCCCGTGGATCCGCCCGCATCGAGGTCCACACGACGGAGGTGGAGCGGGCGGCTGAGATATTCGGCAAGCTGGGGCTGGCCGACATCCAGACCAGCGAGGGTGAGGTCAGCGCGCAGCTCGCCGACCAGCTGCCCGAGCGCATCTGCCGGGAACTCGTGTACGCGGACATCCCGGTGGCCGGGCTGGGCACGGCGCGGCCGAACCTGGAGGAGCTGTTCGTCGGGCTCACCGGAGAGGGTTTCGATGTCGACGGCTGAGATCACGGCCACGCCGGACAGCCGCCCGGTAGCGCCGGCGATCGTGCGGCGCAGCCCGGTGCTGTCCTGGCTGCGGCTGCTGGGTTCCGAGCTGCGCCTGATCTTCCGGCGGCTGCGTAACCTCGCCCTGCTCAGCGTGCTGGTGGTGCTCCCGCTGCTGCTCGGCATCGCGCTGTGGGTGGCCGCGCCGCATCATGGTGATGGCGGCGGCGGGCCGGACGCGTCGTTCATCGACCAGCTGGCCGGGAACGGCGTCTTCCTGTCGTTCATCGCGCTCACCATCATGATGACGCTGGTCCTGCCGCTGGTCGTGGCGGTGGTGTCCGGTGACTCGATCGCGGGCGAGGCCGGCTACGGCACGCTGCGCTACCTGCTCACCGTGCCCGCCGGGCGGGCCCGGCTGCTGTCGGTGAAGTACACCGCGGTGATGATCTTCGGGTTTGTCTCGTGCCTGCTGGTGTCGGGGGTGTCGCTGATCGTCGGGGTGGCCCTGTTCCCGGTCGGGCCGGTGACGCTGCTGTCCGGCACCACCGTGTCCCTGGCCGACGGGTTGCTCCGGCTGCTCTTCGTCACCCTGTACGTGACCGCTGCGATGGCCGCGCTCGGCGCCATCGGGCTGGCCATCTCGACGCTGACCGAGCACGCCATCGGCGCGATCGCGGCCATCATGATCCTCGCGGTGGCCAGCGAGGTAGCCGACAACGTGCCGCAGTTCGCGGTGGTGCACCCATTCCTGCCGACCCACTGGTGGCTGTCGTTCGACTCGCTGCTCCGCTCGCCCATCGCGACCGGTGACCTGGTGCACGGGCTGCTGTCGTTCGGGGTGTACGTGGTGATCTTCGGTGCGATCGCCTGGGCGCGCTTCACCACCGCCAACGTCACCAGCTGACGAGCGGCGTCCCGCCCGGCTGGCTCGTTCATGATCACGGTAATCTTTCAGTCGTGTCAGTCGCCGTGACTGAAAAATAGCGTGATCGTGGACGGGTCTCGTGGCGCCGCGGGTGCCTGATGGCGACGCGAGCACGCCTGCGCTGAGCACGTCGCGGATGCTCCGGCTGTCGGCCTCCGCGTTCATCGTGCTCGCCGCCGAGCCGTCCTTCGTCCTCATCGACACCGCGGTGGTCGGTCATCTCGGGCCCCTCCCGCTGGGCGCGCTCGGCATCGGCGGCACGCTGCTGTCGCTGGTCGCGATGGTCGGCGCGTTCCTCGACTACGGCACCACCGGCCGGGCCGCCCGCTGGTACGGAGCGGGGCAGCAGGACCGGGCGGTCGAGGAGGGAACCACCGCGTCGGTGCTCGCCCTCGTCCTGGGCACGGCGGCGGCCGGGGCCGGTGAGTTGTTCGCCGGGCCGCTGCTGCGGCTGCTGGCGGGCGGCCCCGGCCCGGTGGCCAGCGCCGCGCAGACCTGGTTTCGCATCGCGGTGCTCGGCGTGCCGGGAATCCTCCTGGTCCTCGCGGGCAATGGCTGGATGCGCGGGGTGCAGGACACCCGCCGCCCGGTCCGGATCGTGCTCATCGCCAACGCTCTGTCGGCGGCGGCATCGCCGATCCTGGTCTACCCGCTGGGACTTGGCCTGGCCGGCTCAGCGGTGGCCAATGTCAGCGCGCAGGCGGTCGCGGGCCTGCTGTTCGTGCGGGCGGCGCACCGCGAGCGCCGCCGCTGGCGGCCGCAGTGGGCCGTCATGCGCGGCCAGCTGGCCGTGGGCCGTGAGCTGCTGCTGCGCGAGGCCGGTTTCCAGGCTGCCTTCCTGACTGCCGCGGCGGTCGCGGCCCGGATGGGCACCGCGCAGGTCGCGGCGCACCAGATCGGGCTGGAGCTGTGGGTGTTCACCGCCCTGCTGCTCGACTCCTTCGCCATCGCCGCCCAGTCGCTGGTCGGCGCGGCGCTCGGCGGCGGCGACGCCCGCACCGCCCGGCGCACCGCCTGGCAGGTCGCCCGGTACGGGCTGGCCGCCGGGATCGTGTTCAGCATCGTGCTGGCGGCCGGCTGGTGGCTGATCCCGGCCGCCTTCACGTCGTCGGCCGCGGTGCAGCACCAGGCCCACCTGCTGTGGCCGTTCTTCATCGGCCTGCAGCCCGCCGCCGGTGTGGTCTTCGCCCTGGACGGCGTGCTGATCGGCGCGGGTGACGTCGGATTCCTGCGCACCGTGACCCTGATCGCCGCCGTCGGGGTCTTCGTCCCCATCACCCTCGCCGCGCTGCACTGGCACTGGGGCATCGGCGGGGTATGGGCCGGGCTGGCCGGCTTCATCGGCGCCCGGCTGATCGGCATGCTGGTCCGCACCGCCCGCGGCCGCTGGGCGGTGACCGGCACCACGGCGTAGGCGGCCTGGCTGTGTGGTAATCTCTCCCGGGCCGAATGGCGTGTCTTAACGTCTTCGGTTCGGCGGGGGTCCATAAGGTATTCGCGAGTTGATCGGATTCCCTGCCGTGCCGCTTCGCCGGATGATCCCGGTCGCCATTGTGCTTAGCCTGCTCTTGGCGACCGCAGCGTGCTCGTCGGCCCACCCTTCGGCATCCGCTGTCGCCGTGCACACCGCGGCCGCCACGATCGCGCCGTCGCGGGCCGCTCTCATGCAGGTGACCGGGACGAAGCTCAAGGTGGCCCTGCTGCCCAGCTCGGACTTCCCGGCCGGCTTTGCGCTGGCGCCGCGCAGTGCCTATGACACCGGCGACGTGCTTACTAATGGGGCACCGAACTACCCTCTTGGCACCATGAGCTGCAGTGACCTTCTTAACAAGATCGGCGACCCAGGTTTCGGGGAGAACGCGCTCGCCTCCAACACGATGGCCAATCACGCTGGTAACGGGTCATTCTTCCAGGGGATTTACCAGTTTTACGACGCCGTCGGTGCATCCGCATTCTTCTCCGAGGTCCAGGCCGCCTTGGGGGGCAGGTGCCATTCGTTCAGGCTGACTTCAACTGGCGTCTCCATGACCGTCACGGCCAAAGTCACAGTGGCTCCTGACGTCCATGGCCACCGCGCGTTCGTGCTCAGCTTCGGGGGCACCCAGCAGGGTTCGCCGCTCGAAGGCCATTCCATGCTCGTCCTCGACGACACCGATGTCTGCGTCGCCGCTTGGGTAAGTAATGGAGATGCCCTTCCCGCGAGCCCGACCTTGGCGTCCATAGCGGCCACCCTCATCGCCAAGCTCGGCCCGGTCTGACTGCCGGATAGGCAGCCCGGTCAGCCCTTCAGGTTCGGGAAGTCGTCCTCCCAGAACTCGGTCACGCCGCGCGGGGCCGGCGGGCTGGCGCTGCCGACGCTGGTGCCGGCGGGGCGGCCCGCGCCGCTGGGGGCGTGCGCGTCGTCCTCCCGGGCTCGCAGCTCGACGCGGCGGATCTTGCCCGAGATGGTCTTGGGCAGGTCGGCGAACTCGATCCGCCTGATCCGCTTGTAGGGAGCCAGCCGCTGCCGGGTGTAGGCGAGGATCGCGAACGCGGTGTCCGGGGAGGGATCGAACCCGGCGGCCAGCACGACGTAGGCCTTCGGCACCGCGAGCCGGAGCGGGTCAGGGGCGGGAACCACGGCCGCCTCGGCGACCGCCTCGTGCTCCAGCAGCACGCTTTCCAGCTCGAACGGTGAGATCCGGTAGTCCGCCGCCTTGAACAGGTCGTCGGTCCGGCCGACGTAGGTCAGGTAGCCGTCGTCGTCCCGGCTGGCCACGTCGCCGGTGTGGTAGTAGCCGCCGCGCATCGCCTCGGCGTCCCGCTCCGGGTCGCCCTGGTAGCCGGTCATCAGGCCGAGCGGGCGGCGGGACAGGTCCAGGCAGATCTCCCCCTCGGCGGCCGGCGCGCCGGTCAGCGGGTCGACCAGGACCACGGCGTACCCCGGCAGCGGCCGCCCCATCGACCCGGGCCGCAGCTCCTGGCCGGGGGAGTTGCCGACCTGCGCGGTGGTCTCCGTCTGCCCGTACCCGTCCCGCACGGTGATCCCCCAGGCGCGGCGGACCTGCTCGATCACCTCGGGGTTGAGCGGCTCGCCCGCTGCGACGCACTCGCGCAGCGTGGCCACGTCGGCGGCGGCCAGGTCGGACTGGATGAGCATCCGCCAGACTGTGGGCGGGGCGCAGAACGTGGTGATCCCGCAACTGCCGATCGCGTCCAGCAGGGCCGCCGCGGAGAAACGCTCGTAGCCGAGGATGAAAGCGGTCGCCCCGGCGTTCCACGGCGCGTACACGTTGCTCCACGCGTGCTTGGCCCAGCCGGGCGAGGAGAGGTTCAGGTGCACGTCCCCCGGCTGCAGGCCGATCCAGTACATCGTGGACAGGTGCCCGGCCGGGTAGGACGCGTGCGTGTGCTCGACCAGCTTGGGCTGGGCGGTGGTCCCGGAGGTGAAGTACAGCAGCAGCGGATCGCCCGCCTTGGTGATCCCGTCCGGGGTGAACTGCGCCGACGCGTACGCCGCGTCACCGTAGGAGCGCCACGGCGGCTGCTCCGGCCCGGCCGCGCCCGCAGCCAGGGAGCCGACCAGGATCCGGGTCCAGTCGCCGGGTACCGCCGCGAACTTGGCGGCCTGCGCGGTCTCCGTGATCACGTGCCGGACCTCGCCCCGCGGTATCCGGTCGGCGAGGTCGTCCGGGCCGAGCAGGGTCGAGGCCGGGATGATCACTACGCCGAGTTTCATCGCGGCCAGGATGATCTCCCACAGCGGCGCGATGTTGCCCAGCATGAGCAGCAGCCGGTCGCCCCGGCGGGCGCCCAGGCTGCGCAGCCAGTTGGCGACCTGGTTCGACCGGGCGGACAGCTCCGCGTAGCTCAGCCGGGCGGAGCCATCGCCGCCGGTGACGATGCGCAGCGCATCGCGGTCCGGGTGCTCGGCGGCGATCACGTCGAACCAGTCCAGGGCCCAGTTGAACTCGTCCAGGTGCGGCCAGGAGAACTCGGCCACCGCGGCAGCGTAGTCGTCGCGGTGCCGCAGCAGCAGGTCGCGGGCCGCCCGGAAGGCAGCGCCGGAAGGCACATCGGTCATGAGGTCATCGTGGCAGGTGCGGCCGCGGCTGGGGGGGAGTACTGGCGTCGGCTGCGGCACCGCCGGGGCAGACGATGCCGGTCTCGTAGCCGAGGACGACCGCCTGCACCCGGTCCCGGAGGCCCAGCTTGCTGAGAATCCGGGTCACGTGCGTCTTGACGGTGGCCTCGCTGAGTGTCAGGTGCGCCGCGATTTCCGTGTTGCTCAGCCCGCGGGCCACCAGTCCGAGCACCTCCCGCTCGCGTGGAGTCAACGCGGACAGGTCCTGGTGCGGCGGCCGCTGCTCCGGATCGCGCGGCGCGAACCGCTCAACCAGCCGGCGGGTGATGGACGGGGCCAGCAGGGCATCGCCCTGGCGGACCAGGCGGACCGCGGCGACCAGGTGCTCCGGCGACACGTCCTTGAGCAGGAAGCCGCTGGCCCCGGCCGCGAGCGCGGCGTACACGTACTGGTCGAGGTCGAAGGTGGTCAGGATGATGATCCGGGAATCACGGCCCGCGCCGGCGGCCAGGATCCGCCGGGTCGCCTCCAGCCCGTCCATTTCCGGCATCCGGATGTCCATCAGGACCACGTCGGGGCGGTGACTCAGCGCCGCGGCCACCGCCTCCGCGCCGTTGGCCGCCTCGCCGACCACCGGGATGCCCGCCGAGTTCAGGATCATCCGGAATCCGCTGCGGACCAGCGTCTGGTCGTCGGCGATGAGCACGCGCGGCGCCATCTCCGGCAGCGTGGCCGCCCCGGTGGGCACGGTCATCTCAGGCCGTCCCCGACGCCGCGGCGGCCGGATCAACCGGGATCCGGGCCCGGACCAGCCAGCCACCGCCGGGCCGCAGGCCCGCGTCAAGATCACCGCCATACAGTTCCACCCGTTCCCGCAAGCCGAGCAGGCCCCGCCCCGGTGCGCTGCCCGCGCCACCGGTCCCGTCGTCGGCCACCTCGACCAGCAGTTCGGCGGGCTGGTAGTCGAGCCTGATCTCGGCCCGCGCCTGGCCGGCATGCTTGATCACGTTGGTCAGCGCCTCCTGGACGACCCGGAAGGCGGCCAGGTCCAGGCCCGGCGGCAGGCCGCGCTGCTGCCCGGTAACGCGCAGGTCGACGGGCAGTCCGGCCGCGGTGACCGGGTCGATCAGCGAGCGGAGCTGGCCGAGCCCGGGCTGCGGGCTCAGGTCCTGGGCGGCTTCGGCGCAAGCACTGGGCGACGCCCCGGCCACGGCGCCGGGCGGCCCGAGCAGGCCGAGCAGGTGGCGCAGTTCCGTCATGGCGGCCCGGCCGCTTGACTCCACGGCGAGCATCGCGTCGCGGGCATCGTCGGGTGCGCTGTGCAGTACCCGCCGGGCGGCGCCGGCCTGCACGACCATCACGCTCACGCTGTGCGTCACCACGTCATGCAGTTCGCCCGCGATGCGTGACCGCTCGACCTCAAGCGCGCGGCGGGTGGCCTCGGCATGCTCGGCCGCGAGGCGGCTCAGCCGTTCCTGCGAGTCGCCCGCCCGGCGCCGCCAGACCCGCACGGCGTTGCCGACGATCGCGATCGGGATCATGATCGCCAGCGGCGTGGCCCGGGCCGGGATGGGCGGCGACGTGTCCGGGAAGGCGGCCATGATGGCCGCCGCCGCGGCCAGCAGGCTGAGCAGGGCGGCGCCGCGGAACCGGCTGCGGGTGACGGCGTTGTACGCGGTGAACACGATCGCGACGAAGGTGGCCAGCGTCGTGTAGTGACTGGTCATGGCGGTCGCGCCGAGCACCACCCAGAACGTGGTCAGGGGCAGCAGCCGGCGGGCCGCCAGCGGCACCGATGTCGCGACCGTCGCCGCGGCCGCGCGCCAGCTGATCCCGGTCCCGGTCCCGGTGCCCAGAACCTTGATGTGCGGCCCGAACACCCATTTCCCGGGCGGCCCCGGAACCACGTCGATCCCCCCGCCGCCGGAGTGACCGAGCCGCGCCACCTCGACCAGCGACACCACGAGAAAACCGGCGGCCAGCACGACGTCACCGGCCACCGCCCGCCGCGACACGGCCGTCCGCGGCTCAGCGGACCGGGCAAACGCCAGGGCCCCGCGCAGCCAGTCCCGCGCCGCGGCCCGCCACTGCACGTTCACCCGCCCATTGTGACCTGCCGGCCGGTGGCTGGCCGTCCGTCCGCTGGTGTAGTCGTGTCCACCGGCAGGATGACGGCCGGGCCGGGTCAGCCGCATGCGGTACCCGGATTGCATCCTGGGGGCGACGACCCGGTCACGCTGCGCGGCCTACCGTGCCCGGGTGAACACACTCATACAGCTCAGCCAGGTCACCAAACGTTACGACACTGACGGGCCGGCCGCGGTCGACCAGGTCAGCCTGGATCTCGCCGCGGGCGAGTCGGTGGCCGTGATGGGCCCCTCGGGCAGCGGCAAGTCGACCCTGCTCAACCTGGTGGCCGGCCTGGACCGGCCATCCAGCGGCACGGTCACCGTCGCGGGGGAGCGTATCGACACCCTCAGCGAGACCGGGGTGGCCCGGTTCCGGAGCCGGCGGATAGGCATGATCTTCCAGTTCTTCAACCTGCTCGATGATCTGACCGTCGCCGACAACGTGCTGCTGCCCGCACAGCTGGCGGGGACGCCGCGGCCGGCCGCGCGGGCCCGCGCCGCGGAGTTGCTGGAGGCGCTGCGGATCGAGCGGCACCGCGACGCCTACCCGGCCCGGCTGTCCGGCGGCGAGCGGCAGCGGGTCGCGATCGCCCGGGCGCTGGTGAACCGGCCCGCCCTGCTGCTCGCCGATGAGCCGACCGGGGCCCTGGACACGGCAACCGGGGACGAGATCTGCGCGCTGCTGCTCGATCTCGTCCGGTCCGGCCAGAGCATGCTGCTGGTGACGCACAACCCCGATCTGGCCGCCCGCTGCGCGAGCCGCACCATCCAGCTGGTCGACGGCCGCCTGGTCAGCGATGTCCGCGGGGCCGGGGTGCGGCGATGAGGCCGGGCCCGGTGGCCAGGGCCGTGCGGGGCGGCCTGTCCGGGCGCCGCGTGCAGACCGTCGTCATCGGCCTGGTCGTGCTCATCTCCACCGCCGCCTGCACCCTGGCCCTCGGCCTCCTGGTGGATTCCAGCGCCCCGTTCGATCATGCGTTCGCGGCCCAGCGCGGCGCCCACCTGGGCACGGTCATCGACCCGGCCGCGGCGACCCCGGCGCAGATCGCCGCGACCAGGACGCTGCCCGGCGTGACCGCCGCCGCAGGACCGTTTCCCCAGGCGGTCATAGACGGGCGGGTCAGCTTCCCCGGCATCCCCGGCCAGTTCGTCCTGCCGCCCGCCACCCTGGCCGGGCGGGCGTCCCCGGGCGGGCCGGTCGACGACATCACCCTGGACTCGGGGCGCTGGGTGCGGCACCCCGGGGAAGTGGTCGTATCGCGGGACCTGGATGGCCCCACCCTCCAGCTGGGACAGCAGATCACGGTCACCGGAGTTCCGGGGACGCCGCGGCTCACTGTCGTCGGCATCGCCAAATCCATCACGGGCTCGGCGGACGGCTGGGTCATGCCCGGCGAGACCGGGGCACTGCGCCCGCGGGGCACGCCGCCGGCGGCCCAGATGCTCTACCGGTTCGCCGCCGCCGGAACTACCAGGCAGGTCAACGCGGACCTGGCCGAGGTCCGCGCGGCGCTGCCCGCCGGCGCCGTCACCGGTGCCCAGTCCTACCTGCCGGTCCGGCTCCAGGCCACCGGGTCGCTCGCGCCGATCGTCCCGTTCGTGGTGGCGTTCGGAATCATCGGGCTGGTCATGTCGGTGCTCATCGTGGCCAACGTGGTCAGCGGCGCGGTGGTCGCGGGCTACCGCCGGATCGGCATCCTCAAAAGCATCGGGTTCACCCCGGGCCAGGTGGTGGCGGCTTACGTGGGCCAGGTCATAATCTCGGCCATCGTCGGCTGCCTGGCCGGCGTGGTGCTCGGGAATCTGCTGTCCGTGCCGCTGCTCAGCCAGACGGCGAACATCTACGGCGTCGGGGTGCTCACCGTTCCGCTGTGGGTCAGCGGGCTTGTCCCGGTCGCCGTGTGCGTCCTGGTCGGGGTGGCGGCGCTGCTGCCTGCGGCACGGGCCGGACGGCTCAGCGCCATCCAGGCCATCTCCATCGGCCGCGCTCCCCGCAGCCACCGCGGCTATGCCGCGCACCGGCTGCTCGGCGGGCTGAGGTTGCCGCGCCCGGTGACCATCGGCCTGGCCGCTCCCTTCGCGCGGCCCGCGCGGACCGCCGTCACCTTGGTGGCCATCCTGTGCGGCGCCGGGACCGTGACATTCGCGGCTGGCCTGAGCGCCTCGCTGGACCGGGTGGCGGCCGCCCTGTCGCACTCCGCCGCTGAGCCGGTCCAGATCGCGCTGCCGGGAGGCTTCGGCCAGAAGGGTGGTCCCGGGCCCATCGGCGGGCCGCGCGGGCAGCAGGAGCAGCCGTCGCCGGCCGCGGCCCAGCGGGCAGTCGAGGCCGCGCTGCGGGCCGAGCCGGGCACGCTGCGCCACGTGGCCGAGGCGAAGTCAGAGGCCCGCGTCTCCGGGCTGTCCCAGCAGATCCCGGTGCACGCCTTCCGCGGCGACGCGACCTGGACCGGCTACGGCTTGATCAGCGGCCGCTGGTACCGCGGGCCCGGTGAGGTGGACGTCCCCACCAACTTCCTGACGGTCACCGGCACGGCGGTCGGCGACACCCTGACGATCACGGCGGGCGGCCGCCAGGCCCGGGTGCGGATCGTCGGTGAGGTCTTCGACACCGAGAACCGCGGCCTGGCCATGATCACGGACTGGCCGACGCTGGCCCGGGTGATCCCCGGCCTCACCCCGCAGTGGTATGACGTCGGGCTCCGGCCGGGCACCAGTGCGCAGGCCTTCGCGAACGCGATCGGCGGCCGGCTCGGCCCCGGATACGGCGTGAGCCTGAACGCGAACGACCCGTTCTTCCTGACCCTGATCGCGATGATCGGCACCCTCACGCTCATGCTCGCGCTGGTCGCCGGCCTCGGCGTGCTGAACACGGTCGTGCTCAGCACCCGGGAGCGGGTGCACGACATTGGCGTGTTCAAAGCGTTGGGCATGACCTCCTGGCAGACCATCACCATGGTGGTGTGCTGGGTGGCCGGCACCGGGCTGGCGGCCGGCTTCCTCGCGGTTCCCGCCGGGATCGCCCTGCACCGGTACGTCCTGCCGGTGATGGCCAGTTCGGCGGGGACCGGCCTGCCAGCTAGCATGCTGGATGTCTACCGGTCCGGCGAACTGGCCCTGCTCGGCCTGTCCGGATTGGTGATCGGGGTACTCGGCGCGCTGCTGCCCGCGGGCTGGGCGGCGAAGATATCGACGGCCGCCGCGCTGCGTGCGGAGTGAGCGGCCCGGCCAGCCGGACCTCGGCAGCCGGCGCGGCCGGGCTGCCCGGCCTGGCTCAGCGGCCGCTGGCCAGCAGCATCGTGAGCTGGTGCCACTGATCGGCGGTGAGCTGCGCCGCGCGGACGTCCGGGGATACGCCCGCCCGGAGCAGGACCCCGCCGATGCGGCCGCCCGGACCGGGTGGGCGGCCGCGCGCGGCCGCGTCACGTAGCGCGTGACGCACCGGCGTGTCCGGCGACCGGTAGGCGGCCCGCAGCAGCAGGCGCAGCAGGCACTGGCCTTCGGCGGAGGCCGCGAGCAGCCGAGGCCGGATGGACAGGTGCGCGGCGCTGACCCGCGGCTGCGGCGTGAAGCTCATGGCGGACACCCGGCTGGTGATCCGCATCTGGTAGCGGGCCGTCCACCAGGCGGTCTCAGCGTCCCGTGGCACCGTGGCGGTCAGCCACCGCGCCACTCCCCACGCAGTGATCAGCTCAGCCCCGGCCAGCGGCACTGACGGATCCCCGGCCAGCCGTCGCATCAGGGCGGTACTGAGCGAGAACGGCACGCTGGCCACGACCAGGAATTCCCGCCGGGGCAGCGGGACCTCCCGCAGATCGGCCTGCACCACGGTCACCCGGGGGTTTCCCGCGACGCGACGGCGGAGCCGGGCGGCGCAGCGCGGGTCACGCTCGATCGCGATCACCCGGGCACCGCTGGCGGCCAGGGCGGTCGTGATGGCACCCGGCCCGGCGCCCAGGTCAAGGACGAGACGCCCATCGCCTGCACCTGAGGCGCGGACGAGCCGGCTGATCAGCGCGGCGTCACGCAGGAAGTGGGCTCCGGCCGGGTTCGGCGCGGCAGGCCGCCGCCCTGGCACGGAAGACCATGACCATCGACATGGCCTAGCTCCTCGGCTCGGATGTGATCAGCTCGGATGTGATCAGCTCGGGTGTGATCAGCTGGGATGTGATCAGCTGGGATGTGCTCCGCTCAGACGGTAGGCCGGGAGTGGGCGGGCGTCCACTGGATTTCCGGGCGGCCCCTCCCGGCCCCGACAGCGATGTCCGATTCCCGCCAGACATGTAGTCGGGGATCGACCAGGCTGAGGGCATGACATCGACTCAGACAGCCACCAGGG
>CAYPQM010000103.1:0-19230 GCA_964412845.1 uncultured Streptosporangiaceae bacterium
CCGCGCCGACGGCATCACGGTGCCGATCTACCACAACGACAAGGGCCGCAACGGCTTCTGGACCCCGGGCAGCTTCCCCACGCCAGACAGCAACTACCTGTACGCGTTCGACGGCTACCCGTCAGCCAGCGGCGCACCGCCGGACTGGGGCTACTACGGGCCGGGCGGGGCGAAAGGCGGCGCCAGCGCCAGCCCGACGACACCGGGGTTCGAGGCGGAGTTCGGCGGCGGCTTCTTCGACCCCTGGGGCGGCGCGCCCTGGCACGGCCAGGGCTACGCCTTCGAGCGCGCCTTTGACGGCCCGGCCTATGAGCGGCAGTTCTACCTCACCAACGTGGCCAACGGCATCAAGCTGCAGAGCGTGTACATGACCTTCGGCGGGACGTCGTGGGGCTGGCTGCCCGCCTCCGTCGTCTACACCTCCTACGACTACGGCGCCGCGATCGACGAGGCCCGCCAGCTCACGCCCAAGATCCCCGCCATGAAAGAGCTGGGCTACTTCCTGCAGTCCGTCACTGACATCGCCAAAGTGGATCCCGCTGACGCCGTCGTCGCCTCGGACCCGCTGGTCAAGACCTACCACCTGGCCAACCCGGACACCGGCACGCACTTCTACTTCGCCCGCAACGACCACACCACCGACCTCACGTTCACGGTGCCTATCACGACCCCGGATGGCTCATACACCGTGCCGCAGACCGGCACGATGGCGCTCAACGGCAAGGACATGAAGGTCCTCGTCGCCGCGTACCGCATGGACTCGGCCCACCTCGTCTACACCACCTCCCACCTGATGACGCACACCCCAGCCGGGAACCAGGACATCGCGCTACTGGCGAGCCGGCCCGGGGATGACGGCGAGACGGTGCTGCGCTACCCGGCCGCGGCGGCCGGTCCCGCCGTCACGGTTCTGGCCGGCTCGCCGGTGACCTCGTCGTGGGACGCGGCCACCGGCGACCTGCTGCTCAGCTACACCCACACCGGCGTCACCCAGGTGCGCGTCGACCCGGGCGGGACGGCCCGGCCACTGCTCCTGCTGCTGATCGACGACGACGCGGCGGCGACGTTCTGGCGGCTTGACACTGACACCGGACCGGTGATTATCAGCGGCCCGGAACTCGTCCGCTCAGCCAGCCAGCGCGGGCCGGTTCTCGAACTCACCGGTGACACGACGGCAGCCGCACCGCTGGAGGTGTGGGGACCCCGTTATCCCGTCGTGGTGATGTGGAACGGCAGGCCGGTAGCCACCTCGCGGACAGCGGCGGGGAGCCTGGCCGCCCGCTCATCCCTGGCCGCACCGCCAGCGCTCACCCTGCCGGTCATCGGCGGCTGGAAGTACGCGACGGAGAATCCCGAAGCCGGTCCCGGCTTCGACGACAGCGGCTGGGCCTTGGCCGATAAGACCACCTCATCCAGCGCGACCGCGGTGCCGGCTGGCCAGCCGGTGCTGTTCACCGACGACTACGGCTTCCACTATGGCGATGTGTGGTACCGGGGTTCATGGTCGGGCACGGCGGGCGCCACGTCGGCCGCCATCAGCTACCAGACCGGCCAGGTCGGCATGTTCCTGGCCTGGCTGGACGGGACGTTCCTCGGCGCGGGCGAGATCCCGGCGCCCACATCCAGCCAGTCCACCGTGCAGGGCTGGGCCGCGACGGTCACGCTGCCGATTCCGCCGGCCGGGCAGGACGCGGGGGACCACGTGCTCGCGGTGCTGGTACGGCCGATGTCACACCAGGAGGACGGCGGCGCGAACAACGCGTTCAAGCAGGCACTCGGGCTGACCGCGGTGACCTTCACTGGCGCCTCGCCCGCGGTCACCTGGCGTATCCAGGGCACGCTCGGCGGCGAGACGCCCAGCGACCCGGTGCGCGGGCCGGTCAACAACGGTGGCCTCTACGGTGAGCGGTCCGGTTGGTATCTGCCGGGCTTCCCGGACCGGCACTGGGCTGGTGTGTCGCTGCCCAGTTCCGATCCCCGGCCGGGCGTCGCGTGGTACCGGACGACGTTCCGGCTGAAGGTGCCCCCCGGCGTCGATACCTCCATCGGGCTGGCCATCAGCGACGACCCGTCGAAGTCCTACCGGGCGCAGATCTTCCTCAACGGATGGAACGTCGGTCAGTACATCAACAATGTCGGTCCGCAGCACACGTTCGTGCTGCCGGCCGGCATCCTGAAGTCAGGTGAGGAGAACACCCTGGCCATCGCCGTGCTCGCGGACGGCTCCACCGCTGGCGGGCTTGGCCGCGTGACGCTGGTGAACCTGGGCACCGCAGCCGGTGGTGTGCCGGTGCTCCCGGTGCGCTCACCGGGCTACGCCGCCAACCCGGGCCGGTGAGGCTCAGCCGGTCAGGCCACGAACGGGGTGTTGCCGGGCGGGCATTCCATCGCGCGGCCGGCCGCGTGCCAGCCGATCATGCCGTCCGACACGTTGAGCACCTGCCAGCCCACGCCGGCCAGCGAGTGGGCGGCGTGGTTGGAGCGGGCTCCCGACCGGCAGATCACATAGACCGGGTCGTCCTGGGGGATCTCCAGGTAGCGGGCGCCGAGCTCGCCAAGCGGGATGTGCAGCGCACCGGGCGCGTGACCCGCTGTCCACTCATCAAGTTCCCGCACATCCACCAGGCGGGCTTCCGCGGGCACATCGGCCGCGGGCACCTGCGGCACCGCTTCCGGATTCATCCGGTCCCCCTTCGCTCATGGCCCTGCTACGGACCGCCGACGATAGCCGATGATGGCCTGCGCGCGGGGCCGCCGATGCGAAGACAGGGTACCCGCGTGGCCTCAGCCGTCGGCATCGTCCGAGGTCGCGCCAGCGAGCCGCGCGTAGCCACGGCCAAGGAGGGTAGCCAGGTCCTGGCCGCGGACCCGGACCGGCGGCGGCTCGACGGTCCGCAGCAGCAGGTCAGGCGCGCTGACCGGGGTCGCCGGCACGGCGCGCAGGCGCGCCCGGCTCATGCCCGGCGACCAGAACGCCGCCGGCCCCCGGTCCGGCACGCACTGGGCGAGCGGCGGGGCGGTGACGTCGATCACCGGGCCCGGCTGCGCCGGGGCGGCCGGCGGGAGCCGGCGCAGTGAGCCGAGCAGTTCGTCGCGGCCCCGGCCACGCCAGGCCAGCACGGCGAACGGGTCGTGGTCGAACGCCTCCGCCAGGACGTAGCAGACCGCGGCCAGATGCTTGCAGGGCACGCCCCAGTCCGGGCAGGAGCAGGACATCTCAAGGTCACGCGCAGAACGCGGGAACAGCGGGGTGCCGCACTCCGCGAAGACGTCCTCAATCTCCGGCGGCATCTCCCCGGCCAGCAGCTTCGCGCGGAACAGCGCCTGGGCGCCGAGCGCGTCGGTGACCCGCCGCCACTGGGCGGTGGTGAGCGGGAGCACGCCGATGCGCACCGTGTACGGGACCGGGCGGGAGCCCTGCACCCGCGCGGTGACCTTCCCCTGGGCCAGTTCGAAGTCCAGCACCTGCCCGGCCCGGGCGTAGCTGCGGCCGCGGGACAGCCGCCCGCTCATCCCGTATGACTCCAGCACGTCGATGAACCGGCGGGACCACCAGGTCTCCCCGATGGCGCCGCGCTTGCTGCGCGCCTTGATCCCACCGTCCACCCGGCGCGGGCCGCCGGCCACCTCGTGCCACCAGGCCTCGCCGCGCCTGGTCACCGGCTGGTCCCCCGGCCCGGGCGGGCCGGGGGGCCCGGCACCGGAAGTCACTGGGACACCGCTTCGGGAGACAGCGCGAGCACGTCGCGCAGGTCGGCGACCGACAGTTCGGTCAGCCAGCCCTCGCCAGTCCCGACGATCCGCTCGGCCAGTGCCTTCTTCTCCTCGATCATGGCGTCGATCCGCTCCTCCAGCGTGCCGACGCAGACAAACTTGCGCACCTGCACGTCCTTGCGCTGGCCGATCCGGAACGCCCGGTCCGTGGCCTGGTCTTCCACGGCCGGGTTCCACCACCGGTCAACGTGAATCACATGATTGGCGGCGGTGAGGTTCAATCCGGTGCCGCCGGCTTTGAGGGACAGCAGGAAGAGGGCTGGTTCCGTGAGGGATTGAAATTCTTCGACCATCGTGTCGCGTTTCATTTTCGGTGTGCCTCCGTGCAGGAACAGCACGGGGCAGCCGAGCCGCGCGGCCAAATACGGCTGCAGCATCCGGCCGAACTCGGCGTACTGGGTGAAGCACAGCGCCCGCTCCCCCGCGGCCACGACCTCGTCGCAGATCTCCTCCAGGCGGGCGAGCTTGCCGGACCGGCCGGGCAGCCGGGAGGAGTCGCCGAGCAGATGCGCCGGATGGTTGCAGACCTGCTTCAGCTTGGCCATTGTCGCCAGCACCAGGCCGCGGCGCTCGATGCCCTCCTCGGCGGCCTCGATCCGGGCCAGCATGTCCGTGACCGTCGCCTGGTAGAGCGACGCCTGCTCGGGCGTGAGGTTGCACCAGACCTTCATCTCCTGCTTCTCCGGCAGGTCGGAGATGATCGTCTTGTCGGTCTTGACCCGGCGCAGGATGAACGGGCCGGTGAGCTGCCGGAGCCGGTCGGACGCCCTCTCGTCGCCGTGGCGCTCCACCGGGATCGCGAACTGGGTGCGGAACTTCTCCGCCGGGCCGAGCAGGCCGGGGCTGGTGAACTCCATGATCGACCAGAGCTCGCTGAGGCGGTTCTCCACCGGGGTGCCGGTCAGCGCGATCCGGGATGCGGCGGGCAGGCTCCGGACCGCCTTGGCCTGGCGGGTACCCGGGTTCTTGATGTTCTGCGCCTCGTCGCAGACCACCCGGCCCCAGCTGACCTCGGCCAGCGCGTCGCGGTCCCGGACGGCGATCGCGTAGGTGGTGATGACCAGGTCGGCCGCGCTCAGGGCATCACGCAGCCCGTCGCCGGTCAGCCGGTCAGACCCGTGGTGCACATGCACGGCCAGGTCCGGCGTGAACCGCTCCGCCTCCCGCTCCCAGTTGCCAACGAGCGACATGGGACACACAAGCAACGTCGGCGCGATGTCACTGCCAGGTGCATGCTCATGTGAGAGCAATGCTAGTGTTTGTACGGATTTACCCAGTCCCATGTCGTCTGCGAGGATTCCGCCCATTCCGAGGCCGCCGAGGAACGACAGCCAGGCCACGCCGCGCTCCTGGTAAGGGCGGAGGGTGCCGCGGAAGGACTCAGGCGTGGCGATAGGAGCTAGGCGACGCTCGGCTTGGCCGGAGAGCAGGTCGCCTAGCCAGCCATCGGCGTCTACGTCGGTGACCGGGAGGTCGTCCTCGGGGCCGCGCAGGCCCGCGAGCAATGCATCCCCGGCACGCATTGCGCCGGACTGGGCACGCTCCAGGAAGCGCATCGCGGCTTTCAGGTTCCGCTCGTCCAGTTCCACCCACTGGCCCCGGATCCTGACCAGGGGAATCTTCAGCCGGGCCAGTTCGGCAAGTTCGTCCGGGTCCAGGGCCTGGTCGCCGACCGCCAGGTCGTAGCGGAACTGGACCAGGTCATTCAGGCCGAACGCGGCGTCCTTGACCGCCCCGGTCCCCGGCGTGCTCGACGACCGGGAGGTGAGCTTGAGGCCGAGCCGTGCCTTGCGGGCCCAGTCCGGCAGCAGCACGCCGAACCCGGCGCCCGACAGCAGCGGTCCGGTCTCCTTCAGGAACCGGAACGCGCCCGCGGTATCCAGGGTCGCCGCGGCCGGGGCGGCGTGGCGCAGTTCGGCATCCAGTTCCGGGAAGAGCCGGCCAGCGGCGCCCAAGCCGGCCAGCAACTCCTCCTCGGGGTGCTTGATCCCGCCCACCGGCAGGGCCGCATCACCCGCCCAGATGTCATCAGCGGCAATCATCAGGCTCGGATCGTCGGTGGACTGCAGCGAGAACTCGACCCGCCAGAGCGCGCGATCGGTGGCCGCCTCATGGCCGGCCCGGATCACCTCAGGGGCCTCGGCGGTGTCATCCGGCGCCGATTCGGCTGGCCGGCCGTCCGGTATCCGCTCGACCGGCCCGTCGCCTGATGCAGGCGCGGCCAGGGCGTCGTCCGGGTCCGGGTCCGGCTCGACGAGCCGGAAGCAGGTGCGCACCGGGCCCGCTGGCGCCTGCGCGGCCGACCGCCAGCCGGCCAGCACGCTGGCGAGTCCGGCGGCTTCCGCTGACTCCTCCGGCACGGTGACCGCGACCCGAGCATCGGAGCCGGTCAGCGCCGCCACCCAGCGCTCGGCCAGCGCGGCCTGGGCCGGCCGCCGGCCGCGCCGGACGGGCAGCAGTGACCAGCCCGGCCGGCCGGCATCCAGCCGGGCCCGCACGGCGGCGTCAGCCAGTGCGTCGAGCGCCGCCGCCAGCACCAGCGCGGGCTGCTCCCCGGTCGGCTGGGTCGCCCGGCACAGCGGCGGCATGGCCGCGGCGAGATCGCGCGCCCGGTGCGCGTCGGGGCCGGTCAGCACGGGACGCCAGCGCGCCGCGTAGCCAGCGTGCCCCGCTTCCAGGACCGGAAGGACACGGCCCCGTCCGGCCAGGTCGGCCGCCAGGGCCGCGACCGCCGACCAGTAGACCGCCGACCCGCCCGCTACCGCGGTGACAGTCTCCGGGGACAGGTCCGGGGCGGCCACATCCACGGCTCCCTGATCGGCGGAAGCGGCCAGCAGGTCCAGGTCGGCAAGCAGGTCGAGCGCTGCCGCGGGCTCGAAGATCAATGCTGGGACGCGCCAGGGGGTGAGCGTGACGCGACCCGTCCCACTCCCCGGCCGGGCCTCCCCGGTGCCCTGCGGCCAGATCAGTTCCGGGGAGGCCAGCGGGCCGTCAGCGGTCGCGGGCAGATGCAGGGTGAGTTCGTCCTCCATGGCCTTTCGGGCCAGTCCGGGGAACGGCTCCGGCAAATCGGCCAGCACCTCGGCGAGGGTGTCCGGGTCACTGGCGAACGGGTGCGGCCGTGCCGCCCGGGACGGGCGCCGGCCCCCCGGCGGCGGTACCCGGGACGGGTACCGCGAGTCCTCAGCCCACAGGCAGAGCGCGTCGTCCGCCCAGATCCCGTGGATGACCAGCATGTGTCGCGCACTCCTCGGCCCCGCCTGGCGGGCCCCGCCCGGCTTCCGCCACGCTAGCAACCGGCACTGTCACCCGGCCCGGAATGAGCGCCGTGCCGGGAAGGTTGGAGAACGGCGTGATCGTACGTGACGCCAGGCCCAGCGAAATCCCCGCGATCGGCGACCTGCGGGTCGACGCCTACGCCGCGCAGGACTTCCTCTCGGACGGGTCCCACTACACCGAGACGCTTCGCGGACTCGGCCGCGAAGGCGACGGCCTGGTGCTCGCCGCCGTGGACGGCGGGCAGATCCTGGGCACGGTGATGCTGCAATCATGGCCGGACGGCGGGCACGTGGTCCGCGGCCCCGGCGAGGCTGAGATCCGGGCGCTCGCGGTGTCCCCGGGCGCGCAGGGCCGGGGAGTCGGCCGGGCGCTGCTCCAGGCGGTCACCGACCGGGCCATCGCCTTGGGTGCCCACCACCTGGTGCTGTGCACGCAGCCCGACATGTTCGCGGCCCAGCGCTTGTATGCGGCGGCCGGGTTCCGGCGCATCCCCGATCGCGACTGGTGCCCGGTGCCAGGCTTCCTGCTGCTGGCCTACGGGCGGCAACTGCGCACCGGCTGACCTGCCCCGCCGCCGCGAGGCAACCGAGCCACCCCAGCCCGGATGGCCGGGCAGGCATGAACCCGGCGGGGCTTGCGTGCGCTTAACGGGCCTTGATCAGGAGGCGGGGCCGTCGCTGACGCTGCCCGAATCCTCGATGTAGCCGGATTTGGCCGGCTTGCGGCTCTGTGCATCCGGGGTGATCTTGTGCAGTTGCTTGTTCATCGAGCGGAACAGGAAGAACAGCGCCAGGCCCATCGCGGCCACGACCAGGAACCCGAGAGCCCCAGGCTCGATGTCGTTAGCCGTGACGGCGGCCAGCACACCAGTCACAGGCTCACCCTCTCCCGCACCCCGGCGAACAGGTCATCCTCCGGGCGCTCCGTGTCCACCACCGACCTGGCTAGATGGTAGTCCTCGGTCGGCCAGGCCGCGCGCTGCACATCCAGCGGGCAAGCAAACCAGGAGCTCTCCGGGTCGATCTGGGTGGCGTGCGCGATCAGCGCCTGGTCGCGGATCCCGAAGAACTCACCGCAGAGCACCCGGGTGGTGATCTCCAGTTCGGGGCGCTCCTCGGCGCGCTCCGCGGCCCGTTCCATCCGCTCCGCGTAGGGCGATTCCAGGCCGCGGCGCACCATTTCCGCATGCAGCGCGGTGAACCGGGCCCGGTGAAACGTCGCGAAGTAGTACAGCTTGAGCGGCTGCCAGGGATCGCCGGTACCGGGGTAACGGTCCGGGTCGGCCGCGGCCTCGAACGCCTCCACCGAGACCTCATGGCACTTGATGTGGTCCGGGTGCGGGTACCCGCCCTGCTCGTCATAGGTCAGCATCACATGCGGCCGGAACTCACGGACCGCCCGGACCAGCGGGTGCGACGCCTCCTCCAGGCCTTTCAGCGCGAAGCAGTCCTCGGGCAGCGGCGGCAGCGGATCACCCTCGGGCAACCCGGAGTCGATGAAACCGAGGAATTCCTGGCGGACGCCCAGGATCTCCCGGGCCCGCGCCATCTCCTCACGGCGGATCCGGGCCAGGTTCTCCCTGACCTCGGGGCGGTCCATCGCCTTGTTGAGGATGCTGCCGCGCTCGCCACCGGTCAGTGTGCAGACCATGACGTCCACACCGTCCCGGACGTACCTGGCCATGGTCGCGGCGCCCTTGCTCGACTCGTCGTCGGGGTGCGCGTGCACGGCCATCAGCCGCAGTGGCGTGGCCGGGACCGGGCCGCCGGCGTTCGCCGCGACGGCCCGGCCGGGCATATCGGCAGGGTCATTGATCAGGGCAGACAAGCTAATCCCCTTCAGCGCCAGAGGTGTTACACATCGACCGAGGTGCGCCGCACCGACATCGCACACCCGGGCGGCCGGGCCACAGCAGCGCCGGCAGGCCATTCTGCTGGACAACACGCCCGCCGGGCGACGACATTCCCGCACTTCGCCGGGGTCGGCGCAGCTTGGGCCTACCGCGACAGCCGCCTTCTCGGTCATGCTGACTACTGACCGAGGCGGCTGACCGACGCGACGTACTTGCGGAGCCTTGTTAGCCTAAAGGATTACCCCGAGGAGACACTCAGCGCTCCCGCGGACGTCCGCGTCCGCACTGCAGGCAAGGAGTACCCATGACCGAGACCCGCAATGACAGCGTCACCTGGCTGACCCAGGAGGCATACGACCGGCTCAAGTCCGAGCTGGACTACCTCTCGGGCCCAGGGCGGGTCGAGATCGCGCAGAAGATCGAGGCCGCCCGGGACGAGGGCGATCTGAAGGAGAACGGCGGCTACCACGCCGCCAAGGACGAGCAGGGCCAGCGGGAGGGCCGGATCAACCAGCTCACCCACATCATCCAGAACGCCCGGGTCGGGGAGCCACCGCGCACCGACGGGGTGGTGGGTCCGGGCATGACCGTCACGATCCGCTTCGACAGTGATGATGACGAGGTCACCTTCCTGCTGGCCTCCCGCGAGGAGAGCAGCTCGCCCATCGATGTCTACTCCCCGCGCTCCCCGCTGGGCAGCGCCATCTCCGGCAAGAAGGTCGGCGAGACGGCCACCTACACGCTGCCGAACGGGCGCGCGGCGACGGTTGAGATCCTTGAGGCGGTCCCCTACGGGGGAATCTGACTCGGCGGCCGCACCGCGGCCCGCATCTGCCCGATGCACCCCAGCCACTTCATGATCACGGTGCTTTTCAGCTGCGGCTGAAAAGCACCGTGATCATGGTTTTCCGCGCCGTCAGCCGACGAGTTCGGGCGCTGGCTCCTCGGTTGCCGGGGCGCGACCCCGCAGCGGGATCTCCTTGATGAACCAGGTCAGCACGAAGGCGAGCAGCGCGGCCGGGATCGCCCAGAGGAAGACCCCCTGGACCGCGTGGGTGACCGCGTAGAACACGTCGTGCTGCAACGCGACGGGCAGCCGCCGCACGGTGGCCGGGTTGAACTGGCCACCGCCGGTGCTGAGGTGCACGCCGGGCGCTACTGAGGTCAGCGCGTGCTGCAGCCGGCTGGCGAAGATGGCGCCGAACGCCGACACGCCGATCGATCCGCCGATCTGCTGGAAGAACAGCCGCGAACTGCTCGCCACGCCGATGTCGCGGGGTTGCACGCTGTTCTGGGCCAGCAGGGTGGTCATCTGCATCAGGAAGCCCATGCCGAACCCGAGCACGACCATGAAGAGCCCCAGGGTGACCCGGCTGGTGTGCACGCCGATCAGCGAGAGCAGGAACATGCCCAGGGCCATCCCTCCCGCGCCGAGGATCGGCAGGGCCCGGTAGCGGCCGGTGCGGGTGGTCAGCTGGCCGGCGATCAGCGAGGTCACCATCACGCCGACCATCATGGGCGTGAGCAGCAGGCCGCTGACAGTTGGTGAGGCTCCCTGCACGGTCTGCTGGTAGAGCGGCAGGAAAGTGATCGCGCCGAACATGGCGAGCCCGGCCAGGAAGCTCAGGCTGGAGATAAGCGCGAAGTTGCGGTTGCGGAAAATGTGCAGCGGCAGGATCGGCTCGGCCGCGCGGCCCTCCACCATGACGAACGCGACCACGGTCACGATCGCGACGATGACCAGGCCGATGATCTGCGGTGAGCGCCACCCGTACTGGGTGCCGCCCCACGTCGAGACCAGCACGATCGCGGTCGTCGCGACGGCGAGGATGGCCGCGCCCGGGTAGTCCACCCGGTGCTCGATCCGCCGCTTGGGCAGGTGCAGGGTGGTGGCCAGGTAGGCCAGGGCGATACCGCCGAGCGGCAGGTTGATGTAGAAGATCCAGCGCCACGAGAAGGTGTCGGTGATGAACCCGCCGAGCAGCGGCCCGCCGATCGTGGCGACCATCATGACGCCCATGATGTAGCCCATGTACTGGCCCCGCTCGCGGGGCGAGACCAGGTCGCCGATGATCGCGATGGCGCTGACCATGAGGCCGCCAGCGCCGAGGCCCTGGATCGCGCGGAACGCGATGAGCTGATCCATCGTCTGGGACAGGCCGGCCAGCGCGGAACCGGCCAGGAAAAGCACGATGGCGGCCATGAACAGCTTCTTCCGGCCGTACATGTCGCCGAGTTTCCCGTAGAGCGGGGTGGTGATCGTTGAGGCCAGCACGTACGCGGTGACGACCCAGGACAGGTGGGCGACCCCGCCGAGGCTGCCGACGATACGCGGCAGCGCGGTGCCCACGATCAGCTGGTCGAGCATGGCGAGCATGATCGCGAGAAGCAGGCCGGGCAGCACGACGAGGATCTCCCGGCGGACGCCGATGTTCGCGTCCCCCGCTCCGGCTGCCGCCGGCCCGCCCGGGGCCCCAGGAGCCGATCCGGCCTCGATGCCTGCCATGCTGGGCTCCCTCCGGGGGTGACTGCCCGCCGTCCGGCCACGACAACTTACTTGCCGACCGGCTAGCATATTCGCAGAGCCCAGACTAAAATGCCAGCTAACCGGCCGTCAAGTAGGTTAAGCCGGCCGAAGCGAGGCGAGATGCATCACGATGGACCAGGCGATGCGTGACAGTGCACCGGCGGCCGGCCGTGCGCGGGTGCCGGGTGCAGACGCGGCGCATCCTCGCGGTGACACCAGGGAACGGATCCAGGCCGTGGCCCTGGAACTCTTCGCGGAGCAGGGGTACGAGAAGACCTCGCTGCGCGAGATCGCCGAACGGCTCGGGGTCACCAAGGCGGCCCTGTACTACCACTTCAAATCCAAGGAAGACATCGTCGGCAGCCTGGTAGAGGACTATTTCGGCCAGATCGACGCGCTCATCGACTGGGGCCGCGACCAGCCGAGGACCGGCGAGATGCGGGGCCTGGTGCTGGACCGGTACTTCAGCATCGTCGAAGATGGCAGCGAGGTCTTCCGGATGCTCCAGCAGAACCAGGCCGCGGTCAGCAGCCTCGCGTCCGCCAAGCACCGCAGCGAGCTGTTCCGCGAGCGGATGGATGGGCTGGTTGAGATCCTCACCGAGCCGGACGCCCCGCTCGCCGGGCAGGTCCGGGCGGCCGTGGCCCTGGCCAGCGTGAGCTTCGGCTGCATGTTCTATGCCGAGCGGGCGAGCAGGCCGGGTGAGTTGCGCGAGGTGGTGCTGGACATCGCGTTCGGGCTGGCCGGCGCCCGCGCGGCCACCGAGCCCGCCACCCCGCACAGCTAGACCGCCCCGTACAGCGGGACGCCGGCCCGGCCGCTAGGCAGGCCCGTCGGCGGCGACCCGGACCAGGGGCACGACCCGGTACGGCACCGGCGTCGCGAGAGCGATCACCGTCGATGTGCGCACCACCCCGGCCACCTCGACGATCGCGTCGATTACCCGCTGCAGGTCAGCGTTGGTCCGGGCGACCACCCGGCACAGCACATCCCCCGGCCCGGTAATGGTGTGCGCCTCCAGGACCTCAGGTATCCCGGCCAGCCGCGCAGCGACCGGGTCGTGCCCGCCCGCCTGCCGGATCTCCAGCGTCACGAACGCGGTCACCCCATGGCCGATGGCGGCCGGGTCCACGTCCGGGCCGTATCCGGTCACCACGCCGCGGGCATGCAGCCGGTCGAGCCGGGCCTGCACCGTGCCCCGCGCCACGCCGAGCCGCCTGGATGCCTCAAGCACGCCAGTCCGGGGCTCGGCGGCCAGCAGTTCGATCAGCCGCGCGTCAAGCTCGTCGATCACCGGGCACCCCCTTGCGCTGACCCTGCCGCGCCAACCAGCACAGGGTGTGCAGATATCTCAGCAGTTCTCCCTGAACACTATACAAACTGAGCAGTAAATTCCGAAGTAGTTGCGCAGCTTGCGATGTGGCGCTCATGCTGCAGTCAAGCCCCGGAAGCAGCGCGAGGAGCAGGCCATGGACGCATTCCCGGTCACCGGAACCGATGCCGTGGTGTTCGCCGTGGGCAACGCCCGGCAGGCAGCGCACTACTACTCCACCGCGTTCGGCATGAGCTGCGTCGCCTACCGGGGCCCGGAGACCGGCTGCCGCGACGAGGCCGCCTACGTGCTGGAGTCCGGCCGTGCGCGGTTCGTGCTGCGCGGGCCGGTCCGGGCCGGGACCAGCCTGGGCCGGCATGTCGCGGAGCACGGCGACGGCGTGATCGATCTGGCCATCGGCGTGCCGTCGGCCGAGGCGGCCTACTCCTATGCCGTCTCCCACGGCGCCCGCGGCCTGTCCGAGCCGGAGGTGCTTGAGGATGACCAGGGCAAGGTAGTGCTGGCCAGCATCGCCACCTACGGCCAGACCAGGCACACGCTCGTGGAGCGGTCCAGCTACTCCGGCCCCTACCTGCCTGGGTACGTGGCGGCGGAGCCGATCGTGGCGCCGCCCGCGCGGCCCTTCTTCACCGACGTGGACCACTGCGTGGGCAACGTCGAACTCGGCAAGATGGACGACTGGGTCGGCTTCTACCAGCAGGTCATGGGCTTCACGAACATGAAGGAGTTCGTCGGCGACGACATCTCCACCGAGTACTCCGCCCTGATGAGCAAGGTGGTCGCGGACGGGTCCCGCAAGGTCAAGTTCCCGATCAACGAGCCCGCCGCCGGCAAGAAGAAGTCCCAGATCGACGAGTACCTGGAGTTCTATGGCGGCCCCGGTGTCCAGCACATCGCCCTGGCCTGCGACGACATCGTCGCGACGGTCCAAGCCATGCGGGCGGCCGGGGTGGAGTTCCTGGGCACGCCGGACAGCTACTACGACTCGCTGGGTGACTGGGCGGGCCAGACCCGGGTGCCCGGCCCGACCCTGCGGGAACTGCGGATCCTCGCCGACCGGGATGAGGACGGCTATCTCCTGCAGATCTTCACCAAGCCGGTGCAGGACCGGCCGACCGTCTTCTTCGAGCTGATCGAGCGGCACGGCTCCCAAGGGTTCGGCAAGGGCAACTTCAAGGCGCTCTTCGAGGCGATCGAACGCGAGCAAGCCCGCCGCGGCAACCTCTGACCGGCGGGGTCAGCTGGACCGCCCGGGGTCAGCTGAAGATGAGGGTGTACCCGGCCTGGCGAAGCTGGCTGATCACTTCCTCGCAATGGCCGGGGCCGCGGGTCTCCACCTGCAGCGCCACCTCGACCTCACCCACCCGCAGCCGCGGGGTGACCCGCTCGTGCGTCACCTCAAGGACGTTGGCCCCGAGGTTCGCGACCTCGCGGAGCAACGTGGCGAGCGCACCGGGGCGATCGGGTACCCGGCAGCGCAGCGCCAGGTAACGGCCGGCCGCTGACAGGCCGTATCGCAGCACCTTGGACAGCAGCAGCGGATCGATATTGCCCCCGGAAAGCACGGCCACCACCGGCGGCTCGAACATGCCCGGGTGCTCAAGCAGCGCGGCCACGCCGGCCGCCCCGGCCGGCTCGACAAGCTGCTTGGCGCGCTCCAGGCAGAGCAGCAGCCCCCGGGACAGCGCCTCCTCGGACACGGTCACCACCTGGTCGCCGAACCCGGCCAGGATGTCGAATGCGATCACCCCCGGCTGTCCGACCGCGATGCCGTCGGCCATGGTCGGCGCGGGATCCACCCGCACCGGATGACCGGCGGCCAGCGAGCCCGGGTACGGCGCTACCGCCTCGGCCTGCACCCCGACCAGGCGGACGTCCGGATCGGCCCCGTGCACTGCGACCGAAATGCCGGCCGCGAGCCCGCCGCCGCCCACCGGGACGGCGACCGTCCGCACCTCAGGGCACTGCTCCATGATCTCCAGGCCGACCGTGCCCTGGCCGGCCACCACGTCGGGGTGGTCGAACGGGTGGATGAACACCGCCCCGTGCTCGGTCGCATAGGCGTGCGCCGTGGCCAGCGCGTCGTCCACCGTCTGCCCGCTGGTGATGATGTCGGCCCCGTAAGACAAGGTGGCCTCGATCTTGGGCAGCGGCGCTCCTTCCGGCATGATGACGGTGGCCTTGGCGCCGAGCAGGGCGGCGGCGAAAGCCACCCCCTGGGCATGGTTGCCCGCGCTCGCCGCGACCACACCGCGGGCCCGCTCGGAGTCGCTGAGCCGGGAAATCCGCAGGTAGGCACCACGTGCCTTGAACGATCCGGTCCGCTGGAGGTTCTCGCACTTCAGGAAGACCGGCCCGCCGAGCCGGTCGGACAGCACGCGGGAACGCAGCAGCGGGGTGGGCGCCAGGACACCGCGGAGCACCTCGCGGGCAGCGGCCACGTCACCCGGCCCGACCGGGGAGGACGCCATCGTCATGGTGTGCAGTCTCGCACCTGGCCGCCCCGGTCCGGTCCTGGCCGCCCCGGTCCGGGCCGGCCTAGTTCACTCGCCCAGCCAGTACCGGTCAGCCGCGAACAGCAGCGCGGCCGCGCCGACCAGGCCGGCGCTCTGGCCGAGCGCGGCCGGCACCACCACGACGTCGCGGGCAAAGTCCAGGCCCACGTGCACCCGGAGCGCTTCCTCCAGCGGGTCGAGCAGCAGCGACCCGGCTTGCGCAAGCCCGCCCCCCACCGCGACCACCTCCAGGTCGCACAGGTGGGTGGCGGAGGCGATGGCGATGCCCAGGGCCCGGCCCGCCCGGCGCATGGCGGCCAGCCCGACCGGATGCCCCTGCGCCGCGTCGTCGGCGAGATCCTTGGCGGTAGCGTCCGGCTGGCCGGGGCGCCACCCCTGCGCCTGGGCCCACGCGGCGAGCGCGGGCCCGCGGGCGATCGCCTCGACGCAGCCGCGCCCGCCGCAGACGCAGGGCGGCCCGTCCGGGTCCACGACCACGTGGCCGATGTGCCCGGCGTTGCCGGTCGCCCCGTTGATGAGCCTGCCGTCAAGCACCAGGCCGCCGCCGACGCCGGTGGACACCACCATGCCCAGCATGGTGCGCCGGCCCCGGCCCGCGCCCCGCCAGTGCTCGCCGGCCGCCACGCAGATCGCGTCGTTATGCAGCCGCACCGGAAGGCCGGGGAACCGCTCCTGGAGCCGCTTGCGGAGCGGGAACCCGCGCCAGGCCGGGATGTTCAGCGGGGAGACGTTTCCGGCCGGCCACTCCATGGGGCCACCGCAGCCGCAGCCGACGCCGGACAGTCCCTCGGGCGCGTTGACGTGGGCCTCCGCGATGGCCCGGCTGATCAGCGAATCCAGCGTGCGCCAGAGCTGCTCGCCGTCCAGCCGGGGGGTCGGCAGCTGCGCCCAGGTCAGCAGCCGCCCGTCCGGCTCGACGAGCCCGACAGCGATCTTGGTCCCGCCGATGTCAATGGCCAGCGCCGGGTCTTTGGTTCCCACGCCCTCAGCTCCCGTCCGCGGTCGATCCGGCCGGCGTGACCTGGGCGATGTGCGAACCCGGCCGGCATACACATACTGTCGAATGGTGCAGCCACACAACCAGACCCACCCCGCAGCGGGCCCGTCGCCCCACCCGGAGATCGCTACCCTGGGAGCACTCCGGGCCAGCGGGCACGAGCATGTGTCCGTCAAAGAAGAGATTCGCCGCAACCTGCTGGCCAAGATGCGGGCCGGCGAAGACCGGTTCCCCGGGATCGTCGGCTTCGGCCAGACCGTGCTGCCGCACCTGGAGCGGGCGCTCCTCGCCGGGCACGACACGATCCTGCTCGGCGAGCGCGGCCAGGGCAAGACGCGGCTCATCCGGACACTGCCCACCCTGCTCGATGAGTGGACCCCGACCGTCTCGGGCTGCGAGATCAATGACCATCCCTATCTGCCCGCCTGCGCGCGCTGCCGCCGCCTGGCCGGCGAGCAGGGTGACGACCTGCCGGTGACCTGGCGGCACCGCGGCGAGCGGTACGGCGAGAAGCTGGCCACGCCCGACACCAGCGTGGGCGACCTGATCGGGGACATCGATCCGGTGAAGGTGGCGGAAGGACGGACCCTCGGCGACCCGGAAACGATCCACTTCGGGCTGGTGCCGCGGACCAACCGTGGCGTGTTCTGCCTGAATGAACTTCCAGACCTGGCCGAACGGATCCAAGTGGCGTTGCTGAACGTCCTGGAGGAACGGGACATCGGGGTACGCGGATACGCCCTGCGCCTGCCGCTCGACCTTGTTCTGGTGGCGAGCGCGAACCCGGAGGACTACACGAACCGGGGCCGGATCATCACGCCGCTGAAGGACCGGTTCGGCGCTGAGATCCGCACGCACTACCCGATGTCCCTGGAGGACGAGATCACCCTGACCAAGCAGGAGTCCGTGATCTCGTGGCAGGGCAGCGATCCCGGCGCGGCCCTGCCGGCCCACCTGATGGAAGTCATCGCCCGGTTCACCCGGCTGGTGCGTGCCTCACCCGCGGTGGACTCGCGGTCCGGGGTATCGGCCCGGTTCGCGATCGCCGCCGCTGAGTCCGTCGCCGCTTCCGCGCTGCGCCGGGCCGCCCTCACCGGGGAGGCACAACCAGTGGCCCGGATCTGCGACCTGCCATCCACGGTGAGCTCGCTGCGCGGCAAGGTCGAATTCGAGGTCAGCGAGGAAGGCCGGGAGCAGGAAGTCCTTGAGCACCTGCTGCGCCGCGCCGTGGCCGAGACCTTCCGGGCCAGGCTGGGCAGCGCTGACCTGACCCCCCTGCTCGCCATCTTCGACGACGGGGGCAGCGTCGAGTCCGGCGACCTGGTGCCCGCCGGCGACCTGCTGCAGCGGATCGGGGAGGTGCCAGGCCTGGCCAGGATCATGGGACGGCTGGGCATGGACGACGGTGACGAGTCGTTCGGGCACGCGGCCGCGGCCCTGGAGTTCGCCCTCGAAGGGCTGTACCTGATGCGGCGGCTGTCCAAGGACTCCGTCGACGGAGGTGCTGTCTACCGCACGTGAGCAGACGGCACCGGAGGACGGAAGCGGGGCAGGCGTGACTGGTTACCGGTACGGCGAGTACCACGACGGGCCGGATCCGCTGGCCCCGCCGTATGACGCCCGTGGCGCGCTGGACGAGCTCGGCGACGCGGTGCTCGGCGGCGCGGACCCGGCTAGCGCGCTGCGTGATCTGCTGCGCCGCGGCATGGGAGACCACCGCGGCCTGGACGACATGCTGCGGCGGGTGCGTGAGCGGCAGCGGGAGGTGCGCAGCCGGGGCCGCCTCGACGGCATCCTGGACCAGGCTCGCTCGCTGCTCGACACGGCCGTCGGCCAGGAGCGGGCGGAACTCTTCCCCGACCCCAGCGACGAAGCCAGGCTGCGTGAGGCCGAGCTCGACTCGCTGCCGTCGGACACCGCGCAGGCGGTCCGGCGGCTGGCTGACTACTCCTGGCGCTCCGCGGCGGCCAGGGAGACCTTCGAGCGGCTCAAGGACCTGCTCCGCAGCGAGGTGCTTGATAGCCAGTTCCGCGGCATGAAAGACGTGCTGGAGCGGCCCGACACCGAAGCCATGCAGCGGGTCAAGGACATGCTCGCCGACCTCAACGGGATGCTGGAAGCCGACTCCCGGGGCGAGCACACCGCCGAGGACTTCGACCGCTTCATGGACTCCTACGGGGACCTGTTCCCGGACAACCCGCGCAATCTGGAGGAACTGGTCGACTCGCTGGTCCGCCGGGCCCAGGCGGCGCAGCGGCTGCTTGAGTCGCTCACCGATGGCCAGCGTGATGAGCTGGCCGGGTTGATGGACCAGACCCTGCAGGACGCGGGCCTGGCCGCGGAAATGGCCCGGCTGGCCGACCTGCTCCGGGCCCGCCGGCCCGACATGGACCTGTCCGGCTGGGGCGAAGACCCGATGACCGGCGACCAGCCGCTGGGCCTGGGTGACGCCACCACCGCGCTCGCCGACCTGGCTGACCTGGCTGACCTGGAGACGGCGCTGCGCCAGGACTACCCGGGCGCACGACTGGACGACATCGACGAGAGCGCGATCCGGCGGGCGCTGGGCCGCCAGGCCGTCGATGACATGGCGGCGCTGCGCCAGACCGAGCGGGAACTGGAACGGCAAGGGTACGTGGAGCGGCACGCGGGCCGCCTGGACCTGACCCCGAAGGCGGTGCGCCGGCTCGGTGAGACGGCCCTGCGCCGGGTCTTCGCGGATCTCCCCGAGGGCGGCTACGGGGACCACGAGCAGAACGACGTGGGGCAGGCCGGTGAACTGACCGGCGCCACCCGGCCGTGGGAGTTCGGCGACGAGCAGGCGATCGACGCCCCGGCCACGGTCCGCAACGCGCTGCTGCGCGATCCATCGGCCCTCCAGCGGCCGCAGGCCGCCGCGCCCGGCAGCACAGCGACGCCCGGCAGCACAGCGACGCCCGGCAGCACAGCGAC
>CAYPQM010000103.1:19330-24658 GCA_964412845.1 uncultured Streptosporangiaceae bacterium
ACAGCGACGCCCGGCAGCACAGCGACGCCCGGCAGCACAGCGACGCCCGGCAGCAGTGCAGCCGGCCACAGTGCGGTCCGGCTCTCGGCTGCGGACTTCGAGGTGGGCGAAACACAGCGGCGGGCCGCGGCCGCCGTGTGCCTGCTGATCGACCTGTCGTACTCGATGCACCTGCGGGGCACCTGGGGAGCAGCCAAGCAGACCGCGCTGGCGCTGCACGCCCTGGTGCGCAGCAGGTTCCCGCAGGACTCTATCCAGGTGATCGGGTTCTCCAACTACGCACGGGAACTGCGCGAGACCGATCTCGCGTCGCTCGGCTGGGACATGGTCCAGGGCACCAACCTGCACCATGCCCTGGTGCTGGCCGGGCGGTACCTCGACCGCCGGCCGGAGCACGATCCAGTGGTGCTGATCGTGACTGACGGCGAGCCCACCGCCCACCTCCGGCGGGACGGGCAATCCCATTTCGACTGGCCGCCCACGCCGGAGACGATGGAACTCACCCTGGCCGAGGTGGACAAGATGACCCGCCGCCGCGCCGCGCTCAATGTCTTCATGCTGGCCGAGGACGAAGGGCTGACCATGTTTGTCGACGAAGTGGCGCGGCGAAATGGGGGCCGGGTGCTCCGCGCGATCCCTGAGCGCCTCGGCGAGTTCGTGGTCCGGGACTTCCTGCGCTCCCGCCGCAAGACCCGGCGATAAATTTTCGTTTAACGCTTTTTCAGCCGGAGCCACTCGCCGCGTTCCCGTAGTAACGTTCGGCCGTCAGGTCTTTTTCCTGAGGGGGCCATATGAGTTCTGTTACCCATTCGGGCACGCAATCATCCGTACGGCGCATTGGTGCGCTTATTCTGGCAATTGTCGGTGTTCTGCTGATAGTTGTCGGAATTATCTACGTGTCAACAACGGCCAGCTCGCTGCCTGGCTTCATTCCCGGCCACATCGCCGGCTCGTCAGGCCACCACCCGCTGCGCGCCGGAAGCTCGCTCATCGTGGGCCTGATCCTGCTCGCGCTGGCCTGCTGGGCCGGGTTCGGCGGGAAGTCAGGGAGCAGGTCGTCCGGCCGGAACTGACGCCTCTAGGATCGGGGCATGTCCTTCACCGACCGGCTGATCCTCTGGTTCCACATCGGTTTCGTGATCTTCGCTATTGGGCCGGTCACCATCGCGACGATGTCCACGCCGCGCTATATCCGGACCCGCAACCTGGTCGTGCTGCGCTACCTGTCCCGGATGACCAGGATCTTCGGGGCCGCCTCGCTGGGCGTGCTGCTCTTCGGGATCATCGCGGGTCAGGCGCTGCACGAGATCACCAAGGCGTGGGTGACCGCGTCGATGACGCTGTTCGTTGTCGCCCTGGTCCTGCTCGCCCTCGTCATGCGGGACCAGCACCGGGCCATCGTTGCGCTGGAAGGGGTGGAGACACCGGTGGTGACCGGGGCGGGCGGTCAGCCTGCCGGGCCCGACCCCACCGGGGCCACGGACGATGAGCCCGGGCCACCGGAGCCGCCCGCCCCGGTACCCGGCGCACCGCGGGAGGTCGCCGTGGCCACGGTGGAACGGGGCCGGATCGCCTCGATGGCCGGCGTGATCAGCCTCATCTGGCTGGTGATCCTTGTGCTCATGGTGTGGAACACCCGCTGACCGCAACCCGCTGACCGCAACCCGGTCAGCGCAGCGCTTGGCGCAGGTCTTCCAGCAGGTCGTCGCAGGTCTCGATGCCGACCGAGAGCCTGATCAGGTCCGGCGGCACCGCCAGGGCCGACCCGGCCGCGGAGGCGTGCGTCATCCGGCCCGGGTGCTCGATCAGCGATTCCACCCCGCCGAGCGACTCCCCGAGCGTGAACAGCCGGGTCCGCCCGCAGACCGCGAAGGCCGCCTGCTCGCCGCCGCGCAGCCGGCACGACACCATCCCGCCAAAGTCCCGCATCTGCTTGGCTGCGACATCGTGGCCGGGATGGCTGGCCAGCCCCGGATAGAACACCTCGGTCACCTCGGGGTGCGCGGCCAGCATGGCCGCCACCCGCGCCGCGTTCTGGCAGTGCCGGTCCATCCGGACCGCCAGGGTCTTGATACCGCGCAGGGTCAGCCATGCGTCGAACGGCCCGGCGACTGCGCCCGTGGCGTTCTGCAGGTAGCCGAGTCGCTCGCCGAGCCCGCTGTCCGGCACGACCAGCGCGCCGCCCAGCACGTCGGAATGGCCGCCAAGGTACTTGGTGGTGGAGTGGACGACCGCGTCGGCGCCAAGCGCGATCGGCTGTTGCAGGTAAGGCGACGCGAACGTATTGTCCACCACCAGCAGCGCGCCCGCCTCATGGGCGAGTTCCGCGAGCGCGCTGATGTCCGCGATGGACAGCAGGGGATTGGTCGGTGTCTCGGCCCACAGGACGCGGGCCGGCCGCTGCGCGAGGGCGTCCCGCACCGCCCGGGTGTCCGACAGGGGCACGGGTGCGTGGCTGATGCCCCAGTCCGCCAGCACCCCGGCGAGCAGCCGGTAGGTGCCGCCGTAGGCGTCATCGGGAATGAGCACATGATCGCCGGGCCGGCAGACCGCGCGGAGCAGGCAGTCCTCGGCCGCCATCCCGGAGGCGAAGGCGAGTGCCCGCGCGCCGCCCTCCAGGGCGGCGAGGCACTCCTCCAGCGCCCCCCGGGTCGGGTTGGCGGTCCGCGAATACTCATAACCGCCACGCGGGCTGCCCACCGCATCCTGCTTGTACGTGGACACCTGGTAGATGGGCGGGACCACCGCGCCGGTCAGCGGGTCAGCTTCCTGACCCGCATGGATCGCCAGCGTCTCGAACCTGTCCCCGGAGTTCGTCGTCACGGCTGACACTCTGCCACGGCGCGGCGGCGGGCATGGGGACGGGGCCGCGCCTCGAACCTGGCCGGGCGTCCCGTGGACCCCCTGGGCCTGCGTGCGCAGCCGTGGGGATCCGCGGGGACACTCCGCGGCTCAGGCCAGTTCGACCAGGGGGAACACCCGGTTGCGGCGCGGCGGGCAGAGGAAGTTCTGCCGCCGGGTCGAAGTGATGAAACGCTCCAGGCCATTGTCGGTCGGGGCCACGCCGAACTGCGCCTGCAGGTCGAGCGACGCCTGATTGACCCGCATGGTGCGGAAGAAGTCCGACGTCGGCACGAAGATGCTGAACTGCAGCTTCGGCTGGCTGCTGCCGCCGGGGACATCCATGTTGTCGAAGCCGGGGCCGTCCATCCGGATGTGCGCCGGCGTCCCGTCCGCGGCCCGCGACGAGCGCTGCAGGCAGGACAGGTGGCCCATCCGGCGCTCGTGCAGCCCCGTCGTCGGGTCGATGTTGGTGCCGATGCCGGCCGCCGTCCGCGCCGCGTAGCCCGGCCCGTTGTTGACGTTGTTCAGGAAGGCCGGGCCGCCGCCGTCAACGAACTGGTTGGTATTGCCCGGGACGCTGTTCGGCGCATGGAACATGTACTGGTTGCGTTCGACGAACGTGCCGTCATCGTCCGGCGGCGACGTGGGGGTGTCCATGTCGAACCACTGCAGCATGTCGATGATGTCGTGGGACAGGTGCTGGATCGAGCCGTTGTCGAAGTAGTCGCCGGCCTTGGCGTTGCTGAACTTGGCGGACGAATTGCCGGCGAATGTGCAGATCGCGGCGGGACCTGCCCCGTTGGTCTGCTGGTCGGCGAAGCCCATCCACATGGGCGACTGGTGCTGGATGAAGTTGGCGAACGGCAGGTTGTTCTGCTGGGCGACCGCCTGCGGCAACCCGATCTGGGCGAACATGTACCGGCTGGAGGTGAAGGTGAGCAGGCCGCTGAGGGTCGGGGACGCGGCGGACTGGCCCCGCAGCACGTTGCTGCCGCCAAACCAGGCCAGGACGTCGGAGACGAACGACGGATTGTCGCTGCGGACCGTGATCAGCATGTCGTTCGACTCGATCGCGACCGGCACGTTGTAGCGCAGTTTGGTGATGCCGGGGTTGCTGGAACTCACGTCGGTCGGACTCGGCACCGCCTCCTCCAGCACGTACCGGCTGGTGTTCGAGAGCAGCCGGGGCAGGTGGCTGGAGACGAGGGTCCCGTTGAGCCCGCCGGAGAGCCGGTTGAAGTAGGGGATGCCGTACGAGATGAACGTCATGATGTTGGTGGCGTTGAACGCGTAGCTGGTTTCAAGCCTGTTCAGCGCGTTGGCCAGCATGGTCCGGTCGGCCGTGGTCGGGGTGCGCAGCAGCCGGGCGGTGATGAAGACCGTGTGCACCGGCGGCATCTGGAACTGCACCCCGGTGTCCGAGGTCTGCGGCGGCGTGGTCAGGAAGGCGCCGACGTCGAACTGGATGTCGGGCAGTGTCGTCGCCGCGGCCGCACGCTGCGGAGCCCAGGCCAGCGGCCCGGCGATCTCGAGCGCGCCGGCCGCCAGGGCCAGGGCGCTCGCGCTCTTGATGGCCGTGCGCCGGGTAAGCAAATGGGGTTGATCCATGACACGTCTCCCTTGGGTAGGTGGCGGGGGGGAGAGACCGCGCCAAACATAGAGCCGGCCCACGCCGCGGTAGACCTTCGGCAAGATGACATTTTTGTCATTCTTTACCTGGCCTCTGTTGACGGCCGCACCCGATAAGCGAGTCCGCTAGATAGAACGCGATCTGACCTGGTGGTACGGCGTTCCGGCGAGCTGCATGAGACGCGGGCAGCCAATCTCACGGTCGCCCGATGCCATTTGGGCCGATGAAATTTACAGCAACCGGGCGAGCATGATGATCGAATAACTTGGCCATCTCAGGACGCCGCACGCCACGCCAGCACCATTACTTCCAGGTAATGACTCAGCGCTTCCGCGCCATTGTCATGAACTTCCCGCGAGGAATGTCAGCAGGTCCTGCCGGGTGATCATGCCGGACGGACGGCCGTCCACCAGGACCACCGCCGCCCCCGCCTTCTCCAGCGCCTCGACCGCACGGCTCACCGGCTCGCCGGAGCCAACCGTGGGCAGCGGCGCCGACATGTGGCCACCCACCGCATCCTGCGGGGTGGCCCGGCCGGAGACCAGCGCGTCGAGCAGGTCGCGTTCCACGACGGAGCCGATCACCTCCGCGGCCATCACCGGGGGCTCCTCCTTCATCACCGGCAACTGTGACACGTTGTACTCGCGCAGGATCCCGATCGCGGCCCCGACGGTCTCCTCTGGGTGGGCGTGCACGAACTCGGGGAGCCCGGCCTGCTTGCGGGCCAGCACGTCGCCGACCTTGGGCTCGGTGGTCTCCGCGTTGAGGAAGCCGTAGTCAGCCATCCACTCGTCGCTGAAGATCTTCGACAGGTAGCCCCGGCCGCCGTCCGGCAGCAGCACGACGATGACGTC
>CAYPQM010000104.1:0-24586 GCA_964412845.1 uncultured Streptosporangiaceae bacterium
CCTGGGATGTCCGACACGGGTCGGACGTACTTTTGGCCCGGTGCACTGGTTAATAGACGCCACCCGCGGGGCGGGGGTGCCACGCAGGCAGCTGTCGGCCCAGGCTCTGGCCTGGGCCGACAGCTGCCTGCCCAGGCTTTCGCCTGGGCAGGTTGCCGGGCCCGATGGTGGGACCTTGGTCCCGAGGAGGGACTAGACGGTCGCAGCTGGGGTCGGCGTAGGCGTCTTGCCATTCGGCGGCGTCAGCGTCCTGGCGAAGATCTCAGCCTCGGCCGGGGTGCGCCGCTGGTGCGCGATGCCCAGTCCGGAAAGGATCAGCAGGACGGCAGCTCCGGCGAAGGCCACGATGGCGGCGATCCCGGCGAGCATCCCCATCTCCCCGAACGCGTAGGCGTTCAGCAGCAGCCCGCGCAGCGTCTCACCCTTGAACATCGTCGCAACCTGGGCTGCGAGCTTGACGTTGTTGGGCTGGGCCAGCGACTTGGTGGAGAGCTGGGCGTAGGTCTGGCCGCCGCCGATCTCCTTGAGGTGATTGGCGATGAAGTGGTCGGCGTAGACCTCAGCCTGGGCGCCCGTGGTCATCTGCTGGCCGGCGTACTGGCGCATGGCAGCGAATTCTGGTGCCTTGATAGCTGGGCTCCCGCTGGGCGGGAAGAAGATCTTCTGTGCCGACAGCTGGCTGTGCACCTGGTTGTTCACGAATGAGTGACCCCAGAGCAGCAGCCCTCCGGCGACGAGCAGGACCACCGCGAGGGCAAGCCCGGTCGCGGTTGCTAGCAGATCGAATGTCTTGCGGCGCATTGTCGGTGCCTCCAATATGTGGCGCCGGGCCTGGCGGGTCCGGCAGGTACTTTGACCGATTTCAGCGTCTCCTGCCCGGGGCACGGCAGCGCAGGGCCGCGCGTCCCGACTGGAGAGGACCTCGGTCACCTGCTGGTGGGTCCTTTGCTACCTGTTGGGGAAACCTTTACTAACGAGGCCATGGTGCCAGCGCGCACCCGGCGGTCAGGCGTATCCAGCCGACCATGCCCACCTGGGGCGTCTGAGTTCACCCGGCCGTCCGTAGCCACCGGGGGCGTCAGTGCCTGCCCGTGCCGTCAGCCGCGCCGGCGGGTCCACTGCGGTTCCACGGCGGTCCACTCCGCCTGCCAGCTGGCTAGCCGGCGGTGGTCGAGCATCCGGCGCGTTATCCACAGGCCGGTCAGCAGCAGGACGGCCAGGGCGGCCAGGCTGACAACGACGAAGCTGACCACCCGGCCGAGGATCTGGGCCTGTGCCGCGGGCGGATCGGTCAGCGCGCCAGCGGCATCGGTCCAGACGGTCACGGCGCTACCGGCCCGGGTGCCGGCCGCCACCGGGACTTCGCCGGTGCGCACGCGGCCGTCAGGAGCCGTCCAGCGGGCCCGCGCCCGGGCGGGCCGCAGGCTGTCGGTCGCCGGGTCGGCCGTGGCGGGCCGGGTGCCGCTCAGCAGGACCGCCCGCACCTGGTACTCGGCCGCCGCCTGGGCGCGGGCCGCGCTGGCCGCCGACGCGCGGGACCAGTTGCCCACGCTAATCGCGGCGAGGGGAGCCGCGATCAGGAAGATGACAGCGAGGCTGAGCCGGATCCAGGCCTCGGCCCGGTCGCTGGCCCGCCGCAGCGGGTTGCTGTCGAGGCCGGCTCGCCGCCTCAGCCACACGGTCCACTGCGTATGCCCGCGCATCACAATCACCCTCGCAACTCCCAGGACCCCTTCATCCTTGGCCGGTACCCGGACCGCCCGCGGCGTCCGTTGTTCCCCTTCTGCCAGGACCTTCGGCATATCCGGCGGCTCGCCCGCGATACCGTTAGGGCGTGGCCGGTAGATCTTGGCGACTGAGGACTGAGGGACGCGCCTTAGCTGACCGCCGACGAAGCCCGGTCAGGGAGCCAGACGATGGAATCCCAGGCTTCACGCCCTGTGCTGCCCCAGCTACGCCTTGATGACCTGCTGACTGAGCTGCAAGCCAGGCTGCAGACGGTGCTGGCCACCAGGGACCGTGTGTATGCGCTGCTGGAGGCCGTGGTCCAGGTCGGCCGCAGCCTGGACCTGGAGACGGCTCTCAGGCAGATCGTCGAGGCGGCCGTCACCCTGGTCCGCGCCCGGTACGGCGCGCTGGGCGTGATCGCGGAAGGCGGCAGGCTGGTCGAGTTCATCCCGGTCGGCCTGGACGAGGCGCAGATCGCGGCGATCCCGCACTGGCCCGAAGGCCTGGGCCTGCTCGGGGCGCTGACTTCGGACCCGCGACCGATGCGGCTCGCGGACATCTCGGCCAGCCCGCTGTCGTATGGCTTCCCGCCCGGTCATCCGCCGATGCGGTCGTTCCTGGGGGTGCCGGTCCGCATCCGGGATGAGGTGTACGGCCACCTCTACCTGACCGGGAAGGAGGGTGACGCCCAGTTCGACGAGGAGGACGAGGCGCTGCTCATCGCGCTGGCCGCGGCGGCCGGCGTCGCCGTGGACAACGCCAGGCTGTATGAGGACGCCCGCAGGCAGCAGCGCTGGCTGCGGGCGAGCGGCGATGTCACCCGCAGGCTGCTGTCCGGCGCCCAGGCCGATGATGTGCTCGCGGAGGTGACCCGGCAGGCGCTGGAGATGTCCGGCGCGGACCTGGTCGCCCTGGCTGTGCCGACACCGGACCACAGCAACCTGGTTATCCAGCATGCCGCCGGTGCGGGCGCTCGTGACGCGCTGGGGCTGGTGCTGCCCATCGCGACCTCGATCTTCGGCGCGGTGCTGTCCACCGGCGAGCCGGTGATCCTGGACGATTTCGGGCATGATGACCGGGTCGTCCCGGTGGCCAGGCAGTACATGCCACTGGGGCCCGCGATCGTGCTGCCGCTGGGTGCGCCAGGTAACGTCCGCGGGGTGTTCACCGTCGGCCGCGGTCAGGGCGCGCTGCCATTGGCCCCGCAGGCGGTGGACATGGTCACCACGTTCGCGGCGCAGGCGGGCATCGCACTTGAACTGGCCGAGCACCGCCGCGACGCGGAGCGCCTCGCGGTGCTCCAGGACCGGGACCGGATCGCCAGAGACCTGCACGATCTCGTCATCCAGCGGCTGTATGCGACCGGGATGTCGCTGCAGGGCGCCATGCCACTGATTCCCCGGCCGGAGGCCAGCGAACGGGTGAGCAGCGCCGTGGATGCCCTGGACGAGACGATCAGCGAGATCCGCTCGGCGATCTTCTCGCTGCAGGCCCGCGGCGACGCCAAGCAGCATGCCTTGCGGGCCAAGATCCTGGACGTGGCCGACGAGATGACCGCTGCCCTCGGGTTCGCGCCGTCGCTGCGGCTCGTCGGGCCGCTCGACGAGCAGGTGCCCGCGGACGTTGGCGAGCATCTGCTCGGCGCGCTGCGCGAGGCGCTGTCGAACGCGGCCAGGCACGCCGCCGCCAGCCGGGTCGACGTTGCCGTCGAGATGGGCGCGGAGCTGGTCCTGCGGGTAACCGACAATGGCGCCGGGCTGGGCCCGAGCACCCGCCGCAGCGGCCTGGCCAATCTCGCGGAACGAGCCGGGGGACTGGGCGGCAGGCTGCAGGTCACCGCGGCCGAGGGCGGTGGCACCGAGCTGGTCTGGCGGGTGCCAGCGCGTTAGCTGCCCGGGTACCGGTGCGTTAGCTGCGGTCCTGGTGCTCGTCGAAGATCCGGGTGGCGTAGGCCGCGGCCTGCGTCCGGCGCTCCATGCCGAGCTTGGCGAAGAGCGCGGACACGTAGTTCTTGATGGTCTTCTCCGCGAGGAACATGCGCTCACCGATCTGCCGGTTGGTGAGCCCTTCCCCGATCAGCTCGAGGATCCGCCGTTCCTGCTCGGTCAGCCCGGCGAGCGGGTCGGTGTGCTGGGACTGGTCACGCATCCGGCGCATCACCCGGCTGGCCGCCTCCGGGTCGAGCAACGACTGGCCGGCCGCGATCGTCCGCACCGCGCCGACCAGGTCGGTGCCCCGGATCTGCTTCAGCACGTATCCGGCGGCGCCCGCCATGATCGCGTCGAAGAGCGCCTCGTCATCACCGAAGGAGGTCAGCATCAGGCAGCCCACCTGCGGCATCCGCGACCGGATCTCGCGGCACACGGTGACCCCGTCGCCGTCCGGCAGCCGCACGTCCAGGATGGCCACGTCGGGCTTGAGGGCCGGGATCCGGGCCAGCGCCGACGCGGCGGTGCCCGCCTCGCCGACCACGGTGATGTCGGACTCGGCTTCCAGCAGGTCGCGCACACCACGCCGGACGATCTCGTGATCGTCGAGGAGGAAGACCCCGATCTGCCCGGATGCCTGCCCCGTGCCGTCCGGCGCTGTGCCGTCCCGCCCCGTGCCGTCCACTCCTGTGCCGTCCACCGTGCTCCACGCTCCTTCGCGGCCGTGGGCCGCCGCCGCGGCGCGCATCGTCCGTGCGACTACAGTAACGGCGGTCAGTGCGTTAGGAAGCTGTCTGTCAGTGGGTAGCCGGGTCTGGGTTAGCCTTGGGGCTGGGAGGTTTGGCCATGCCACAGCCGCAGGGACAGGAACTCGAGAAGATCAGGGCCCGCCGGGAGGAACTTCGGCAGCAGTACCTGCGCCCGCGCGGGGAGCGGCCCGCCAGCACGGTCCAGGGTGTCCATCACCTCGCGCTGATCTGCCGCGACGTGGAGGAAACGATCCGGTTCTACCAGGATTTCCTCGGGTTCCCCTTGGTGGAACTGGTCGAGAACCGGGATTACGCGGGGTCGAGCCACTTCTTCTTCGACATCGGCAACCACAACCTGCTCGGCTTTTTCGACTTCCCCGGGCATGACCATCCCGCCTGGCAGGAGACCATCGGCGGCGTGCAGCACCTGGCGATCTCCATCTCGCCGGAGCAGTATGACGCGGCCAAGGAGAGGTTCGACGAGGCGGGCGTGGAGTACCTCGGCCCCGACCGCGGCGTGGAAGAGAGCATGTACTTCCGCGACCCGAACGGCGTGGGCCTGGAGTTGTACCGCGAGGAACTCGGCATGTTCGACGGTCGCCGGCTGCTCGACTGACCGGACGGCACTGAGCCGGGCGGCACTGAGCCGGGCGGCACTGGCCGGGCCCGGGCACTACCTCAGCTCGCGCCTGATCACCACGCGCAGGCCCGACCAGGTCTCATCGATCGCGCAGACCTTGTTGTCGACCAGGCCGGTGGGCAGGACGACGTCCCGGATCACCTGATCGGACATGTCCGTGGGCACCTTCGCGGCCCGCTTCGGCCAGGCCACCCACAGCCCGCAGGCGGGGGCCATCCGCTGGCGCAGGCGGCCTAGTTCCGCCGCCAGGTCCGCCTGCCAGGTCACGAAGAAGACGATCACGTCACAAGCGGTGGCGGCCAGGTCCTCGGTGAGTTCTACCCCAGGCAGGTCACCGAGGCGCTGCGCGAACCCGGCCGGGGCGTTGACCAGCGCGACCAGATGGCCCGGCTTGATACCGAGCTTGCGGGGCAGCGGCGTGCCCGAGTATCCGTGGCTGCGCTCGGTCACGCGACCGCAGTCTACTCCGGGGCGGCTGCGGCGATCAGGGCATTGTCCGCGGCCTCGTCGAACCGCGACGGGGCGTCGCGGACCGCTCGGGACGGCATGAGCAGCAGCGCGATCATCGCGATCACGCAGCAGCCCACGAGGTACCAGCTGATGTACGTGCTGGAACCGGTATGCGCCAGGATCGCCGTCGCGATCAGCGGCGCCGGGCCGCCGGCGATGACCGAAGCCAGCTGGTAGCCCAGCCCGGCGCCGCTGTAGCGGGTGGTCGGGCCGAAGCTCTCCGCGATCAGCGCCGCCTGCGGCCCGTACTGCATGTCGTGGAAGATCAGCGAGACCACGATGCCCAGCAGCACCAGGCCCGAGGTCTTCGTGTTGAGCAGGCCGAAGTAGGGGAAGGCGTACAGGCCGAGGCAGACGATGCCGATGCCGTACATAAGGCGGCGGCCGATGAGGTCGGACAGGTGGCCGAACAGCGGGACGCTGATCAGGCCGATCGCTGCCGCCACGAGCGTGTCGTTGAGCAGGGAGTCTTTTGACAGCCCGAGGTGCTTGGTGCCGTAGGTCAGCACGAACGTGACGAACAGGTAGAACGGCGCCTGCTCGGACATGCGGACGAACGCCGAGGTGATGATCTCGCGGGGCTGCTCGCGGATGACCTGCCAGACCGGCTGCTTGACCACCGCGTCCTCGCGCTTCAGCGCGCTGAAGGCCGGGCTCTCCATGACCCGCAGCCGCACGTAGAGCCCGATCCCGACGAGCACGATGCTGGCCAGGAACGGCACCCGCCAGCCCCAGCTGTCGAACCCGGGGCCGGCCACGCCGCTCATCAGCTTGATCATCCCGGTGGACAGCAGCAGCCCGACCGGAACGCCTACCTGCGGCCAGCTCGCCATGAAGCCACGGCGCCGCTGCGTACCCCACTCCATGGACAGCAGCACCGACCCGCCCCACTCGCCGCCGACGCCGATGCCCTGCAGCACCCGCAGCACGGTGAGCAGGATCGGCGCGGCGGCTCCGATCGCCGCATACGAGGGCAGCAGCCCCATCAGGAACGTCGCGGTCCCCATCAGCATCAAGGTGAAGATCAGCGTGGACTTCCGGCCGATGCGGTCGCCGTAATGGCCGAAGATGGCCGCCCCGATGGGCCGCGCGGCAAAGCCGACGAACTGAGTGCCGAATGATAAAAGCACCCCGGCGTACGGCGTGCTGTTGGGGAAGAACAGCTTCGGGAATACCAGCGCGGCGGCGGTGCCGTAGAGGAAGAAGTCGTACCACTCGATGGTGGTGCCGACGGTGCTGGCCACGACCGCCTTGAGGCGGTGGGTCGTGATTGATGAGCCGGCAGAGGACGACATTCCTGGCCTCCAAACTGGCTGAACCACTGAGCCAATCAGCGAGTGAACCAACCCTGCTATCGTGAAGTCTGGCTGTCAAGAGCGCCGGGGGGCCGGATGACTGACGCGCTGCGCCCGCTGCACCGTCCGCGGCTATATGAGCAGTTGGTGGAGCGTTTGCGGGAATACGTCCGGGAAGTCGGCCTGAAGGCTGGTGACCGGCTGCCGTCCGAGCGTGAGCTGGCCGCCCGGCTGGGAGTGAGCCGCAACACGCTGAAGCAGGCGACGGTCGCGCTTGAGGTGCAGGGCGTGCTGGAGATCCGCCACGGCGGTGGCACCTACCTGCGCCGCCGTGACCTCACCGTGGAGCCGCTGGACACCTTGCTGCAGCGCCGCCAGCTACTGCCGGACATCCTGGACACCAGGGACGCGGTAGAGCCCAAGCTGGCCGCGCTGGCGGCTGAGCGGCGCACCGATGCGGACCTGGCCCAGCTGACCTCCGCGTTGGCAGTGATGGCCGACGAGATCGACTGCGGCGAGCTGGGCGAAGAGGGTGACCGGCTGTTCCACCTCGCCGTCAGCGTGGCCGCGCACAGCCAGATCCTGGCTGAGTTCTACCACCGGCTGGCCCCTCAGGTCACCGAGAGCAGGCGCGAGTCGCTGCGCCAGCCGGGCAGGCCAGTCAGGTCACTCGCCCAGCACCGGCAGATCTTCGACGCCATCGCGGATGCCGATCCGCGCCGGGCGGCCAAGGCGGCCAGGCAGCATGTCCGCACGGTCGGTGAGGTCCGGTTGCTCAGCTGGGAACCCTGAGCCGGGTCACCCGCCAGGGTGGCCGACGGTGAGGCCGGTGTCCGGGTCGAAATAGTGCAGCCGCTCCACGTCGACCGCGAAGACCGTGCGCTCGCGCGGCTGGATCCGGGCCCGGGGATCGATCCGGGCCACTCCCTCAGTCACCGAGGCGGCGACGATCTCGCCCTGCTCCCCTTCCGGGGCGGCCTGGCCGCGCAGCTCGGATTCCTCCCGGACCCGCCGCGCGTCCATGGTGAAGTGCACGAGCTGCTCGCTGCCGAGCACTTCGACGTACTCCACCTCAGCGGTCAGGCTCGATCCCGGCTCCGGCTCGAGGCCGGCGATGACCGGATCGACCAGGTGCTCAGGCCGGATGCCGACGATGATGGTGCGCCCGTGGAAGGCCGCGAGCCCGTCGGTGCGCTTGACCACCGCGGCCGGGAGGGTGAGCTGCTGGCTGCCGAGGGTGAGGGTGGCGCTGTCCGCGGCGATGTCGAGGCCCGCTTCGTAGAGGTTCATTGATGGTGAGCCGATGAAAGTGGCCACGAAGATGTTGGCCGGCCGGTCGTAGAGTTCCTTGGGCACCGTGGCCTGCTGCAGGATGCCGTCGCGGAGCACGGCGACCCGGTCTCCCATGGTCATGGCCTCGGTCTGGTCATGCGTGACATAGAGGGTGGCGGCCCCGATCCGCCGGTGCACGCGGAGCACTTCCGAGCGCATCTGGACCCGGAGCTTCGCGTCAAGGTTGGACAGCGGCTCGTCCATGAGGAACACAGAGGGCTCCCGCACGATCGCCCGGCCCATCGCGACCCGCTGCCGCTGCCCGCCCGACAGCTGGCGGGGCCGCCGGCCGAGCACCTCGGTGAGGCCCAGCACGGAGGCGGCCGCGCGGACCTTCTCATCCCGCTGCGCTTTGGGGACCTTCCGGTTCTCCAGCGAGAATCCGATGTTCTGGTGCACGCTCAGGTGCGGGTAGAGCGCGTAGTTCTGGAACACCATGGCCACGTCACGCTCGCGGGGCGACACGTCGTTGACCACCCGGTCGCCGAACCGGAGCGTGCCGGCGCTGATCTCCTCCAGCCCCGCGACCATGCGCAGGGCCGTTGTCTTGCCGCACCCGGACGGCCCGACCAGCACCACGAACTCGCCGTCGTCTATGTGCAGGTCGAGGGCGTGCACGGCCTCGACGCCGTTCGGATACACCTTCGTCAGGCCTTCGAGTGACACGGTGGACACGAGCCCTGCCTCCCTAGTTCGCGATGCTGCCCAGCAGCAGGCCGCTCCGCCAGTACCGCTGCAGGATCAGGAACAGCGCGATCAGCGGGATGATGGTCACCAGGCCGCCGATGACCACCAGCGGGAACAGCTCAGCGTTGCCGCTGTTCTGCGCCCGCTGGGACCACAGGCCCAGTCCCACCGTCAGCGGGTACAGGTGGTTCTGGGTGAAGATGATCAGCGGCAGGAAGTAGTTGTTCCACACGCCGACGACGCTCAGCAGCAGCACGGTCATCAGCCCGGGCACCATCAGCGGCAGCGCGAGCCGGAAGAAGATCCGCACCTCGCTGGCGCCGTCGATGCGCGCCGCGTCGATCAGCTCGCGGGGGACCGAGACCTCGACGAAGACTTTCATCAGGTAGACGCCGACCGGGCTCACCATGCTCGGCAGGATCATCCCCCAGATCGAGTTGATCAGGCCGACCTTGGCGTAGGTCAGGTACAGCGGCAGGGTGATGGCGGTGATCGGGACCAGCAGGGCCGCGATCACCAGGTAGAACAGCACCCTGGAGGTGCGGAAGTTGAACCGCGCGAAGCCGTAACCGGCCAGCGCGGCCAGCGCGGTGGCGCCACCGCCGCCGAGCACCGCGTACAGCGCCGTGTTGCCGAACCACTGGAAGTAGGTCCCGTAGCCATCCACGTTCTGGAACAGCAGCGAGAAGTTACGGCCCAGGACAATCGGCAACGAGAACCAGAAACCGAACGACTCGAAGATGTTGGCCTGCGTCTTCGTGGAGTTGATGATGATCCAGACGATCGGGATCAGGGTGAAGACCGCGAACGCCGCGCAGATCACCGTGATGACGGTGACGGTGCCGCGGCGCAGGCCGTAGTACTCGATCGGGATCTCGGGGGTGTCGTCGTCCCGGTTGCGGCGGCGCCGGCGACGACCCGGCTGGGCCGGCGGGGGAGGCTCCGCGGCCCGGCCGTGACTGACAACGGTGACAGTGCTCAACTGAGTTCACCCCTCCGGCGGCGGAAGAACAGCGATGAGACCGAGATGATGACGATCACCAGGCCCAGGATCACGGCGGCGGCAGCGGCGAGGCCGTACTGCCCGCCCGCGATGGCGGTGTTGTAGATGTACAGGGTGGGGGTGAAGTTGATCGAGATCGCCTGATTCTGGAAGTACGCCAGGATCAGCGGCTCGGTGAAAAGCTGCAGCGCGCCGATGGTGTTGATGAACACCAGCAAGACGATGGCCGGGCGGACCATCGGGAGTTTCACCTTCAGGATGATCCTCCACAGCGGGGTGTCGTCCAGGATGGCCGCCTCGATGACATCCCTGGGCACCGATCTCAGCGCGGTGTAGAGGATCAGCATGTTGTAGCCGGTCCACTCCCAGATCACGATGACGATGATCGACGGGAGGATGAGGTTCGTCGAGAAGAAGTTGGTGTTGTGCAGGCCGATCCCGCTGGCGAAATGCACGAACGGGCCGAACTGCGGCTCCAGCAGGAAGGACCACATCACCGCGCCGACCACGGCGGGCACGGCGAACGGGATGAAGAAGATGGTGCGGAACAGGGTCCCGTATTTCGCGACCCCCAGGTCGAAGATCGTCGCGAAGAAGAAGGCGATGGCCAGCATCACCGGGATCTGGATGGCCGCGAAGATGACCACCCGGATGACGCCGGACCAGAACTCGCCCGACTCCAGGGTCTGCGTGTAGTTCGCCGCCCCGGTGAAGACCGTGCCGCCGATGATGCGGGTGGTGTACAGGCTGGTGTAGACCGCGTACCCGAGCGGCGCGAGCATGAAGATCAGGAAAGCGGCGAGGAACGGGGCGACGAACCAGAAGCCCCGGCGGTCCCGCCGGTGGATCCACGCCGACTGCACCAGGTGGCTCCGCGGGCCCGGCGTGCGCCCCGGTGCCCGGGTGGTGGTGCCGTTCAGCAACGCGTGCTCCTTCCGGTGCGGGGTGCCCGCCGGGCCGGCGGCCCGGCGGGCACCCCAAGGATCAGCCTGAGACCGTGAAGCCCTGCTGCTTCGCGTAGTTCGCCAGGACATTCTGGAAATTCTTGAACGCCTGCGCCAGTGTCGTCTTACCGCTGAGCACGCCGGCGAACACGGTGTTGGCCTGGGTGAGCGCCTCGGTCATGAACGGGGGCCACGGCACGCCGTGGATATTGCTGGCCGCGGCGGTGAACGCCTCGCCAGGATGCGAGGACCCGGACACCGGGACCGTGATGCTCTTGTAGGACGGATCGCCCAGCAGCGGCAGGTAGGTCGGGAACAGGGAGGATGGCGGTGTCTTGGTGATGTTCCAGGACGCGTCGGTCCCGTTCAGCCACTCGGCGAACTGGGCCGCCGCGGCCGGGTGCGCGCTCTGCTTGAAGACCGGGTAGGTCGAGCCGCCCCAGTTCGCCGCGACGTTCGCGCCGGCCGTCCACTGCGGGAGGGCCGCGGCGCGCCACACGCCGACCGAGGACTTGGCGTCGGGTGCGAAGTAGGACGGGCCCCACGCGGAACTGAGCCAGCTCGCGTCGATGCCCTTGTCCATGTCGGCGAAGGACGTGGCGGACACGTCGGTGGTGCCGTTGACCTCCTTGGCGTCGATCAGCTTCTGCCAGTAGCTCGCGAATGCCATCTGGGCCGGCCCGGTCCAGTTGATGCCTACTGTGCTGCCACCGCTGTAGGTGAACGGCCAGGCGTTGGCCTGGGCCATCAGGCTCATCACCCACTGCAGGTCCGTCGCGGCGAAGTTGGTGATGAACGCGGCCGGGTCAGCCTTCTTGAGCTTGGCGGCGGCGGCAGCGAACTGCGCCCAGGTGGTCGGCGGGGTGATGTGGTACTTGGCCAGCAGAGCGGAGTTGTAGTAGAAGGCCATCGGCCCGGCGTCGCCGGGCATGGCGTAGACCGCGGACCCCTGGCTGACTTCCTGCCACGCCCACGGGACGAACTTGCTCTTATAGTTGTTGGCGCCGTACTTGGTCAGGTCCACCACGCTGTGCGTGATCTCGAACGACGGGAGCTCGTCGAACTCGACCTCGGCCACGTCGGGGGCTCCGGAGCCGGCCTTGAGCGCGTTCGAGATCGCGACGTACTGCGGGCTGCCCGCGCCCACATCTTCGAGCGTGACGCAGATGTTGGGGTGGCTGGAGTTGAAGGCGGTGACGGCCCGGGCGATGCCGGGCACCCAGGCCCAGAAAGTGATCTTCGTTGCACTGGAGGACTTGCAGGATGCGCCGGCCAGCACCGACACACTGGGGCTGGCGCTCGCACTGGACGAGCTGGAGGGGGCGGCGCTGGTGCCGCCACTGCTGCCGCAGCCGGCCAGCACCGACACGGCGACCACTCCGGCGAGCCCGGCCGCCGTGCGCCCTGCCATGAATCTGGGTCCGCGGGGGCGGCCCAGGTGCCAACGCGTGGTCAAAGTCATGTTCGCAAAACTCCTCATGTTGAGTTGCTTTCTCGCTACTTCTGGGAGCAGCCCGCCGGCCAGGGCCCGGGGAGGGGCCAGGCTGGGGGCTACTGGCTGGCCGTCGCCACCTCGATGACGGTGAACGACTGCGGTGGGAGAGTGAGGGTGAGCGTGGCGCCCTTCGGGGTCTCCGAGCCCTCTTCCAGGTACGCGCCCTCGACATCGGGTAGAACGCGGGCCGCGCGCCCGCGCTCCGCGGTGACCGTCCGGACCTCGGCGACGCTGTCGAACACGAGGTCACGGAGGACTATCTCGGTGATTTCCGGCTCATCGGGACTCCTGTTCACGAGCGTGACGGCGAGCCTGGCGCGGTCGCTGGACGTGGTCGCCGCGGCGTCCACGAGGTGGAACGGGCCCAGGTCAGCGACCCGGTGCGGCCAGCGGCTGTGGTGGTCGGCGCCGAGCGGGCTGACCATCGGGCCGGTCACGTGGACGTCCGCCGCGAGGTCCAGTGCCACCTGCGAGTGCAGCAGCACCGGATAGTAGATCGGCTGGGTGACGGCGGTGTCCGGGGTGGTCACGATCGGCGCGATCGCGTTGACCATCTGCGCGAGGTTCGCCATCCGGACCCAGGCGCAGTTGCGGATGAAGATGTTCAGGTAGGTGCCCACGGCGAGCGCGTCGGAGAAGGTGTAGCGCTCCTCCAGCGCGCCCTCGGGCTCACGGAACCAGACGTTCCATTCGTCGTAGGCGAGTCGTGGCGGCTGGGCGATCTTCTTGACGTACGCGGCCCGCTCGATCAGCGCACGCGCGCAGTTGATGGCGCGCTCCGCCTGATGCGGCTGGAGCACGTTGGTCCAGTAGTCGCCGGACCCGGTGTAGATGTGCAGCGAGTGGTAGTCCACCAGCGCGGCCATGCCGTCGATGACCACGCGGTCCCAGTCGTTCCAGCCGTTCATCCCGCAGCTGACCAGCTGCGCGTTCGGGTCGATCATCTTGATGGCCCGGGCCCACCGGGAGGCGGTCCGCACGTACTCCTCGGCGGACAGCGCACCAACCTGCCAGTCCCCGTACATCTCGTTGCCGAGACCCCAGTAGCGCACCTGGTACGGCGCCGTCCGGCCGTTCTCCTTGCGCCGCGCCGCCCAGGCGGTATCGCCTGATCTGTTGCAGTACTCCACCCAGGCGAGTGCCTCTTCCAGCGAGCCGGTGCCCATGTTCAGGCAGATGTAGGGCTCCGTGCCAAGTTCGGCGCAGTACTCCAGGAATTCATCAGTTCCGAAACGATTGGATTCCTCACCTCCCCAGGCGAGTTCGGGCCGCCGGGGCCGCGAGTCCTGGGGGCCGATGCCGTCGGTCCAGTGGTAGTTGCTGACGAAGTTGCCGCCCGGCCAGCGCAGCACGCCCATCCGCAGCTCGCGCAGCAGCCCGAGCACGTCACCGCGGAACCCCCGGGCGTCGGCCAGGGGTGAGCCCTCCGCATAGAGCCCGCCGTAGATACAGCGGCCGAGGTGCTCAACGAAGCCACCGAACACGTTACGGTCCAGGGAACCGAGCTGCCGGGCAGGGTCCACCACGATCCGGGTCACGAGTCCTCCGATTCAGTGTGTGCGGTGCTGGCGATACTCCGTGGGCTGGCGATGCTCTGTGGCCTGGCGATGCTCTGTGGGCTGGTACCGCTGTGTGGGCTGGCGAGGTGCGGGAGCCGGCCGCCGCAGGAATCCCGCACGATCAGCTCGACCGGAAGCAGCCGGACCGGTTTCTCCGGTGTGGGCTCTCCGGCGATGCTGCGCAGCAGGAGCTCGACAGCCTGCTCGCCGGTCTCCGCGAACGGGACCCGCAGCGAGGACAGCGAGGGGGTCAGGTATTCGGCAAAGGGCATGTCGTCGCAGCTCACCACCGCGATGTCGGCGGGGACCCGGCGGCCGGCGGTGGCCAGCGCGCCCAGCACGCCGATCGCCATGGTGTCGCTGTGCACGAAGATGGCCGTCATCCCCGGGTCCCGTTCCAGCAGCAGCCGGGTCGCGGCCGCTGCGGTGCCCGGGGTCCAGTCCGCCTCGACGGCCAGCTCCTCGCCGGGCTCGATGCCAGATTCGCGCAGCGCGTCCTCGTAGCCGTGCAGCCGGCTGCGCACCACATGGCGGCGGAACGGGCCGGTCACCGTGCCGATCGAGGTGTGGCCGAGCTGGATCAGGTGCTGGGTGGCGAGCCGGGCGCCTTCCCGGTGGTTCGAGCCGACGAGCGGGACGCCGCCGCCCGGCACGTGGTGCAGGCTCACCGCGGGCACGTACCGGCGCAGCAGCTCCGCGACCTCCGGGTCCTCCTCCAGCTGGGGCGCGGCGGCGATCATCCCGTCGACCCGCCGGTCGAGCAGCATCCGGACGACCGCCGCGCCGTCCTCACCCCCCTGGGCCAGGTTCCCGACCAGCACGGCGTGCCCGTGGCGGCGGGCGGTGCGCTCCGCGGCCACCGCGAACTGGGCCAGCGCGCCGTCGGTCATGTCCCCCGCAATGAGCCCGATGGTGGCCGTCGTCCGCTGCACGAGGCTCCTGGCGACGGTGTTCGGCCGGTAGCCGAGCTGCTCGGCGACCTCGATGATCCGCGCTGCCGTCTCGGCCGACACCCGCACGTTCCCGCCGTTCAGTACCTTGCTGGCGGTCTGGAAGCTGACCCCGGCCCGCGCCGCGACTTCCTTGATCGAGACGTACCGACGTGCCATCTGTGCCCTGCCGTGTCCTGGCTCGTGACAGTGAACGAACGTTCGCCTAGAAAGTACGATTCCAGTTCATCGCGGGTCAAGACACGTTTCGGTCACGTTTTTCCTGGGTTATGCCGGAATTACGCCTGGTGATCGGCAGGTTCGGAACGGGACTTCGTCACGGTGCGTGCCCGATCGGCCAGGGCCCGGCACTATTTGGCTCACCGAGCGTGCGAACGTTCGCGCGGCCGCCCGCTGGCCAGCGGTCCGCCAGCCGTTGTCGCAGGCGCGGGGCCCAGACCTCGATGTTTGATTACAAAAAGTATATATTTGATTACGCACAGTGCCAGACGGTCCCACAGGGAGGCGTGACGAACGATTGTCGTGAGCCTGTCCCCGCCCATCTTGCCGGGCGCGGACCTGGCCCGGCCGGATCTGGGTGCCCGGTTCCATGATCTGGGCGCTGTGGCGACGGCCGCCTGGCAGCAGCCCAGCACGCCCGGGCGAGGGCGGCCCGGGATGAGGCGCCATCGCTCGCTGCTGAGCCAGCTGCTGATCGCGTGCTCGGCGTTCGCGGTACTGGTCGGGGTGGCAGCCGCGGTCGGCTATGCCGCGGTCGTCCACCAGCATCGGGTGGCCGACCAGCTCAGCGGCCACTATCAGGTGCTGCAGGAGGCCGACGGCAAGATGGGTGAGGCCTTCAACACCGCGCAGTTCGCCGTCCTCAGCTACGCGATGACCCGGGAGAGCGGGCTCCTGCGGCCGCTGGGCGGCGCACGGGCGAAGTACGACCGGCGGCTGGCGACGCTGCGCGGCCGGGCTGGCCCTGACCTGCGTGGCCTGGTGACGGCGCAGGAGCGGGCGGGGGCGGCGTGGTTCGCGCTGGCGCCGAGGATCATGGCGGTGCCGCCCGGCACCCCGGCGGCCAGGGCGGTGCTAGGCCGGTCGGACATCCTGACCGGGGCGTTCTTCCAGGCCAATATCCTGATGCAGGAGCGGCTGCACGACCAGATCGCCCGGCTGAACAGCACCAGCAAACGGGCGTTGGTTACTGGTCTGGGGTGGAGTGCTGGTGTGGTCGGGGTGGCGCTGGTGCTGGTGCTGGCGGGGTCGCTGAGCACGCTGGGCACGGTGGTCCGGCCGTTGCGCGGGCTGGCCGTGACGGTGCGCAGGCTGACTTCGGGTGACTACGCGGTCCGGGCGGCGGTGGCCGGCTCGGCTGAGGTGCGTGAGGTGGCCCAGGTGGTGAACGCGCAGGCGGATGAGAGTGACCGGCTGCGTGAGCAGGAAGCGCAGAGCGACCGGCTGCGCGCGGTGGCCCGGGACGCGGGGCTGCGGATCCGTGCGCACCTGGCCGCCGGGGACGTCATCCGCGAGGCGCAGTCCGTCCTGCAGGGGAGCGTGGACGCCGACGTGATCGCCCTGATGCTGGTGACCGATGAATCGATCGAGCCCGCGGCCGGCCAGCAGGTGGCCTGGCTGCTCGCGGACCGCTTCGATGCCAAGCTGCCAGCCGGGTCCCTGACCACGCTGCGGGAGCTGTTCCGCCGCCGGGCCGGCGTGCTGGTGCAGGATATGGCCACCCAGGCGGGACAGCTCCCGCCGTGGGTGGCTGACGGGCTGCGGGCGGCGGGTGTCGGGTCCCATCTGCTGACCCCGTTCGGGGTGGGTGAGCAGATGCTCGGGTTCGTCACCGCCGACCGGTTCGGCCCGGGGCGGCCGTGGAGCGCGGCGGAGGTCGGCGCGGTGGAGTCGATCGCGGCCGATATCGGCCGCGGGCTGCATCACGCCCGCCTGTATGAGGCGGAGAACCGCCTGGTCGGGGACCTGAAATCACTGGATCAGGCTAAATCGGACTTCTTCGCGACCGTCTCCCACGAGCTGCGCGCCCCGCTGACCAGCATCGAGGGATACGTGGAGATGCTCGCCGAAGGCGAAGGCGGCCCGGTCACCGGCGAGCAGCGCAAGATGCTGGAGGTGGTGGACCACAGCGCCGTCCGGCTGCGGAACCTGATCGACGACGTGTTCACCCTGTCCAAGCTCGAATCGGACGCGTTCAGCACGGTGATGCGGCCGGTGGAGGCAGCCGAGATCATCTCCGCCGCCGCCGACGAGCTGGCGCCCGAGGTGGCCCGGGCCGGGCTGACCCTGGCCACCGACTGCCCGCCCGGTGGCCTGGCCGTCGAGGGTGACGCCGGGCAGCTCGGCCGGGTCCTGGTCAACCTGCTGTCCAACGCGGTGAAATTCACCCCGCCCGGCGGCGCCATCACCATGACCGCTGCCGCCGCCGGCCCCGCGGCGGTCATCACCGTCAGCGACACCGGCATCGGCATCCCCGACCGCGACCAGCCGGAACTGTTCACCCGGTTCTTCCGCGCCAGCAACGCCATCGAGCAGTCCATCCCCGGCACCGGCCTCGGGCTGGCCATCGTGCGCACCATCATCACCAACCACCGCGGCGACATCACCCTCACCTCCCGCGAAGGCCAGGGAACCACCTTCACCATCCACATCCCCCTGGCCCGGGCGGGCCAGCCAGCATGAGGCGCCGTCGCTCGCTGCTGAGCCAGCTGCTGATCGCCTGCTCGGCGTTCGCGGTCCTGGTCGGGGTGGCGGCCGCGGTCGGTTACGCCGCGGCCGTCCACCAGCATCAGGTGGCTAAGGAGCTCACCGGCCACTATCAGGTCGCACAGCTGATCGGCGGCGGCCTGGGCCAGGACCTGACCACCGCGCAGTCCGCCGCCATCAGCTTCTCGCTGACCGGCGAGCCCGGCTTCCACCGTGCGTTTGACCACGCCCGGGCGCAGTACCCGGGCCTGCTGGCCGCGCTGGAACGAAGCACGTCGCCCGGGCTGCGTGGCCTGGTGACGGCGCAGGAGCGGGCGGGGGCGGCGTGGTTCGCGCTGGCGCCGAGGATCATGGCGGTGCCGCCCGGCACCCCGGCGGCCAGGGCGGTGCTAGGCCGGTCGGACATCCTGACCGGGGCGTTCTTCCAGGCCAATATCCTGATGCAGGAGCGGCTGCACGACCAGATCGCCCGGCTGAACAGCACCAGCAAACGGGCGTTGGTTACTGGTCTGGGGTGGAGTGCTGGTGTGGTCGGGGTGGCGCTGGTGCTGGTGCTGGCGGGGTCGCTGAGCACGCTGGGCACGGTGGTCCGGCCGTTGCGCGGGCTGGCCGTGACGGTGCGCAGGCTGACTTCGGGTGACTACGCGGTCCGGGCGGCGGTGGCCGGCTCGGCTGAGGTGCGTGAGGTGGCCCAGGTGGTGAACGCGCAGGCGGATGAGAGTGACCGGCTGCGTGAGCAGGAAGCGCAGAGCGACCGGCTGCGCGCGGTGGCCCGGGACGCGGGGCTGCGGATCCGTGCGCACCTGGCCGCCGGGGACGTCATCCGCGAGGCGCAGTCCGTCCTGCAGGGGAGCGTGGACGCCGACGTGATCGCCCTGATGCTGGTGACCGATGAATCGATCGAGCCCGCGGCCGGCCAGCAGGTGGCCTGGCTGCTCGCGGACCGCTTCGATGCCAAGCTGCCAGCCGGGTCCCTGACCACGCTGCGGGAGCTGTTCCGCCGCCGGGCCGGCGTGCTGGTGCAGGATATGGCCACCCAGGCGGGACAGCTCCCGCCGTGGGTGGCTGACGGGCTGCGGGCGGCGGGTGTCGGGTCCCATCTGCTGACCCCGTTCGGGGTGGGTGAGCAGATGCTCGGGTTCGTCACCGCCGACCGGTTCGGCCCGGGGCGGCCGTGGAGCGCGGCGGAGGTCGGCGCGGTGGAGTCGATCGCGGCCGATATCGGCCGCGGGCTGCATCACGCCCGCCTGTATGAGGCGGAGAACCGCCTGGTCGGGGACCTGAAATCACTGGATCAGGCTAAATCGGACTTCTTCGCGACCGTCTCCCACGAGCTGCGCGCCCCGCTGACCAGCATCGAGGGATACGTGGAGATGCTCGCCGAAGGCGAAGGCGGCCCGGTCACCGGCGAGCAGCGCAAGATGCTGGAGGTGGTGGACCACAGCGCCGTCCGGCTGCGGAACCTGATCGACGACGTGTTCACCCTGTCCAAGCTCGAATCGGACGCGTTCAGCACGGTGATGCGGCCGGTGGAGGCAGCCGAGATCATCTCCGCCGCCGCCGACGAGCTGGCGCCCGAGGTGGCCCGGGCCGGGCTGACCCTGGCCACCGACTGCCCGCCCGGTGGCCTGGCCGTCGAGGGTGACGCCGGGCAGCTCGGCCGGGTCCTGGTCAACCTGCTGTCCAACGCGGTGAAATTCACCCCGCCCGGCGGCGCCATCACCATGACCGCTGCCGCCGCCGGCCCCGCGGCGGTCATCACCGTCAGCGACACCGGCATCGGCATCCCCGACCGCGACCAGCCGGAACTGTTCACCCGGTTCTTCCGCGCCAGCAACGCCATCGAGCAGTCCATCCCCGGCACCGGCCTCGGGCTGGCCATCGTGCGCACCATCATCACCAACCACCGCGGCGACATCACCCTCACCTCCCGCGAAGGCCAGGGAACCACCTTCACCATCCACATCCCCCTGGCCCGGGCGCCATCCTGACCAGGGGAAGCGGCACCTGACGGCCGAACCCGGCCGGTGGGTGTCAGACCTGGACGAATTCGATCCCGGCCAGCTGGCAGAAGACGCGCCAGCTCGCGGCGTGGTGGCCGAGGTTCATCACCTCGTGATGCGGGCCGCCCGCGGCCAGCCAGCCGTTGAGGCACGCGCGCAGCCCGGAGGCGGGCCGGAACTGGCCGTAAGGCATCTCCAGGGCCGGCAGTTCCTGGCTGTCGAGGTTCTCGCCTTCGGCGACGACCAGCCGGAACCGCTCTCCTTCCAGCGACACCAGGGTGGCCAGCGTCGCCGGGCCGGGCTGGTACTGGAACAGGAAGGTGGGCGGGTCGGCCAGCCGGCCGATGCCGAGCGGCCGCTTGATCAGCTTGACCGGCCGGTCGGTGCGCGCGATCTTCCAGTTGCCCTCGCCCATGTGACTCTGCAGGATCGAGTCGGACGGGAAGTCCATCGCGTACATCTCGGTGAAGTGCGCGTCCCCGATCAGCGTGTGCCCCGCGGCGACCAGGCAGGCGGTCAGCACGTCACCCTCGGCCGCGTAGCCGTAGCCCTTGGCCATCAGGCTGGACGCGGCGGCCAGCGGCAGCCGGCTGAACCGCCCGTCGTCGCCGATTGCGTCGAAGTGCGCGGTGTACGCGCCGAACCCGCGGTCGACGAGGATCCGCTCGATGGCGACCTGCATCCGGGCGTGGTCCTGGCGTTCCTCGGCGCTCAGCCGCGGGTCGATCTCGAAGGTCGCGTCCTCGAACGCGATGACGTCACCGGCCTCGTCGTCGGTGACAGCCAGCATCCCCCGGTACATGTCGCCGGGCGCGACCGCGAGGATCTCCGGGCCGAGCGACCTGATCAGCGCGCTCTCGTCGACCCTGATGTCACCCATGTCGTTCATGGCGTAGCCGAAGATCGCGGTCTTCAGCGACTTCCACCCGGTGACCGCCGCCGCGGCCCGGGCCCACCGGCCCACATCGGCGCGGAAACCGTCGCTCTTCCAGTCGTCGGTGAGCACGGTGAACCGCCGCCCGGCGCGGACCATCGCGTTCGCGGTGTCCTGGGCCCCGTGCACGCCCTGGTTGTAGGTCATGTCGGCCATGTCCCAGGCGGGCGTCACGTTCGGCTCCGGCTGGATGTTGGCCAGGCAGATGGGCAGCCGCGACTCAGCGAGCAGCCGGGCGACCCGCATCGCGGGGCCGTAGGTGAGCATCACGACCAGGACGCCGTCCAGATCGGCGTGCTCAAACTCGCGCATCTCGCGTTCCGCGTCCGCGCGGTACTTGATGGGCTTGCTCGGGATGAAATCCGCGACATCCGCGAGCTGCGCGGCGAGTTCCGCGGCGTACCCAGCCTGCCGCTGCGCGATGCCCGGAATCATGTCGTCGTAGAGGTCCTGCATGATGCCCAGGATCCCGATGCGCGGTTTACGTTCGGTCATCAGGCCTTTTCTCCTTAACGGATTCCCCTGTGTTACTGCCGGCCATCATCATCCGGCAGTCAGCGCTGGCCGTAATGGTTCTTGTACCGCTGGTGGAGCGCGTCCACCTGGTCACCGGTGAGCGGCGACAGGTCGCCGTAGGCCCGGGCGAGGTGCACGGTGCGGGCGACGTCCTCGCACATCACGGCGGCCTTAACCGCGTCGCGCCCGGTGCCGCCGATGGTGAACACGCCGTGGCTGGCCATCAGCACGGCGGGGGAGCGGTGGCCGGTGAGGGTGGCCACGATGCCGCGGCCGATCTCGTCGCTGCCGATCAGCGCGAACGGCCCCAGCGGGATCTCCCCGCCGAACTCGTCGGCCATCGCGGTGATCACGCACGGGATCGCCTCGCCGCGGGCGGCCCAGGCCGTCGCGTACGTCGAGTGGGTGTGCACCACGCCGCCGACCTCGGGCATGTGCCGGTAGACGTAGGCGTGCGTCGCGGTGTCGCTGGACGGGCTGTACTCGCCGTCGACCGGCGTGCCGGCGAGGTCACAGACGACCATCGACTCCGGCGTCAGGTCGGCGTAACTGACACCGCTCGGCTTGATCACCAGCAGGCCGCGGTCCGGGCTGGTGCCGGGGACCCGGGCGGACACATTGCCGGAGGTCCACGCGACCAGGTTGTTGCGAACGAGTGCCGCGTGCAGGTCGCAGACCTCGGCGCGGGTCCGCGCGACGGCCGCCGCCGTCGCCGGGTCCATAGTCATCATTGGCCACCTTTCAGCACCCGGTCGCGCAGGTCACGCAGCCGGTGCAGGACCTCGTTGGCGCCGCGCCCGAAGTAGTCGTGCAGCTCGGCGTATTCGGCGTACAGCTCGTCGTAGACGGCGGCGCTCGCCGGGTCGGGAGTGTAGACCGCCGTGCGCTTGCCGCCCATGGCGGCCGCCGCGGCCGGCACGTCCGGGTACGCGCCCGCGGCGACCGCGGCGTGGATGGCCGAGCCGAGGGCTGGCCCCTGGGCGGAGGAGATCAGGCTGAGCGGCCGGTGCAGCACGTCCGCGTACACCTGCATCACCAGCGCGTCCTTCAGCAGGCCGCCGGCTACGACAAACTCGGTCACCGGCACGCCGGACGCCTCGAACCCGTCCGTGATGACCCGCGCGCCGAACGCCGTCGACTCGATCAGCGCGCGATAGATGTCCGGCGGCCGGGTGGCGAGCGTCAGTCCCAGCACGGCACCGGACAGGTGATGATCGACCAGCACGGATCGGTTTCCGTTCAGCCAGTCCAGTGCGATAAGGCCGTGCGCCCCGGCGGGCTGCCGCGCCGCATCCTCCGACAGCAGGTCGAACAGGGAGATGCCGCGCCGCCTGGCCTCGCGGGCGTAGCTGTCGGGCACCGCCTGCTCGGTGAACCAGGCGAAGATGTCCCCGACGCCGCTCTGCCCAGCCTCATACCCCCACCGCCCGGCGACGATGCCGCCGTCCACCACCCCGCACATGCCGGGTACCTCGGCGAGCTGGGCTCCGTTCATCACGTGGCAGGTCGAGGTGCCCATGATGGCGACCATCTGGCCGGGCGCGATGGCGTCCGCGGCGGGCGGCGTGACGTGCGCGTCCACGTTGCCCACCGCGACCGCGATGCCCTCGGGCAGCCCGGTCCACCCGGCCGCCTGGGCGGTCAGCGACCCGGCGCGGGCGCCCAGCGGGGAGATGGGATGGGCCAGCTTGCCGACGGCGAAGCCGGCGAACCGCGGGTCAAGGGCGCCCAGAAAATCACCGGCTGGGTAGTGCCCGTTCTGCCAGATGCCCTTGTAGCCGGCGGTGCAGGCGTTCCGGGTTTCGGTCCCGCACAGTTGCCAGATGATCCAGTCGGCCGCTTCGATCCAGCGTTCGGTCTGCTGGTAGATCTCCGGGTCCTCATCCAGCAACTGGAGTGCCTTGGCGAACTGCCACTCCGAGGAGATCTTCCCGCCGTAGCGGGCGATCCACGGCTCGTTGCGCTCGTGGGCCAGCGCGTTGATCCGGTCCGCCTGCGGCTGGGCGGCGTGGTGCTTCCAGAGCTTGGGATAGCTGTGCGGCCGGCCGGCCATGCCGGGCAGCTGGCAGAGCGGGGTGCCACTGGCGGTCGTCGGCAGCACGGTGCAGGCGGTGAAGTCGGTCGCGATGCCGATGACCCGGGTGGCGTCGATTCCGGCCGCGGCCACCGCGGCCGGCACGGCCGTGCGCAGCACATCGCGGTAGTCCTCCGGGTCCTGCAGCGCCCAGTCCGGTGGCAGCGGCTCACCGGTCGCGGCCAGCCTGGCGTCCATGACCCCATGGGCGTACTCGTGGACGGCCGAGCCAAGTTCGGCGCCGTCGCTGACCCGCACCACCAGCGCGCGGCCGGACAATGTGCCGAAATCAACCCCGATGACGTAATTGTCCCCGCTGTGAGCGCTAACAGCCATAGTCAACCCGTTTCACCCTGTGTACTCCCTTTTCACTACCGACGCGGCGGGCCGGCGCTGGCTCGCACGACCAACTGCGGGATGACCGGCTCGGGCGACACGGCTGGGGCCCGCTCATAGATCATGTCCACGAGTGTGCCGAGGGCCCGCCGGCCGAGCTCGCCGAAATCCTGCCGCACGGTGGTGAGCGGCGGCAGGAAGTACGCGGACTCCGGGATGTCGTCGAATCCGACCACGCTGACGTCGCCCGGCACCCGGCGGCCGTGCTCGGCCAGTGCGCGCAGCAAGCCCAGGGCCATGTGATCGTTGGCGCACAGCACCGCGGTGACCTCGTCGTCCTCAGCGATCCGGTTGCCGATCTCGTAGCCCGAGGCCGAGGACCAGTCGCCGGCCAGGACGTCAGGCACCGGGGCCCCCGCCGCGTCCAGCGCCAGCCGCCAGCCGGCCGCGCGTTCCTGGGCATCGAGCCAGCTGGTGGGCCCGGCGACGTGGTGCACTGTCTGGTGGCCGAGCCCGAGCAGGTGCCGGGTGGCGCTGGCCGCGCCCTCGGTGTTGTCCACCGCGACGGACGTCAGCGGTGCGTGGGTGCCACAGCCCACGGCGATCAGCGGCACGTTACCCGGGCAGTGGCCGAGCGCGGCGACCGCGGAGGTCTGCGGCGCGATCACGATGATCCCCTCGACGCCCTGGCCGACGAACCGGTCCACCGCGTCGAGCACCGAACGCCGGTCGAGCGCGGGCAGGCTGGCGATGGCGACGAAGAAGGTGTCCTGCGCGGCTCGCTCGATGCCGTACAGCATCGAGGCCGGCCCGTAGAGCGTCGTGTCGAAGCTGATCACGCCGAGGGTATGGGTGCGCCTGGTGACCAGCGTGCGGGCGGCGGCATTCGGCCGGTACCCGAGCTGGCTGATCGCGGCGAGGACGTTTTCCCTGGTCCGCGGGCGGACATTGGGATGGTCGTTGAGTACCCGGGACACGGTCTGATGGGAGACTCCGGCCAGTTGCGCCACGTCGGTCATGACCGGCGGCCGCTCCTGCCGACGTTCGGCTGGCGTCACACCTGCCTCCTCGTCTCGCGGCCCGGGCGCGTCGCCTCGGCCGGTCCCTGCGTCTGATCTTGCCCTGCCTGCCCAGGCCGGTCGTGGCTGCCCCGTGGGTTACTTGGCTATCTTCCCAGATGCAAGGTCTGTGACCGCT
>CAYPQM010000105.1:0-24437 GCA_964412845.1 uncultured Streptosporangiaceae bacterium
GGTCAGGTCGAATCCTGCCCCGTCAGTGAACCGGAGCCGGAAGGCAAGCGGACCCTTACCCGGGTGAGGTGGCTCGGCGGGCAGGTTCTCCCGCCAGCGCAGCCAGCCTGCCTTGGCCAGGTGCATGACCAGATGCAGCGGCTCGGTCCCGGCTGCCGCGTCCGATGCCACCAGGTCAAGGAACTTGCCGTGCCGCTGCGCGGTGTCGATAACCCGGCCCCGCAGCGCGGTGAGGTCCGGCCGGTAGGTCTTGAGCACCGAGATGGCCGCGCTGTCGGCCCGGTCGACGACCCGTCCGGCTACCCGCTCACGCAGGTAGACAGCGAGCGACTCGACCTCGGGAAGTTCCGGCACAAGACCAATTCTGCCTCGCTCCTGGCCGTGCCCGCTGCGCCCACGGCCGCGCCGAACACGCTCTGCCGCTCCCCGCGGCGCGATCAGCCGTTCCCCGGAACCCGGCAAGCCCTTCCCCGGAAGGGCTGACGCGTGCATCCTCATCTCAGGAGACTGCTGCGGCCGGAGGCAAAGCGGCCGCGGCAGGCGAGGCCGGACGGAGAGGACATGATGACCCGAGGCGGGGCGGTGACGCGGCGCGCGCTGGAATGGCCCGGGCCATTCCAGCGCGGTCCGGGCCACTCCAGGAAGCCCTACCCGCCTGGCTAGGTTATTTGCTTGAGCGAAACTAACATATTTTGGGTAGTGCCTCCGGTGCGCGGAGCATGGACTCACAAGGACGCGAAGCCATGGACCAGGCAGAGCCTCATCCACCCCAGGGTCAGCCTGCCGGGCCGGGTCGCCCCGGCCGCCGCAGGGACCCGGCGCCCCTGCCGATCCCGTCCGGCGACCTCGACCACCCGGTGGTAGTCGGCTACGACGGGTCACAGTCGAGCCGCCACGCGCTCGCCTACGCCGCCGGGATGGCCAGGCGGCTGGGCCGGCCGCTGCTGGTCACGTACATCTGCTCGCCCGGTGTCTACTGCGAGCCGCTGACCGGCCAGGTCATCGGTGCGGGCCGGGACGCCGAGGAAATGCAGCGCTGGCTGCTCCGGGAACTCGACGAGGTCTGCGACCGGGTCGGCCTGGACGTGCGGGTGCTCACCCGCCGCGGCACCCCGGCCCGGGAGCTCGCCGCCGCGGCCCGGGAGTTCAGCGCGGACGCCCTGGTCATCGGGGCCCCTGAACGCGTCTGGCATCACGTGGCCGGCTCGGTTCCCGGCTGGCTGGCCCGGCACGCGCACTGCCCCGTCATCGTCGTGCCCTGACTAATCAGGCCTGGCCAATCAGGACAAGCCAACAGGCCGCCGCGGTGCTCCGCGACAGGAGCGTCCGCTGCGCCGGGACCACGTCAGCACGAGGAACTCTGCGACGCGGTGGCGGCGGCGGATCCTGACCGGGTCGCCTGGAGATGATCCGACACCTCAGCGAGGCGGAAGAGATCGTGCTCGGGCCACGCGACCAGGGCCGGCCCCGCCCAGGTCGACCCGCACTGAGTCCGGGTAGCATCCGCCCGGCCGCGGACCCTCGCACGTTCTCGGCAGCCCTTCCCGATCTGCCTCCGGCCAGCGTGAGCCGGGGCGGCCGCATTACGAGTTGGTTGCGGGTTGCCACGCTGGCCCGATCCGGCTTGCCGCGCCCGCCATGGGCCCCCGGGCTCGGCATCGCTCAGCGAGAAATGCCACCGTCAGGCACCAGTCCGGGCCCGCGGCCGTTCCCGAAGGTAATTATTCGGGCATGGTTTTCGGCGCGAGCCACGGGCCTTAGACCGCGCCGTAGGCCACCACGTGGCCTGATGCCGCGACGGATACCGATCCGTGCGCATAAGCTGGCAGGCCAGAAGACCTGGTGGGCGAGGAGGGATTTGAACCCTCACGTCCTTGCGGACACACGGACCTGAACCGTGCGCGTCTGCCGTTCCGCCACCCGCCCTAGGCAAGGAGTCAGGTTAGCACGTCTTCGACCTGCCCCCTGCCGCCGATACCATCGGATGCGGATACGGGAAGGAGGTACCCGGGTGGGAGTTCTTCAGCGCTTCGAGCGCAGGCTCGAGGGCATGGTGGAGGGTGCCTTCGCGCGAGCGTTCAAGTCCGAGCTGCAACCGGTCGAGGTTGCCAGCGCGGTGCAGCGCGAGATGGATGACCGTGCCGCGATCGTGGCGCAGGGCCGGACCCTTGTGCCTAACGATTTCGTGGTGGAACTGGCCGACAGTGATTTCGAGCGGCTCGAGGTGTACGCCGACAACCTCGGCATCGAGCTGGCCACGCTCGCCCGTGAGCACGCGCGTGAGCAGGGCTACTCGTTCGTCGGGCCGGTGCGGATGCGGTTCGAGGGCGTCCCCGACCTGACCACGGGCACTTTCCGGATCCGCTCCGGAGTAATCCGGGGCACCACGGTCGAAGGCGGTGAGATCCGCAGGCCCACCAGTGACCTGCCCAGGGCACCAGCATCAGGCTCCACGGGCGGCCGGCCACGACTGCTCGTGTCGGGACCGGAGCCGGGGGCGGACGGCAACACCCAGCGCACCTACGAACTGAACGCACCCGTGACAATGCTCGGCCGGGGTACCGACTGCGATCTGCGCCTGGTTGACCCCGGCGTCTCACGGCACCACGCCGAGCTCCGGGTGGAGGACGGGGATGTGGTCCTCGTCGACCTGGGCTCCACCAACGGCACCTTCGTGAACGGGCAGCCGGTCCGGCGGGTGTCGCTAACCGACGGCACACAAGTAACGCTGGGGCGGACAACCCTGGTGTTCCGCAGAGACGGCATCTATTGAGACCCGGCAGGGATAAGACTGACCGAAGAACCAGCACAGGCCACGGCCACGGCCACCCCGAGGACAGATGATCCGATGAACGCGCTCACTCTCACCCTCGTCAGGCTCGCGTTCCTTGCGGTCCTGTGGTTGTTCGTCATCGCGGCGGTGGGCGTGGTTCGCACGGACCTGTTCGGGCCCTCCACGTCCCCGCGCAAACAGCGGCGCCAGCAGGCGCCGCGCGCCCGGCCCGCCAAGCCACCCCGGTCCCAGCGGGCCGGGCGCGGCGAGCCGCAGCGCCTGCTGGTCACGGCCGGTGCCCTCGCTGGCACCAGCCTGGGGCTCACCGACCAGCAAATCACCATTGGTCGGGCGAATGATGCCACGCTCGTGCTTAACGATGACTACGCTTCGAGCCGACATGCCCGGCTATTTCCTCAGGACGGTCAGTGGATCGTCGAGGATCTCGGGTCCACTAACGGCACGTACCTTGACCGTCAGAAGGTAACGCAGCCGACACCGGTGCCGGCAGGCGTGCCGATCCGCATCGGCAAGACCGTTCTGGAATTGCGCAGATGACACTTGCACTGCGGTACGCGATCCGCTCAGACGTTGGTCTCCTCCGTGAGGGGAACGAGGACGCCGCTTACGCTGGCCCGCGCCTGCTGGCCGTCGCGGACGGCATGGGCGGCCATGCCGCGGGCGAGGTCGCCAGCGCCGCCGCCATCTCCGCGATCGCCCGGCTGGACGACGACGGGCCCGGCAACGACCTCCTCGACAAGCTCGCCGACGCGGTGAACGAGGCGAACCATGCGCTGCACGACATGGTCGCCGCCGATCCCGCGATCGAGGGCATGGGCACCACGCTGACCGCCATGCTCTGGTCCGGGTCGCGGATGGCCCTGTGCCACATTGGCGACTCACGGGCCTACCTCCTGCGGGGCCGCGAGTTCCACCAGATCACGCATGACCACACGCTGGTCCAGACGCTGGTCGACGAGGGGCGGATCAGTCCCGATGACGTGGCCACCCACCCGCAGCGCTCGATGCTGCTGCGGGCCCTGGACGGCCGGGCCGACGTCGAGCCCGATCTGTCGCTGCGCGAGGTCAGGCTGGGCGACAGGTACCTGCTCTGCTCGGATGGCCTGTCCGGGGTGGTCAGCGAGGAGACCCTGCACACGACGCTGGCCACGGTCGGCGACCTAGACGAGGTCGTCCTGCAGCTCATCGAGCTGGCCATCAGGGGCGGCGGCCCGGACAACATCACCTGCATCGTCGCGGACGTCGTGGACAGTGCCACCGCGCCGCTGCCGCCCAGCGACGTGTCGGTCGTCGTGGGGGCCGCCTCCAACGGCACCGGCCGGCTCCCACTGCACAGCGACAGCCCAGCCGGGCGGGCCCACCTGCTCACCCAGACCGCGCCGCAGGCCGCCATCGCGGTCGCGATCGCCCACGACGACCCGGTACCGCGCGCGCCGAGCGACCACGAGGACATGCCGCGCCGGCGACGCTGGCCCCTGGTCACCTCGGCCCTCGCGGTCCTGGTCATCCTGATCGTCGGCGGAGCCTACGCAGGGTGGCGCTACACGCAGAGCCAGTACTACGTGGGCGCGGACAGCGGCAAGGTCGTCGTCTACCGTGGCATCACGCCGAAACTCGCCTGGGTGAGCCTGTCGAAGGTATACCGGCAGACCGGCATCCCGCTGGCCATGATTCCCAGCATCGACGTCCAGTCCGTCCGGTCCACGATCCCGGCCAGCGGGCTGGCTGACGCGCAGCGGATCGTCGGCCGGATCCGCAGCGACTACCAGCGCTGCCAGAACGCCTACGCCGCCTTGGCGAAGTGGCAGAACATCAAGCCGAAGAAGGTCAAGGGCAAGCTCGTCCCGAAGCCCCCCAAGCCCACCATCCCGGCGGACTGCCCAGCCGTGACCGCGAGCACGGTCCCGGGAACCGGGGGATCTCCGTGAGTACTCTCACCAACCCTCCGGGTCAGCCGGGTGAGCCAGTGGGATCGATCACCCCGGCCGACGCCCCGGCCGTCCCTGTGGCCATGCCCCGGGGACGGCGCCGGACCGAGCTGACCATGCTCGTTTTCGTGCTGGTCGTCGTCATGTTCGCGTACGCCAGCGTCGGGCTGGGGCTGAACGGCAAGGTACCGGCCGGGATGTTCACCTACGGCATCTCGTTCGCGGTCATCGTGGGCGCCGCTCACCTGGCCGTGCGCCGCCTGGCACCCTGGTCGGACCCGCTGATGCTGCCGCTCGCCGCGCTGCTGAACGGCCTGGGCATCGTGATGATCTACCGTCTCCAGGAGTCCGGGCGGGCCGGGAACGCCGGGACCAAGATCTCTACGATGAGCTCGTCGACCACGGCCTTCCAGGTGATGTGGAGCGCCGTCGGCATCGTTGCCTTCGTGGTGGTGCTCGCCCTGGTCCGGCAGCCGCGCACACTGCAGCGCTACACCTACACCCTGGGCGCGATCGGCCTGGCGCTCGTCGTCATCCCCGCTGTGCTGCCCGCGTCGCTGAGCGAGATCAACGGCGCCAAGGTGTGGATCACGATCGGCGGTTTCTCCATCCAGCCCGGCGAGTTCGCCAAGCTGGCGCTGGCCGTGTTCTTCGCCGGCTACCTGGTCAGCAAGCGGGACGTGCTCGCGCTCGCCGGGCGGCGGGTCCTGGGCATCGACCTGCCGCGGGCCCGTGACCTCGGGCCGGTGCTCATCGCGTGGGGGGCCAGCCTCCTGGTCCTGGTCTTTGAGACCGACATCGGAACGTCGGCACTGTTCTTCGGCCTGTTCGTGGTCATGATCTACGTGGCCACGCAGCGCACGTCCTGGCTGCTGATCGGGGTTGGCCTCTTCGTATTCGGCTCGCTCACGGCCAGCAAGCTGTTCAACCACGTCGGTGCGCGTTTCAAAGCCTGGCAGGATCCGTACTCGGCGGCCAACGTATTCTGCAACCCGGCCACCCAGCACCATTGCGTGTCGTCCTATCAGCTCGCCGAAGGCCTGTACGGGATGACTTTCGGCGGCGTCCTGGGCCGCGGGCTGGGCCAGGGACAGCCGTACTGGACTCCGCTGGTGCAGAGCGACTTCATCATCACCGCGTTCGGCGAGGAATTGGGCGTCACTGGGCTGATGGCGCTCCTGATCATCTACGGGCTGATCGTCCAGCGCGGGCTGCGCGCCGCTATCGCGGTCCGCGACCCCTTCTCCAAGCTGCTGGCCGGCGGCCTCGCCTTCGTGCTCGCGCTGCAGGTCTTCGTGATCGTCGGCGGGGTTACCCGGCTGATCCCGCTGACCGGGATCACCACCCCGTTCCTGTCCCAGGGCGGGTCGTCCCTGGTCGCCAGCTGGATGCTGATCGCCCTGCTGATGCGGATCAGCGACACCGCGCGACGACCCGCTCCGCAGCCGATCCAGGACGAGGGGATGACGCAGGTGGTGAGAGCCGGATGAACCGCGCCCTCCGCCGCATCTCGCTGGCCTGCCTGGTCATGTTCGTGCTGCTGCTGGCCAACGCGAACTACCTGCAGGGGTTCGCGGCGAACAACCTCGCGAACAAGCCCGGCAACTCCCGGACCTTCTCCCAGCAGTTCCAGTACCAGCGCGGCTCCATCGTCACCGCGGACAACAAGACGATCGCGGAGTCCCGCCCGGTCAAGGGCATCTACAAGTACCAGCGCTATTACCCCGACGGGACCGTATACGCGCCAGTGACCGGCTACGACTCGATCTATAGCGCAACCGGCATCGAGCAGGCCGAGGACCGGCTGCTGTCCGGGTCGGATCCGGCGCTGGCCGTGCACAACCTGGTCGACATGATCACCGGGAAGCCCAAGAAGGGAGCCCGGGTCCAGCTCACCATCAATTCCGCGGCCCAGCAGGCGGCGTACGACGGGCTCAAGGCGATGGGCCTGCAGGGCGGCGTCGTGGCGCTGGACCCGAGGACCGGCGCCGTGCTGGCCCTGGCGTCCTATCCGAGCTTCGATCCCAATGACCTGGCCACCTTCAACGGCACCCAGCTCATCAAGGTGGACAAGAAGCTGCTCGCGGACCCGAACCAGCCGCTGCGGAACAAGGCCCTGGACGATACTTTCCCGCCCGGATCCACATTCAAGATCGTGACCAGCTCGACCGCGTTCTCCTCCGGGAAATACACGCCGACCACCCGGGTATTCGCGCCGACCAGCCTCACCCTGCCGGACACCAGCAACAAGCTGATCAACTTCGACGGTGAAGGGTGCAACGACGGGAGCAATCCGACCGGCAACGGCAAGGTGCCGCTCATCTACGCGTTAACGGTGTCCTGTAACACCGTGTTCGGCGACCTGGGCATGCACCTCGGCGGGGCAGCCCTGCGTTCGCAGGCGGTCAAGTTCGGCATGAACGACCCGAACCTGACGATCCCGCTGCCGGTCGCGCAGAGCAACTACCCGCCCGTCTCGACCCCCGCATTCACCGCCTACTCGGCGATCGGCCAGTACAACGACACGGTGACACCGCTGCAGGAAGCCATGTTCTCGGCGGCCATCGCCAACAACGGCACCCTGATGAAGCCCTACATGGTGCAGAAGGTCACCGCACCGGACCTGGCCTCGCTGGTCACAGCCAACCCGACCACACTGAGCCAGACGGTGAGCCCGGAGGTGGCCGCAAACGTTAAGCAATTGATGATCAGCGTGGTGCAGTCGCCGGCGGGCACGGCCCACGCCACGGCGGATATCGGGAACCTCGACATCGCCGGGAAGACCGGAACGGCACAGAACGGCATCAACAACACAGGCCTGGACGACGCGGTGTTTACCGGCTTCGCGCCGGCCAGCAACCCGAAGATAGCTGTCGGCGTCGTGGTAAGGGGCGGCGGCCAAGGGGCCGACGCCTCGGCGCCTATCGCCGTCAAGGTCATCCAGGCCTACCTCGCCTCCCTGGCGAGACAATGAGCCGGCCGCGCGAGATCCGTGAAATGAGAGCGATGCGGTACCGCAGACAAGCCGAGACCATGGGACGGGACCCACGTCCGGCCCGGGCGACGACTACGACGCAGGACGGTTACTGACGTGCCAGATATGATACAGTCCCGCCTCCTCGGCGGCCGTTACGAGCTCGACGGTGTCGTCGGCCGGGGCGGCATGGCTGAGGTGTACCGGGCGCGCGATATTCGCCTTGACCGCGTTGTCGCGGTGAAGACCCTCCGCGAGGACCTGGCCCGGGATGCGACGTTCCAGGCGCGATTCCGCCGCGAGGCGCAGTCCGCCGCATCGCTGAACCACCCCTCGATCATCGCGGTGTACGACACCGGCGAGGACATGGCCGGGCCGGAGAACGTCCCGTACATCGTGATGGAGTATGTGGACGGCCGGACCCTGCGCGATCTGCTCCGGGAAGACCGCCGGCTGCTGCCGGAGCGGGCCCTGGAGATCACCGACGGCGTGCTGCGGGCCCTCGACTACAGCCACCGGCACGGCATCGTGCACCGCGACATCAAGCCGGCCAACGTCATGCTGACCCGGTCGGCCGAGGTCAAGGTGATGGACTTCGGCATCGCCCGGGCGGTCAGCGACGCCCAGGCCACCATGACGCAGACCGCCCAGGTCATCGGGACCGCGCAGTACCTCTCCCCCGAGCAGGCCCGGGGTGAGCGGGTGGACGCGCGCAGCGACCTGTACTCCACCGGCTGCCTGCTGTACGAACTGCTCACCGGGCGGCCCCCGTTCACCGGTGACTCCCCGGTGGCGATCGCGTACCAGCATGTCCGGGAGAACCCGGTCCCGCCGTCCCGGGTGGATCCGGAGATCCCCAGCTGGGCCGACTCGATCGTGCTGAAGGCCATGGCGAAGGATCCGGCGGACCGGTACCAGTCCGCGGCTGAGATGCGCACCGACATCCAGCGCGCCCTGTCCGGCGTGCCGGTCGCCGCACCGCCGCAGAACCTCGAGATGTTCCCGAGCACCCAGCGGCTGGGCCCCGCCTCGACGGACGGCCGGACCGGCGCGATCCCGCCGTACCAGTACGGGCCGCCGGACGGCGGGTACGCGGGCGGCGGCAGCAGCCGGCGCAAGACGCTCTGGTGGATCCTGGGCGGCGTGGCGGCCCTCATCATCGCGCTGGTCGCCTACCTGGCGTTCAGCGGTGGAGGCAAGACGTACGCGGTGCCGCCCGTCGTGGGACTGAGCCAGACCAAGGCCGAGGCGGCGATCGCCAGAGCAGGGCTGCAGTCCAAGGTCGTGCCGCAAGCGTCGACGACCGTGCCCAAGCACATAGTGATCAGTACCAACCCGCCGTTCGGCGATAAGGTCCCGGCGAATAGCCGGGTGACGCTGTACGTGTCAACCGGGCCGCACCGGGTCAAGGTGCCGAGCGTCGTGGGTGAGCAGGAAACAACCGCGCAGAATAATTTGCAGAACAAGAACTTCCGGGTGAACGTGAACCAGGATCAGAACTCGACCAAGCCCGCCGGGACCGTGGTACGGCAGTCCCCGCCGGGCGGCACGGCGGTGGCGCCGGGCAGCACGGTCACCATCTGGGTGTCCGGCGGCGGGGTCCCGGTGCCCAGCGTCATCGGCGACCCGGAGCAGACCGCGCAGTCGATCCTGACGGCGGCCGGGTTCACCGTGCAGGTCAAGACGGAAGCCGGGCCGGCCAACTCCACTCCAGGCACCGTGTTCCAGCAGCAGCCGGCCAATGGCACCGCGCCGAAGGGGTCAGCGGTGACCATCTTCGTGGCCGCGGCCGCGCCCACGACCACGCCGACCACCCCGCAGGCCACACCGACAGCAAGCGGAACGCCCACGCCTACCGCCACGGCGACCGGCGGGGGCGGCGGCGGCGGGGGCTGAAGCGCAGGTGACATGCCCTGATTTCCCATGCAGGAGGGCTTGCTCCGCTCGGGGGCGACGGCGCAAGCCCTCACGAGCAAGTCGGGCATGCCGCCTCCGGCGTTACACTCGGGCCGAGTGCGTGAACGGCCCAGACCAGGAGAGCGACCGTGCCTAAGTCCCGCGTCAGAAGCAAGGCGGTCTACACCCCGCCACCCAGACCAGCCCGGAGCAAGGTCAGCCCGCGCTGGCTGGTCCCTACCATGCTGGGCAGCCTGGTGCTGGGGCTGGTCTGGATCGCGCTTTTCTATGTCACGCAGGGCAGCCTGCCCATCGCTGCGCTGTCGGACTGGAACCTGGTCATCGGGTTCGGTTTCATCATCTCCGGGGTGGTTCTGTCCACCAAGTGGCGCTGATCAGCCGAAGCTGATCCAGCCCAGCGCTGATCAGCCGACGGGACAGGTCAGCCCAGCGCGGACACCGCGAGCTGGCTGTTCCGCGACAACACGGCGATGACCAGCACGGCGAGCACGGCCACGGTGGCGCCGGCCTGGACCAGGGCCCGCTGCTGGCGGGGCGCGTAGGCGTAGGCTGCGGTGAGCAGCACGCCGGCGACCAGTCCGCCGACGTGGTCCTGCCAGGCGATGGCAGAACTGAACACGAAACTGATCACGAGGTTGAGGCCGATCAGGATCACGATTCCCCGGGTGTCCAGCCGCAGCCGCCTGGACACCACGAAGTACGCGCCGAACAAGCCGAAAATCGCGCCTGACGCGCCCAGGGCTACTTCACCCGCCGGGGCGAGGAAGTAGAAGAGCACTGAGCCGCCCAGCGCGCTCAGCAGGTAGACGGCCAGGAAACGCAGGGGGCCGAGGAGCCGCTCCAGCGAAGGACCGACCACGATCAGCGCCCACATGTTGAAGATGATGTGCGCCGGTCCGAGTCCGCCCAGGCCCGGCTCATGCAGGAACGCGGATGTGATCAGCCGGTACGCCTGCCCGTGCGCGACCCCCACAACCTGGTTGATCGTCGGGTCATAGGCCCTGGACACCATGGCCAGGTAGTCGACAATTCGTGGGTACACCGCTTCGGCCAGGTAGAAGAGCACGTTCAGGCCGACGATGACCCAGGTGACCACGGCGCCCGACAGCACCACCCGGCCGCCGAAGACCGTGGTCGGCGTGCGGACGTCCCGGTTGCCTTCCTTGACGCACTCCACGCATTGCTGGCCGACCGGGGCCGAGCGGAGGCAATCGGGGCAGGCGGGACGGCCGCACCGGACGCAGGACAGGTACGTCTCCCGGTCCGGGTGCCGGTAGCAGGCAGGAGCGCTCGCGCCGCTATCGGCGCCCGGCGCTGGGGGGACGTCCATGGATCAGCCCGCGGATCCCGCTACGTCATCGGAACCCTCGATCTCGACCGATTCGATAACGACGTCCTTGACCGGGCGGTCCCCGGCGCCGGTGGCCACCGCAACGATCCGGTCCACTACGTCGGTGCCTTCGATGACCTCGCCGAAGATCGTGTGCTTACGGGTCAGCCACGCGGTGGGCACGGTCGTGATGAAGAACTGGGAGCCGTTGGTACCCGGCCCCGCGTTGGCCATGGCCAGCAGGTAGGGCCGGTCGAACGAGAGATCGGGGTGGAACTCGTCAGCGAACTTGTAGCCGGGGCCGCCGGTCCCGGTGCCGAGCGGGTCCCCGCCCTGGATCATGAAGTTGGGGATCACGCGGTGGAAGATCGTCCCGTCATACAGCCTGGCCGTGCTGGCCTTCCTGGTGCGCGGATCGGTCCACTCGCGCTGGCCCTCGGCGAGCTCGACGAAATTCCGGACGGTCTTCGGAGCGTGATCCGGGAAGAGCCGGACCACTATCGGTCCCTCGGTGGTCCGCAGTGTCGCGGTAAGCGTCTTAGTCATGGCTGGCATCCTCGCACGAACCGTCGCGGCGGTGGCGACCCGCTGCCCGCAGTTCCCGCTACCTGAACATCCTGGCACGCTCAGGTGTATGCCACGAAGCAGGCCGGTAAATGGTTGAGCATGGTCGCCGGGGGAAGTGAGACGGGCGGGAGCTTACATGGGGAGGTACATGGTGTCCCTGAAAATGACCAGGCAAGATGCTAGGGCCGCAGCCAAAGTGCGGGCGAAAGACGCCAAAGCCGCCGCCAAAGATGCGGCGAAAGACGCCAAAGCGGCAGCCAAAGCCGGGGCAAGTAGCGCCCGGCGGCAGGCCCGCCGGGCCGCCACGCAGGTCACTCCGCTCGCTAAGAGCGCCCGGGTGACGGCCAAGCAGGGTGTGCACGACGCCAGGGTGTGGGCCGCGCCGCGGGTGGAACGCACCGGGCACGCGCTGGAGGAGCGGGTCGCGCCCAAGGTGTCGGCGATGCTGACCGCCACCGCGCGCCGGATGGAACCGGCTGAGCCGGCCCGCCGCCGCCGCTGGCCGAAAGTCGTGGCCGGGGCCGTGATGCTCGCCGCGGGCAGCGTGGCCGCGGCGATCCTGCGCAGCCGCCGCGGGCCAGCCTTCGTGACCAAGCCACACGGTCCAGGTGAACCTGCGACAGCGTCAACCGCCCCCGCCGGCGGACGCCAGACGGCGGACGAGGAGACGGCCGATGTCAACGGGCAGGTACGCACGCCCTGAGGCGCGGGGTGACCGGCGCGGGGCCGGCATCGTGCTCGGCCACCCGCGGCCAGTTCGAGGCCCAGGCCGCGCGGGCTGACCGGCTAGAGTCAGCGCGGGCTGACCTGCAAGCCGGGAACTTGCAGTGAGTTCGTGGAGATATACGGCTGATCGGTGGTCACATGGGTGAGCGTGAGCGGCACCAGCGGAGTCACCGACTTGAGCAGCTGCAAGATCGTCGCCAGCGGGCTGTCCGGCGTGATCGTTATCGGGATGCCCAGCAGGTCGCCGGATAGTTTCGTGGCGTAAAGCACCACGTTGCCGGTGAAGGTCATCGACGAGCCACTGGTCTGCGCGCTCGTTCCGCCCTGGGTGACGCTGAGCGTAGGGCTGCCGTCCAGCGTCAGCGAGCTCATGGTGAACTTCATCATCGCCACGGTCCCCCCGCCGGACGTGGGCACCTGGGCGACTCCGTGGTAGGCCGTGCCCACCAGCAAGGCTGACCCGGTGACCAGGGTGAACTGTGCCCCGGTGACCGTCAGGGCAGGCGCCGCCGCCTTGATCGCCGAGGCCTTCTCCGTGGAGCTCGGGCTCGGCGTCGGGGACGGCGAGCCGGCCGCCGACGTCGCACCGGCCGACGGCGAGGGGGTAGCTTCCGGCGATGCCAGCGAGGATGGGCTCGCGCTCGCTGACGGCGCCGGGCTCGCCGGCGGGGACGGGGACGGCGGCGGGCACAGGATGGGGATGTAGATGATGCACTTGATGCCCGCCCCGGCGGGCTGCATCGACTTGACCGGGTGACCCGGCGCCACCAGGCCGAGCAGGAGGAAGGGCGCCAGCGCGAAGGCCAGCGTCGTGCTGCCCCGGCCTGGCCCACCGCCTGCGGGTGAGTCGCCCAGCACCACGTCCAGGCTCCCTGGGGGTTGGTCAGGCCGGCCAGCCGGCCGGCGGTGCCCGCTTTCCCGGCGGCGGCCCGGAACCCAGGCAAAGGCCAGCGAGCCGCCGACTAGGCCGAGCAGCATCCCGACGAAGAATCCGCCCAGGTTCGTCGCGATAAACGACGCCACGGAGAGCAGCACAGCGGCGATCGAGTAGAAGACCCGCTGCGCCGGGTGGAACCAGATCAGCAGGCCGCAGGCGATGAGCAGGCCGCCAATCAGCAGGCCGAAGACGCCGCCGATGCCGATGTAGACCACCAGCTTGACCGAACTGCGGGCGAGCACGCTGAACAGCGGGATCGCGAGCAGTTCGAGCCCGGCCAGGAGCAGCAGCAGGCCGCCCCAGAACGGGCGGCTGCGCCGCCACCTCCGAAACGCGCGCCACGCAGCCACGGCCCGGTCACCGCGCGGGCCCGGCGCCCGCCCGATGGCAGGTGCCACGGAATTCGCCGCGCCGGGTTCCGCATCAGGCGGGATCTCCGCCGGGATGTCCCCGGCGAAGCTCCCGTCCTCTTCCGGACCAGTCATCGCTAGCAGGTACTGCTGCCGAGGCTCAGGTTGAAGCCAGGCAGCGTGAAGGTGCCCGCCGTGGTCAGCCAGGTGTGCTGGCGGATGTTGGTGAACGTGGCCGTGTCGGCTTGCTCACCGAACCCCCCCGATGGGCCAGGTACCCCCGAAGCGCTCAGCGTGCCCGCATCCTGGCCGATGACAATGTTCTGGAAGGCCGCGCTGCCCGACAGCTGGTCCGCATCGATGATCATGTTGCTCGCGGACACGGGGGTGCTGCCGCCACCAGCGGTGAGCTTCAGGACGATGCCGCCCACGGAGACGCTCTGGCACAGATCACTGATCTGCGCTGACTTCAGTGCCGTCACCGCGATCGGGTGCTGCGCGCCGCCGGTTTCCGCGACGACGCCGCCGAACTGCTCGAAGCCATCGTTCGCTACCAGTTTGCTGGCCGTGACCTCGAAGGCGCTTCCCGACACCGAGATGGACGCGGCCAGCACGCCCTGCGCGGTCAGCCCGATCATCACCGCCGCGGCGGCGAAGGCGGGCACGAAGAGGATGGCGAAACGTCGCCAGCGGACCCGGCCCGGCACAGGCCCGGTCGCAGGTTCTGGGGTGCTGCTCTCAGCTGAGCTCATGGCGGCTCCTGCCACTGTTCGTGGTGCGGGCAGGCTGCGGTGTGCGGGCCGGCACCGTCGTCGGGGGCACGACTGCTTCAGGTGACATGCGCCACATCAGAGCAATCGCGTGGAAGTTACCGCCAAGTAGCTATTGCGGTCAAGCGCAACCGCTAACAAAGTCTGTCCCGCCGATCACCCCAGTGAGTGTGCTGAGTCACCGCGGCAACTCCGGCGGCTACCCGTCGCGGCATGCCGGGCGGCGAGTTGTCGGTGCCGTCGGGCACAATGCGGGTGTGCTTCTGCAGGAGCTGGTGCGCACGTCAGACGCGGTCGCCGCGGTGCCGGGACGCCGGGCCAAGGTGGCCGAGATCGCTGCGCTGCTGCGCCGGGCGAGCCCCGGCGAAGTCCCGGTGGCCGTGGCATTTCTCGCTGGCGAACTGCGCCAGCGTCAGATCGGAGTGGGATACGCGGCGCTGGGCGATCTGCCGCACAGCGACTCCGGGGCAGCAGAGCCGACCCTCACCCTGGCCGAGACCGACGCGGTATTCGCCGCCGTCGGCGCGGCCACCGGCCCCGGCTCGCAGGCAGATCGCCGGCGGCTGCTGGCCGCACTCTTCGAGCGGGCCACCCCCGGTGAGCGCTCATTCCTGGTTCGGCTGCTCGCGGGTGACCTGCGCCAAGGCGCGCTCGCGGGCCTGATGGCGGAGGCGGTGGCCGGTGCGGCCGGGGTGCCCACCGCGGAGGTCCGCCGGGCGTACTTGCTGGGCGGCTCGCTGCCTGCCGTCGCCGAGGCGGCGCTGGCAGGCGCAGGTCCCGAGGCGGCCACCGCCGCGCTGCGCTCGGTTGGCCTGCAGGTCGGCAGGCCGCTGCGGCCGATGCTCGCCGCGTCCGCCGCCAACGTCGCCTCGGCGTTCGAGCGGCTCCCGGCCGCCGCGGCCGAATGGAAGATCGACGGGATCCGGATCCAGGTCCACCGCCGGGCCGGCGAGGTTCGCGTCTTCACCCGGACCCTTGACGACATCACGTCACGGGTCCCCGAGGTCACCGACGCGGTGCGGTCTCTCGGCGCGCAGTCCCTGGTGATTGACGGGGAAGTGGTCGCGCTGCGTGAAGACGGCCGGCCGCAGCCGTTCCAGGTCACCGCCGGCCGGGTCGGCAGTCAGGTCGACGTGGACCGCCAGCGCGCAGAGGTGGCACTGACACCGTTCTTCTTCGATCTCCTGCACCTGGACGGCCGGGACTTGATCGACGCCCCGGCGAGCGAACGGCAGGCCCTGATGGCGGCCGTCGTGGGAGCTGGCCTGCTTGTCCCGCGCCTGGTGACCGCGGACGTCGCCGCGGCCGAGGCTTTCTTCGCCGACGCGATCGCCCGTGGGCACGAGGGTGTGGTGGTGAAGTCCCTCGATGCGCCATACACGGCTGGCCGCCGGGGCGGTGACTGGATCAAGGTCAAACCCCGGCACACGCTGGATCTTGTCGTGCTGGCCGCCGAATGGGGACACGGGCGGCGCCGCGGCTGGCTGTCCAACCTGCACCTGGGGGCCCGCGACCCGGCCACCGGCGGCCTGGTCATGCTGGGAAAGACGTTCAAAGGCCTGACGGACCAGGTGCTCGGCTGGCAGACGGAACGGCTCCTGGAACTCGCCGATCCCGCTGAGGCACGGCCGCCGGCCGACCCGCGCGCCGCGTACGGGGTGCTCCGGGTGCGCCCCGAACTCGTGGTGGAGATCGCCTTCGACGGCGTGCAGGCCAGCTCCCGGTACCCGGGCGGGCTGACCCTCCGTTTTGCCCGGGTGATCAGGTACCGGCCGGACAAGCCCGCCGCCGAGGCTGACAGCATCGACGCCGTCCGTGCCCTGTGGACAGGCGGCTGAAGTCCGCCGGAGCCTGGTCAGGCCCCGATGCCCAGCTGCCGCACGATCGCGGGAGCGACGTCCGTATCCGCCGCGTCGAGGCAGCCCAGCAAGGCGCAGGCGAGTACCCGTGCGTCGTCGAACATCACCAGCCCGGCCAGGTCGGCCGCCGAATACCAGCCGAACGGATGGGCTGGCGGCGTGACCGGCTGGGCGCTGCGGGCCTCGGCCACGTACAGGTGGTCGACATGGATATGCGGCTCAGCCAGGTGATTGTCGGCCGGGACCGGATGCTCGACGATCCACCAGGGCGGCGCCACCAAGCGGGGCAGGAAGCCATCGGGCCGCCGGACGGACGGGGCATCCGCCAGCCGCACCGCCAGGCCTGATTCCTCGGCGACTTCGCGCAGCGCCGCCTCGGCCTCGGATTCGTGCGCCTCGACGTGGCCGCCGGGGGGCATCATCCGGCCGAACCGCGGGTGCTGGATAAGCCCGATCCGCCAGCCGTCCGGCAGCCGGGACACGACGTAGACACTGGAGGTGGCGTGCTTCACGGTCACCGCCTCATCGTGCCGCACGCGATCTGCCCGCATCAGCCGCCCCGCCGGCGGGGCGGGCCAGGTATGGTGCCCAGATGACCCCGATGGGACCGCAGCCGCTGGATATCTCCGTCGCTGGTGGTGAGCTGCGGGCCCTGCGCTGGGGAACGGGCGAGCGCACTATCGTCGCGGCCCACGGGATCACCGGCTCGGCGATGTCCTGGCAGGCGATCGGCCGCGCCCTGCCGGAAGACTGGTCACTGGTCGCACTTGACCTGCGCGGCCGCGGTGCCAGCAATGAGCTGCCCGGCCCCTACGGCCTTGGCCGTCACGCCGAGGACGTGCTGGCGGCGATCAGGCAGCTGGGCGGGCATCCGGTGCTGACCGGGCATTCGATGGGCGCGTATGTCGCGCTGCTCGCCAACGACGCGGAGCCCGGCCTGGCCGGCCGCCTGGTGCTCCTCGACGGCGGCCTCCCGCTGCCGGTACCAGATGGCGCTGACCTCGACGAAGTGCTCAATGCCTCGCTCGGCCCGGCCATCGCCCGGCTCAGCCAGACCTATCCCAGTCCGCAGGCGTACCTGGATTTCTGGCGTGCGCACCCTGCTTTCACCGATGCCTGGACCGCTGACGTCGAAGACTACGTGCGCTATGACCTGACCGGGCCCGCGGGCGCCCTGCGGTCACGCGCCCTGGAGGCAGCGGTCCGTCCGGACGGCCGGGACCTACTGGCCAGCGGCCAGCGGTTCGCCCGCGCGCTGCAGCGGCTTACCCGGCCCACCACCCTGCTGACGGCGCCCTCAGGGATGTTCGGCAAGCCGCCGGGCATGCTTCCCGACTGGCTCGTCACCGACTGGCGGGAGCGCGCTGCCCAGCTGCGGCCGCGCCTCGTGCCCGCCGTCAACCATTACACGATCCTCTTCGCGCCGGCCGCGGTGGCGACGGTGGTCAGCGCGCTGACCGACGCCGCCGGAGCCCGCTGACCGAAGCCAGCCAGCGGCGGCCGTTACCGGTCAGCCAGGCGTCCTCACTCAGCGCGAAATGATAGGCGGCACGAAGAGCCCGTCAAGATTCGCCCGGCCTACTTGTTCTCACGGGCCACCTGGCCCGATCCGGGACCAGCCGGCCCCGGACCCCGCAGATCGGTTGGAGAACATTGTGAGAATCACCCGGCCACTTATCGGCACCGCCATCGGCGCCGGTGTCCTCGGTGCGAGCCTGGGCCTCGGCCTGACCATGGCCAGTGCCTCGACCAGCTCGGCGGCCACGACGGGGACCACGCACTCGGCGTCCGCGACGCCGTCCGCGACGAGCCCGTCCAGCAAGCCCAGCTCATCAGCGAAGCACAAGTGCACGAACATGTCCGGCGGGAGCCGGCCGTCCGGGAGTCATCCCTCCGGTGGCAGCCAGCCGTCGGGCAGCAGCACGTCGGGCGGCTAGCGGCCGCGGGATCCCGGCGTGGCGCAGCACACGTCCGGTGACCCGGCTCAGCTAAGGCTGCGGCGATCCTCGGGCGGGCGGGCCCCACGGGCCCGCCCGGGAGGGGTGGTGGGGGAGCGTGGTATACCCATGGCACTGCGAGTATTAGCCGATCTTGCCTACGCCGCCGCGCGGACGCCGCCTGCGGGCGGGCTGGGCGCCCATGGAGAGTACGACACCGTCCGGTTCAGCGGGCTCGCCTTCGACGAGCCCAGCGCGGCAAACGCCAAATTCCTCGACTGCGCCTTCACCCAGGTGTCCGTTCAGGGAGGGCAGCTCCGGCGCAGCCGGTTCAACGATGTCTGGCTCCGCGACATCCGGCTGACCGGCGTCGACCTGGCCGAGACGAGCTGGCTGGAGGCCACGATCATCGGGACCGTCGTCGCGGGCGTCTCCGCCTATGGGGCGCGGCTGCGCAAGGTCGCCTTCCATGGGTGCAAGCTGGACTCGGTCAACTTCCGGGGCGCCGCGCTGAACGAGGTGACGTTCGACGAGTGCCTGCTGCGTCACGTGGACTTCGCGGGTGCGACGCTCACCAGGACGGTCTTCACGAAATCGCAGCTGAGCAAGTGCGACTTCACCGGGGTGACGCTGCGGCAGGTCGATCTGCGCGGCGCGGAACTCGGCATCACCATCGGCCCCGACTCGCTGCGCGGGGCCATCATCACCACCGCTCAGCTGATAGACATCGCCCCACTGATCGCCGAGAACCTGGGCATCATCGTCGATCCGCCATGATCGCGGTCCGTGCGCGCTGGCGGTAGGCGCGGGTCTTGTCGCGGTTGCCGCAGGCACTCATCGAGCACCAGCGGCCGCCGCCGCTGCGTGAGCCGTCGAAGAACACCCAGCGGCAGTCTTCGGCCGCGCACATTTTGAGCCGCTGCCACGTGCCGCTGGCTTGGGACAGCGCGACGGCCGCCGCGATGGCGGCGAGCGCTTCTCCGGCGCCAGCGGAGGCGCCGGCACCACCGGTTCCAGCACCGGCGGCGTCGTGACTGGCCGCGGACAGGTGCGGAGTGCCGTCCGGGCCGAATTCGACCCGCAGCGGGATGCTTTCGAGTGCGAGATTGCTCCGGGTCAGCGCGAACTGGCCAGCGCCGGAGCCGGCGCGCTGCAGCAACGCGCTGCGCAGAGCGCCCCGGACGGCACGGGCCCTCGCCAGGTCGGCCGGGCTGACCTGGCTACCTGCGGGCACCATGTCCCGGGCGGCCAGCCACGCCGACAATGCGGCCGGTGAGCTGAGTTCCTCACCGCCGGTGTGCCGGGTGCCACGCCGGCTGAAGCTGCGCTCGTCCAGCGTGTTCAGGAACTCCTCGACGATGGCCAGCCCCGGCCCCGCGGCCGGGCCGCCAGCATCGACGGTCGGCTTGATCACGACACCAGTGTAGGCGAATAGCGGTTGCAGGCTGACCGACACCGTTGTTATCGTTTAGTAGTGTCTCAAAGCAATGATGTGCCGGTAGAACCCTTCACCATCCAGATCGACGACGCCGTCCTCGACGATCTGCGCGAGCGGATCTGGCGCAGCCGGTGGCCCGGCCAGGTCTCCGGCGCAGGCTGGGACTATGGCGCGGACCCCGGTTACCTGCGCGATCTGCTCGCCACCTGGGCCGGCGGCTTCGACTGGCGGGCCGCCGAACGCGCGCTCAACACGTTCGCGCACTTCCGCGCCCGGGTGGACGGGCTGTGGATCCATTTCATCCATGAGCGTGGCCGCGGCCCGGACCCGCTGCCGATCGTGCTCACGCACGGCTGGCCGAGCTCGTTCACCGAACACCTGGACCTGATCCCGTTGCTGACCGACCCAGCCGCGCACGGCGGCCGGGCGGCGGACGCGTTCGACGTGGTAGTGACCTCGCTGCCCGGATACGGGTTCTCGGATCAGCCCACCGCTCCTGGCCTGGTCAACACGACAATCGCCGATATGTGGTTCCGGCTGATGCGCGACGGCCTCGGATACCCGCGGTTCGGGGCGCACGGCAGCGACATCGGCGCTGGCGTCACCAGCCGGCTGGCCCTGCGCCATCCGGAATCGGTGACGGGCATCCACCTGAGCGGCATGAGCCTGGCCACACCGGAGCAGCCATGGTCGGACGCCGAACGGGACTACCTGGCTGGCATCGAGCACTGGCGCCAGGCCGAGGGCGCGTACTCCGCCATCCAGGCCACCAAGCCGGACACCCTGGCCTGCGGGCTGAACGACTCCCCGGCCGGCCTCGCCGCCTGGATCATCGAGAAGTTCCGCGCCTGGAGTGACTGCGGGGGCGATGTGGAGTCCAGGTTCACCCGGGAGCAGCTGCTCACGAACCTGACTATCTACTGGGCCACCCAGACGATCGGCTCATCGGTCCGGCTGTACTACGAGCACCACCGCCGCGGCAGCGCGTTGCGGCCAGCCGACCGGATTGGCGTGCCAGCAGGTTTCGCGATCTTCGCCAATGAGTTCATCCCCCCCGGCCGGCCTCCGCGTGAACTGGCCGAACGTAACTTCCTGGTCGACCGGTGGACTGAGCTGCCCCGCGGCGGACACTTCGCGGCCCTGGAGGAACCTGGCCTGCTCGCTGAAGACATCCGCGAGTTCTTCCGCCCACTCCGGCGACGTCGCTGAGAGACAAGCTGCCCGGACTCGGCCACGATGCCCAACCTTGCTCAGGCCAGGCGGGCCGGGAACCCGCCGGTCGCGATGGGTCCCCATCGTTCGATCGTGACCCGGATGAGCGCCTTGCCCTGGCGCTGCATCGCGGCCCGGTACTCATCCCAGTCGTCGTGCTCGCCGGCGATAGCCCGGAAGTAGTCGACGAGCGGGTCAAGGGCCCCGGGAAGGTCGAGGACCTCGGCACGGCCGTCGATCTGGACCCACGGGCCGTCCCAGTCGTCGGAGAGGACCAGGAGGCTGACCGGTGGGTGGCGCTGGGCGTTGCGGGTCTTGGCCCGTTCGGGGTACGTGGAGATCACGACTCGGCCGGCGCCGTCCAGGCCGGCTGTTACCGGCGAAATCTGCGGTGACCCGTCCTGCTTGGCCGTGATCAGCACTACCTTGTGGCGGCCCCGGACGAAGTCAAGCAGCTCGGCGCGGCCGACCACGTCCGACGTGGCGATCCTGGGGCTCATCGGCGAATCCGCATGAGCCGATTCTACGAGCGCCACCACCCAGTGCCATGATCCCCGCCGTCAGCGACCGGTGATCAAGCCTGGCGGCGAATGGCCAGCCGGTCACGTCGGCGTCGCCGCGACGTGAGGATGACAGCGGCGGCGCCGCCTGCCACCAGCACGACCACGGTGGCGGCCAGGCTGCCGACGACATAGGTGCCGCCTGCCGCCGCCAGGATCACGGACCCGCTACTCGTGTATCCCATGAAGCTTCCCCCCTTGTCAGATCCACGCCCGCTTGCCACCCAGATAGGACGCGACGACGGATCTCGTCAGCCAGTAACTCCGGATCAGGTTGAAGATGGCCTCCGGGATAAGTGCCATCTCGAAAATCACCACCTTCCAGCCCATGTGCCGCACAGAAAACCCCTGGTAGGCAGACCAGAGTGCGGCGAGTGGCAGAAAGTGGTAGTCGATATATCCACCGCGGGAGATGAACGCGCGCATGAGCACGGCCCCCAGCAGCAGTTCGTAACCGGTCTCCGGCACCGAGAGGATCACGCCGGCGATCGACAGCCAGGTGGCGTGGCACCAGCCGTAGCGCCGCCACTCGTCCACCGTGCCGCGCGCCCAGCGGACCCGCTGGGCGAACAGCATCCGCATGGTGGGCATCAGATCGGTGTAGGCGATGCAGCCCTGATTGCTGGTGACCCGCCAGCCGAGCATCTTCAGCGCGAGCGTCGTCTCATAGTCCTCAACGAGATTGCTCTCGCGCTCTTCGAAGACATCCGGGCGGACGTCCAGCAGGTCGTTCAGCGCGGCGGCCCGGTAGAACGAGCCGGCCCCGGACATGGTGTGCACGTTGTGGCGGAGCCTGGTCGCCGCGAACCGGCCATACTCGATTCGCTGGACAAGCAGCAGGAAATCACGCCAGGGCGTGCCGCCCTGGATCGGCTTGCCCAGGCAGGCTGCGCTCACCCCGCCCAGGGATCTGTCCCGGTCGATGACCCGCCGGGCGCGTTTCAGGAAATGCGGCTCCAGCTCGGTGTCCCCATCCATGACGAGGACGTAGCCGATCTCCGGCGGCAGCACGCCGTCGCGGAGAAGGTAGCGGATGCCGCAGTTCAGCGCGCCAGCCTTCCGGTGACGATTGACTCCGCGCATTTCCAGGACGTCCGTGATGACCGGTCCCTCAGTTGCCGCATAGCTGAGGGCAGCATCGGCCGTGCCATCTGTGGAGTTATTGACGACCACGACAATCCGGTCGGGGCGCAGCGTCTGGCGGGCCAGGGAGCGCAGCGTGTCGCCTAGATCGGCGCCCTCGTCGCGGGCCGGGATGATCACCGCCACCCCTGATGTGCGCCGGGCGGGCGGTGAGATCCGCTTGGTGCGGGGCGCTAATAACTGGGCCAGGGAGATGAGCGCGGCCAGCCCTTCGGCCTGGGCCGCCGGGTCAGGCTCTGGCCTTCCCTGGCGTCGGCGCAAATCTGTTCGCGCGGAGTACCTGACTGAACTGGACATGCGGCTATTCCCCCCCACCTTGTCCTAATGTCGTGCGACGTGCTTGCTGCGGCCCAGAAACCAGTGGGCTGCCGGGGTCACCCGGCCCGGATCGTCTCCTCCTCTGTGACCTAAGACGCCGGATGAATCCGGTGAGATTACACGTTGTCGGAAAATGGCGGCATTAATGCCGACTCCTGCTGCGGCGGCCGGGTTAACTACCGGTCAACTGGGCCGTACCGCCCTTCAGTGGATGCCCGACCGGCGTCCAGGTCAGATAGATTCCGTTCGAGCCGGACAAGGTCAGGGTCAGCCGGGCCGCGTGCACACACCCGGTGGCCACGGCCGAGGTCGTCCGGGCCACCGCGTCCATGCTGGTGGTTGCGGTGGCCGCCAGGATCAGGGTTCCCGAGCAGCCGAGATCCGGCGCGTCGTAGCTGCCAACCCGGCCGCTCGCCGGAATGACCAGCTCGATCGTCCAACTGGTCACCGTCCACGCGGGCTGGCTCATGGTGCCGGTCCAGGTCCCGGCGAAGGCCGCTTGGCCGCCGGACGACGACGCCGTGGACGGGCTGGTCACCGGTGGCGCTGTGCTGGGAGGGACCGCCGGACCCGGCCGTGGCCCGGCGGCCGGGCTCGACGGCAGGGGGTCCCCTGACAGCGGCGACGCGAGAGGTGGCCCCGAGCGGGTGCCGGTCGGCCGCCCGCTCGGGCGAACACGGGGTCGGTGTCCGGGCGTCGCGAAACTGTGCGGGGCGGCCAGCGTACGGCCGTGCCCGGTGCCCGGGCGGACAGCGCTCGGCAGGAGGGCGACACCGGCCGCGGCCGCGGCCGCGAGCAGGACTGCCGCGGACCCGATGATCGCGGTCCTCCGCAGTACCTTCGACCGGCCCTCCGGGGGTCCGTCAGCACTGGATCCGGCACCAGGCGGCCCAGGCAGGCCGGCCGCGACCAGGGCCTCTTGTCCTCCGGCTGGGTACCCGCCGGCCGGCGGGCCGCCGTCGCCAAGCGCACCCGGGACCGGCGGCATAGCCGACGCCAGGCGGCCACGCCAGGGCGGATCATCTGGTCGCGGCACCCCGGTCAGCAGGGCGCCCGCAGCGGACCTCTCCAGCGGACCGCGCACCTCGCCGGAGAAAGTCTCCTCCTCCGGAACGCTCGCACCGGTGTGACCGATTTCGCCGGGCGGGAAGGTCCATTCCCCGTCCGGCACAGCGCTTCCTGAGCCCTGACTGAGCGCGGCGTCGGACAGAGCCGCCGGCAGCCACGATCTTCCGAACGCCAGCGAACCGCCGGCCATCCGGGCCCGGACGCCGTCGATGATCTCGGCGGGCTGCGGCCGCTGCGCCGGGTCCTTGGCCAGGCAGTGCTCGATCAGCGGACGGAGGTCGGGTGGGCAGTCAGCCAGGTCCGGCGGCTCGTTGAGCACCCGGTACAGCACGGGGACCACGCCGTCCGAGCCGAAGGGGGGGCGCCCGGCGACCGCGTAAGCGGCCAGCGAGCCCAGCGCGAACACGTCGACCGTGGGCGTCGTCGGCTGGCCACGGGCCTGTTCCGGAGCCATGAACGGAGGGGAGCCGACCCGGATGCCGCTGCGGGTCAGCGCAGGGGCGGCGGCGGCCCAGGCGATCCCGAAGTCGATGACCCGCGGGCCGTCCGCGGCGAGGATCACATTGGACGGCTTGAGGTCGCGGTGCACGATGCCGGCCGCGTGGATCG